>CAXUDF010000001.1:0-200209 GCA_964249695.1 uncultured Acidobacteriaceae bacterium
GGCCCTTTGGCTCTGGAACGAGAGCTTGGGGTGGGGCCCTTTGGCTCTGGAACGAGGGCGTTGGACGCGTCCTTGGGCGCCGGCATGAAGGCTTCGGGACGCGTCTTTCGCGCGAGAAGGAAAGCTTTAATGGGCTTCGGGTTTGCCGCTGTCGGGCGTGGGGACCTGGGCGTTGGGGTAGAGGTTGGGGAGCGGGGCGGTTTGGGTGCGGTCGAGCTCCGGGTGCGGGAAGGGTTTGCGGGGAAGCATGGCTTCGCGCTGCGAGGTGTTCCAGAGAAAAATGGCTTCGAGGATCGCGCCCTGCTCCAGATCAAACGGATGGAGGCGGTCGACGGTGTCCATGTCGGAGTGGTGCGTGCGGGTTTCGTAGTCCATCGGGTCCTGGATGAACTGGAAGCCGGGCAGGCCGACGGCGTCGTAGCTGAGGTGGTCGGTGCCGCCGGTGTTCCGGTAGGTGACCGTGGTGACGCCGAGATCGGCGAGGGGCGCGATCCATTGGCGGAAGATGGGCCCGACGGCGAAATTTCCCTGGGTGTAAATGCCGCGGACCTCCCCGGTGCCGTTATCGAGGTTGTAGTAGGCGTCCAGCGTTTCCCATTCCTTGGTGGTGGTGAGGGCGCCATGGTGGGCGAGGTAGCCCGGCGTGCCGGCGGGGTCGGGCGGGTTCGGAGGGCCGAAGGTGCCGAAGTGCTGGCGAACATAGCCCTGCGAGCCGAAGAGGCCCTCTTCTTCGCCGCTCCACAGGGCGATGCGGATGGTGCGGCGCGGGGGCACGCCGAGCGCCTTGAGGATGCGCACGGCCTCCATGGCCATGACGGTGCCGGCGCCGTTGTCGGTGGCGCCGGTGCCGGAGATCCAGCTGTCAAGGTGGCCGCCGACCATGACGACCTCCTTTTTTAGCTGGGGGTCGGTGCCGGGGATCTCGGCGACGGTGTCGAAGCCGTGCTCGTGGTCTCCGGTGAATTTGGTGTCGATATTGACCTCGACCTGCACGGGCACGTGCGCCGAGACCATGCGGGCGAGCCGGTTGTAGTGCTCGATCATGACCACGGCGTTGGGGATGGTGACGCGGTGGGCGGGGTCCTGTGCGGGGGTGGAGAGGTTGGCGCCGTTGTCGTCGAAGATGATGCCGGTGCCGCCGCCGTTGTTGCTATCGCGGCTGGGGGTGAGGATGGCGGCGACGCCCTCGTCGGCCATCATTTTGAGCGCCTGCTGGCGGAGCGCCGTGAGGCGGCGGCGCTCGGCGAGGAGCTGCTCGCGCGTTTGGGTGGGCGCACCGGTGCGACGCCCGCCGGGGACCTCGTAGGATTCCATGTCTTTCAGTTCGGCGTCGGTGTAGCGATGGAAGAGCGGCTCGGTGAGGTCGGGGGTGGGGCGGGTGGCGCCGAGGAGGACGATTTTGCCGGCGAGCGTGCCTTTGAGCTTGTCGAGCTCGGCGGCATCGGTGAGCGGCACATAGACGACCGCGCCGGTGACAGGGCCTTTGGTGGCGGGCGACCAGGGCGCGGCCTGCAGCCAGAGCGGTTCGGGGTCGGGGGAGACCATGCGCGCCCAGGTGTTGATCTGCTGCCAGCCCATGCCGAACTCGCCCCAATCCTCGAGGTGGGCGTCCGACAGGCCGATGGCGGTGAGGGTGTCGCGGGTCCAGGCGTTCGCTTTCGCCATGTTGGGCGAGCCGGTGAGCCGCGGCCCGATGCCGTCGTCCAGGGCTTCGGCGAACTGCATCACCTTGCCGTGCTGGAGGCCTTCGCTGCGGATGCGGGCGTACATGGTGAGGTCGAGGGTTTCGGTGGCGGGCTGCGGGGCGTCGTAGCTGGGGGTGGTTTTTGCGGAGTCGCGGTCGGGTGCCCTCTTCTTTTCAGCTGCGTGTGCGGTGTGGGGCAAGGATGCGGTGAGAAGCGCAGCGAGGGCGATGGACGTACGGCGACGGACAGCACGGGGCACGAGGGGCATCAAGGACAAGCTCCTGGAGGAATGTGTGTGGTCAGTATGACAGCCGTATGACGCTTGGCGGAACTGAAAGAGAAGATGAAGCGGGTGTCCCGTGCTTTGTCGATTTTTGACAAAGGGCGGGTGATTTTGGTTCGAGGCAACACGCCGTGAAGCATGGGCCACTCGGGTTTTAGCATCAATCGTTCGGCCGCTTACCTTGTGGCGATCTGGCCGATGGCTACGGTGAGCGTTATGCAAAAAACAGCGTATCGCGTCCCGAAGGCCACATAGTCCCCCGAGACAGAAGTGGCTTGCTGCGCTCGTCCGGAGAGAGCGCGTGTGGCGTACCACGCCTGGGCGAAGAGAAACGTGAGTGGAACCAACCACATGCTCTCGGCGAGGAACGTGGCATCATAGGCTCGACCCTGCCACTTGTAGGCCATAAGAACAGGGAGGCAAGTAAGTATGAGTTGATACAGAAATTGCTGAAAGAGTGGCATGGTAACGCCAAGCCTTGGCTTGCCGAACGCAGCAGTAACAGTTGTCGTTTGCATGAACAGCTCCTGGCGGGACACAGCACCAATATCATCAAGCCCAGCGCTTGGACAATGTTGCCGGTGGGGCTGCAAGCAGAGCCCTGCCGGGATCACCCAGGCGTCGGCGATGGAAACGCTAGCGGCCGCGGGCTTTGCGGACGATGCGGCGGATGTACTGGAAGCCGAGGAAACCGAGGGCCAGGGCGCCGACGACGAGGCCCACCGGCAGGCCGACGCGCTTGTAGGTGAGGGCGAAGTCGGGCATGTGGTGGCTCGTGGCGGAATACAGGAGCAGAACCACGATGGCGAGAAAGGTGGCGAGGAAAAAGGCGGCCATGCCGGTGGCGAGGCCCATGAGCAACGACTGGAACCAGCCGAGATCGCCCAGCGGCAATCCGAACAAGGATCCTTCACGACGTGCCCGGTCGACATGGTTGAGTGTAGCCATTCCATTTAGAATAACCGGATGGGCGACGGGGCGATGGCAGGATCGAATGCAGGGGCAGGTCTTGTGCGTGCCTCGCAGGTGGCACGCGAAGCGGAGGTGCGCCGGTCGCCGAACGGGGTGCGCTTTGCCACCTACGGGGAAACGGGCGTACCGGCGCCGGACCTCGACCGCATGCTGGAGGCTGTGCCGGCGACGATTGCGGGCGCGCTGAAGACCAATACCTATTATTTCGTGCCGCTGGCACTGCGTGAACCGGAAGGCGGAGACTCCGGAGGCGGAGAAACCGGAGCCGGAGGAACCGAGGGACGCGAACCCGAAGGACGTGAGCTCAGAGACAAGAAGGCGCTGACGCGTCGCCCGAAAGGGGAGTCCGACCAGGCGATGGTGGCCCCGGCGTGGACCGAGGATCTGGGCGAGGCGGCCATCTGCCACCGCAATGTGGAGCTTGACCGCGAACTGGGCAGCGGGCATCGGGGCGTATTTATCTCCACGCGGCTGATGGGCGACCGCTTTGCGCTAAGTTTTGAGTTCTTTATCAACGTCGCCCATGCCTTTACGGACGAGGCGGGGGTCCCCCCGGCATTTACGGAGCTGGCGTGGCGGCAGGCGCAGAGCCAGGTGCGCGGGGAAACCAGCCTGGATGCGTGGGAGTCGCGGCATCTGGCGCTGGGGCAGCCGATAAACCCTGAAGCGCCGGTGACTCCGAATGCAGGACCACGGCGTGGCCGGGGACCATTGACATTGCTGACGAATCGCTCATTTGGATCGGGAGCGGCGCTGGAAACCCTTAGTGCGGCGGCGGCACCGGTCGTTGCGGATGAAAAAGAGCGGGAGGCCTTTGTGGAGAGCGCCTTTGCTGACGCGCTGGCGATCTATCTGCTGTCGTTGGCGCTGGATGTGGACTACAGCGAACTGCGGGAGCGAGATTACCCGCTGCTGGCGCCCGGGGCCCTGGCGGAACGGCTGCGGCTGGTGGCGGCGCTGTACCCCGCGAACGTGGGGTATGAGTTTGCGGTAAGGTATCGGCGCCGGGCGTAGTGGTTGGTTGTACGTTCTAGGTTGTACGTTCTACGTTCTTCGTGGTGGTTGGGTGCCCCGTTCTTTGCCGATTTTGACAAGGGGCGGGGTGCTTTTGGTTTCCGGGAGCCTTTCGGTGAAGGATAGGAGAGCGTGCGGCTAGCGAGCTAGCGGACGGCGGCGATGGCGGCGCGGAAGAGGCGTTCGAAGTCGGTGGTGGCTTCTGGAATTTTTGCGGCAGTTTCGACAGCTTTCTGGGCGGTGGCGCGTGAGTAGCCCAGGTTGGTCAGGGCGCTGAGCACATCTTCGGCGACCGCGCCCAGCGACGGGCGGGCGGGCTCGCTGGCTGGGGCGGAGCCAGCCAGGCCGTCGAGCTTGTCTTTCAGTTCCAGTACGACACGCTCGGCGGTTTTTTTGCCGATGCCGGGGATCTTCGTGAGGGTGGCGTGATCGCCGCCGCGAATGGCCCCGATGAGACGATCGGCACTGATGCCGCTGAGGACCGTGATGGCGAGCTTGGGGCCGATGCCGGCGATGGTGAGCAGTTTTTCGAAGAGGCGCTTCTCGGTGAGGTCTCCGAAGCCGAAGAGTTGTAGCGCATCTTCGCGTACATGAGTATGCACGTGCAGCGCGGCTCCGGTTCCCGGATCGCCGAGCTCGGTGTAGGTGGCCACAGAAATGGCGAGTTCATACCCAACGCCGCCGCAATCAAGGATGACGGTGGCGGGGGTTTTCGCGAAGATCTGTCCGCGGAGATGCGCGATCACAGGGGTGATTGTAGAGGAACGCAAAAAGCCGCGAAGGGTGGGGAGCCCGGGGCTTCGATGCGTAGGGCACCCGGTATGTCGCTGGGGAAGACAATCTAGGAAACGAGAACTAGGGAACGAGGACTAGGGAACAAGGACGATTTTGCCCGTGCCGCCTTTTTCCGCCAGAGCCTGGGCGGCGGCGGCTTCGGCGAGCGGCATGACTTGCCCGATGGGCAGCTTCAACCGGCCGTCGCGGAGCGCCTCGCCGTAGTGCACGACCGTCCCGGGGTCGGGCTGCGCGCTCATGGCCTTTATGCGAACCAGAGGGTGCAGCAGGGCGTCCGCCGGCGGCCCCAGCACACTGCCATACAGGCCGCCGGGTCTGACTTTGGCCAGCAATTTGGGTGCGAGTTTGCCGCCGATCGTGTCTGCCACGCCATCCAGCAGGCCGAGGCGGGCCAGGTCGGCGTCCTCCTCCAGATTGATCGCGGCGACGGCCCCAAGGGCCATCGCTTCGTCCATCTGCTTTTTACGAATGCCGGCGATGACCTTCGCTCCAATTTCCAGTGCAGCCAGCAGGGCACAGCGGCCCACGCTGCCGGTAGCACCCGTGAGCAGGATGGTTTGCCCGGCCTGCACCTCCGTCGCGAGGCGAATCAACTGGTCGCCGGTAAGCGCCACGAGCGGAACCGTGGCGGCGTCGGTCATGCCGAGGCCTTCCGGAATGCGTGCGAGCGCGGCGGCGGGCACCACGCAAAATTCGGCATAGGTGTGCATCGCCAGGGCAAAGACCTTGTCCCCGACAGCAAAGCCGTTGACGCCGGGGCCAAGCGACTCGATCACCCCGGCAAGGTCACGGCCCAGAACGCCGGGAAACTGCACGGGAAAGCGATCCTTGTCGGTACCGGAGCGCATCTTCCAGTCGATCGGGTTAACGCTGACGGCCAACATGCGCACGCGCACCTCCCCCGGACCGGGTTGGGGGTCGGGGAAGTCCTCGTACCGCAGCCTGGATGCGTCGCCGTATTCGTGTAACACCGATGCTTTCATCGTCGTGCCCTCTTTGGTGGTCCGCTGGGACCCCTTTCGCAAAGTTTGATGCGGTCGCTCAGGATGTGACGGGTCCCCAAACACAGGAGGCGCCTGGCTGGTTGGGGGCTTCGTGAGGGTTCGTGGGCTGGGCATGGAGAGCACCCCGCCCTCTGCGGTGAGCTGAAAAGGATGGGGCACCCGGTTTGTGGGATACCCGGTTCTTGGAGCGCTCCCGATCCATGGGGCACCCAGTCGATCACAAGCCGAAAGGCTTTGCGGCTCTTTGGTTAGGCGAAGTTTGCATTTCGTTTACCCCGGCCGAAAGATTTCTGTTCAGGTCCATCCCTCTTTTGTGCTACGTTGGACGCATTCCCAGTACCACCCTTTGGTAATGCTTGCCAGTAACACCTAGAGTCCAGGAGTCTTTGATGGCCCGCCGTCTCTTCCCCTTCATGCGTTCTGCGCTTGCCCTGGCTGCCGGGCTTGCCGCAAATGTCTGTGTTGCCCAGGCCCACAAACAGAGTTTTCTTTCGGGAACCATCAACGAGGCGCACACGGTGAAGGTGACCGGCAACGTGCGGCCGGAGGTAACAGCGGAGAACGATCGGGGTCCCCGTGCCGACTCTGCTCCCATGACGGGGTTGCAGCTGGTGTTGCACCGCTCGGACGAGAACCAGGCTGCATTTGAAAGTTACCTTGCCGATCTGCACAATCCGCAGTCGCCAAACTTCCACAAATGGCTCAGTAATGCGGAGATCGGCACCAACTTCGGGCCGTCCGCGAGCGATCTGGCCCACGTCAGTCAGTGGCTCACGGATAAGGGCTTTTCCGTAAATTCGGTCTCGCCCGATGGGCTTGTTGTGGAGTTCAACGGCACCGCCGGCTTGGTACATCAGACGTTTCATACGGCGATCCACGACCTCGTTGTGAACGGCAAAGCGCATTTTGCCAATGTGAGCGATCCGGAGATTCCGGAGGGGCTGGCCCCCGTGGTTTCGGGCATTGCTTCGCTCCACAACTTCATGCCGCACGCGCTTTCACACCCGCGCACGCAGGCTGCGGTGCAGGGCATCCGCCAAGGCAATGGCGGCAGCGGCTATAACTACCTTTCGGCAGCCGACCTCCAGACGATCTATAACTTCAATCCGCTGCTCGCTTCCGGCATCACCGGCAAGGGGCAGACGGTTGTCCTGATCGAGGACACGGACCAGTACAGCCTCGGCGACTGGCAGGTGTTTCGCAAAGTGTTCGGGCTGAACAAGGCGTACCCATATGGCACGCTGACGCAGGCTCACCCGGCAGGCTCCAACACCTGCACCGCGCCGGGCGCCAATGGCGATGATGCCGAAGCGGCGATCGATGTCGACTGGGCTACCGCGGCCGCGCCCAACGCGGCGTTGATCAACGCGGCCTGCGCCGACACCGCACAATTCGGCGGCTTTTTAGCGTTGGCGAACCTGCTCCAGAGCGCCAATCCGCCCAGGATCGTCAGCATCAGCTATGGCGAAACCGAAACGGCGCTGGGCGCGACGGAGAACCTGTACATCAGAAACCTGTATGCGACGGCGGCGGCCGAAGGCGTTTCCGTGTTCGTTTCTTCGGGAGACGAGGGTGCGGCGAGCGCGGATGCCAACCGCAGCGTGGCCACGCACGGCATCCAGGTGAGCGGCTTCACCTCCACGCCCTATAACATCTCCGTGGGCGGCACCGATTACGGCAACATTGCGTTGCACAGCCAGGGCACATACTTCAGCGACACCAACCTGCCCAACTTCCGGACGGCGCTCTCCTATATTCCGGAGATCCCATGGAATGATTCCTGTGCCGGCGAACTGCTGACCGACTACTATGGCTATCCGCGCACGGGTCCGGGCAGCATCTGCAACGCGACCTCATCGCTGCACACGACGGCCAGCGGCAGCGGTGGTCCCAGCGGCTGCGCGACGGGTGCAACCGCGACGCGCGACGTGGTGAGCGGCACCTGCAAGGGCTACACGAAACCCTTGTGGCAGCAGCTGGTCGGCGTGCCGAGCGACGGCGTTCGCGATGTTCCCGATGTATCGCTGATGGCCTCCAACGGCTTCTGGGGTGAGTACTATGCGACCTGCATCTCGGACCCCGCCGGCAGCTTTACGCCGTGCACGGGCGATCCGTCCTCCTGGGCGGGCTTTGGCGGCACGTCGATCTCGAGCCCGATCTGGGCGGGCATTCAGGCGCTGGTCAATCAATCGACCGGAACAATCTGGGGCAACTCGAACACGGTGCTGTATGCGCTGGCGAACCAGGCCTATGGCGATACCGGTAACGCGAGCTGCAACTCGTCGCTCGGCAACCAGGTGGGCTCCAATTGCGTGTTTTACGATGTAACGCAGGGGGACATGGCGGTTAATTGCACGGGTTCGTTCAACTGCTACATCAGCGGTGGCACCTATGGCGTGCTTTCGACCAGCGACACCACGCTGGCGCCGGCCTATCGCACGACCGTGGGCTATGATTTCGCCACGGGTATCGGCACCACCAACACCACCAACCTCGTGAACGCGTGGACGCGCTATGTGACGGTACTCGCCACGGCTCGCTGATGCCGGCCTCGATCGAGAGGGCGGTAAGCGGGACCGGGCGATGTCTTCGCCGCAACAAATTTTCGCCGCAACAAGATCTGTCGCAACAAGATGAGCACCAAAGAATAAGGACCCAACCCAAGGACGAAACCCATGCGGAAACTGATTTCTCTCTGTTCTCTTTTTCTCGTTGCCCTGCCCGGCGCTCTTGCGGCAAAGGCGGAGGTTTGCAACGGGGCCGCTAACAACCTGGTCTCGAACTGCGGGTTCGAGACCGGGGACTTCACCGGCTGGACCGGCACGACCACCACGGACCTGTTTTCCGGTGTGGATAACGGCAATCCTTTTGCCATCGGCACCACGCCGTATGAGGGAAATCTCGAGGCCTTTCTGGGCAGTGTGGGCGCGTCCACCACGCTCTCCCAAACCCTGGCCACCACGGCCGGGGGCACCTACAACATCGAGTTCGCGCTGCTGAACGACACCACCCAGCTGACCCCGTACACCAATTCCTTCAGCGTGATGTTTAACGGTGCGACCCTGTTTTCCGAGACGGACGTGGCAGCGGATGCGTATACGCTGTACAGCTTTTCGGGAACGGCGGCCGGCCCGTCCACCACGCTTTCCTTCACCAGTCGCAACGACCAGGGCGACTTCGACCTGGACTCGGTGAGCGCGGTGGCGACCTCTTCGTCCGTGACTCCCGAACCGTCCTCTTTCCTGCTGCTCGGGACGGGCTTGCTCGGCGGGATGGGTGTGCTACGGCGGCGGTGGATGGCCTAGGTATCCTCGTAGAGAAGACGAAGAAGAATGGGTGCCCCGTTCTTTGTCGACGTTGACAAAGGGCGGGGTACTTTTGCGTTTGGGGTGCTACGGCGATTTCGCTCGGGCCCTTTACAGACCCTGTACAGCCACTTCGACGAGGCTGCCATGGAAATCAAGCATGTGAAGTCGTTTCTGGCGGTGGCGAAGTCGCTCAACTTCAGCCGTGCGGCGCGCGCGCTGCACCTGTCCCAGCCCGCGCTGAGCACGCAGATCGCCGGGTTGGAGGCGAGCCTGGGCGCCGCACTGTTTCTTCGCAATCGACGCAAGGTCAGTCTTACCCCGGCCGGTCAGGCCTTTCTTGCCGATGCCGAAACCCTGCTGCATTTCATCGCAGAGATGGAGCTTCGGGTGAGCCGCATCGCGGCCGGCGATGCCGGCCACCTCCGCATCGGCTTCGTCGCCTCCGCCACGCTGGACATCGTTCCCGCGGTCGCCCTTGCCTTCCGCAAGCTCTATCCGAAGATCAGCTATGAGCTGAAGAACCTGCCCACCGTGGGGCAGGTGGACGCCCTTCGCAATGGATCGATCGATGTGGGGTTCTTGCGTTTGCCCCTGGACGAGGCGGGGCTCGCGATGCAGCTCGTGCATCGCGAGCCCTTTGCCATTGCTCTCTCCAAAGATCACAGGCTGGCGAGGAAAAAGGATCTGCAGGTGAGCGATCTGGCGGGGGAAGAGTTCATCGCGTATGGCGAACGATGGGCGCCGGCTTTTTACCAGACCTGGACCGGCCTCTGTCGCGCCGCGGGATATACACCCCATGTGGTGCAGGAAACCGGCGAAATGGATACGGCCGCGGCCCTGGTGGCAGCCGGGCTCGGGGTTGCGATTCTTCCGCGCGGCATCACGCAGCGTCACCGCGGTCTCCTGGCCACAAAAGTACTCGACAACCATGACACCTATTCCGAGATCGGCGTGGCGTTCTTGAAAGAACGCGAAACGCCGCTGATCACGCGTCTGGTCGAGGTTGCCAGGCAGATAGGGCATCGCTGAGAGGGCATCGGCAATGCAGGATGGCTGTCGCGAGTGATAACCGCAGGCAATCACTGAGATGCAAACATACAGTGATCGCTATAGCGCTCCCCGAGCTCTAATCGAGGTGTAGGGCAGTTCGGGGATCGGTTGACCCAACTCGAGCGGCCGGAAGACATCGCGTAAAAGCAAGAGGAGAAACGTCATGGCAACATCGCCCACCGAGATCCCCGTTATACCTTCGAGCCTCTGTAAACCCCTGTCAGAAAATACCGCACTGTCACGACGTCGCTTCGTAGGCGCCGCCGCGCTGGCGGGCGCAGGGTTCCTGAATGTGGCGGCGATGGCGCAGAACCGTCAGGAGCAGCTTGCGGGAAGAACGGGAAACAGCAGGGGCAATCCCGGGCCGGAAAACCGTCCGTTGCAGGCTGAAAACCCCGATTCGGACATTCCGCCCTTCACCGACCATGGCAATCCAGGCCCCATCTGGCATTCGTTCGATCTTGTTCCGAAGCGCCTCCAGGGCGGCGGTTGGACGCGGCAGGTGACGCAGCGGGAGTTGCCACCGTCCCGGGATCTGGCTGGGGTAAATATGCGACTGACCGCGGGCTCCTTTCGCGAGCTGCACTGGCATACAGCCAACGAGTGGGCGATTATGCTGACCGGCAAGGCGCGTGTCTCAATCATGCAACCGAATGGAAAGATGTTCCTCGACGATGTGGCGGCGGGCGATCTATGGTACTTTCCCGCGGGCTATCCGCATTCCATTCAGGGGTTGGAGGGCGACGGCTGCGAATTTTTGCTGGTGTTTGATGAGGGAGATTTTTCGGAGGACGACACCTTTCTGCTGTCGGAGTTCCTCGCCCACACCTCGCCGGAGATCGTCGAGAAGAACACGAGTTGGAATCGCCAGGTCTTCGATCAGTTGCCGAAGACCGAGGAGTACATCTTCGAGGCTGCCCTTCCGGGAACGCTGGCGGAAGATCGGCGTTTCATGGGCGACAACCTCGAAACGGAGAACAGCTACACGTTCCGGATGGCGAGCATGAAGCCGACGCACAAGACGGCCGGAGGCGAGGTGCGCGTCGTCGACTCGACCAACTTCAAGGTTTCCTCCGCGATTGCCGGGGCGATGGTCACCATCAAGCCCGGCGGGATACGGGAGATGCACTGGCACCCGAACGCCAGCGAATGGCAGTACTGGATGCAAGGGAAGGGCCGCATGACCGTGGTGACGACCGATGCCAAGGCCAGAACGGTCGACTTCAATCCAAACGATGTGGGATACGTGCCCAGCATGGCGGGCCACACGATCGAAAACACCGGCACGGAAGACATCATCTTTCTGGAGATGTTTAAGAGTTCCCGTTTCGAGGACGTCTCCCTGAACCAATGGATGGCGCGCATGCCTGACAAGATGGCGGAAGCCCACCTGCGCATTCCACTAAAAACCATACGGAGCGCTCCCCAAACGAAGAACGATCTTCTTCCCGGGTAATCGCCTGAGCACACAGGTACCCGGGCACACGCGGTGCCCCGCAGCATCAGCACGACTGAGGTTGCGGGGCTGCCAGCCTCAGTCGCGGATGCTCTCTCGTTTGCGCGGAACTGTATGATCCGTCTTTCTGAGCAAACGTCGCGGCTTGCTTTTCCGGATGCGAGTCCTGAAGGAACTCGCCTACATTTAGGCAATTAGACTCAGACGATCATGTATCTCGGCATCGATTGCGGAACGCAGGGCACGAAAGCTTTGGTGGTGGACGGGGGCGGTGCCCCGCTGGGGCGGGGCTTTGCTCCGCATGCTCTGATCGAACGCTCTTCGGGAGCGCGCGAGCAGGAGCCTTCCTGGTGGGTCGAAGCTCTGATTGCCTCCGTAAAGGAGGCGCTGGCGACCGTACCCAGGGCCGCCGCGATGGAGGCGATCGGTGTCTCGGGCCAGCAGCACGGGCTTGTGGTGCTGGACGAACACTTCGCGGTGATTCGTCCGGCAAAGCTTTGGAACGACACGGAAACGGCGCCGCAAAACGCGGAGCTCCTTCAGCGGCTTGGCGGCCGTGAGGCCTGGTTCCGCCGCTTCGGCACCGTGCCGCTGACCGGGTACACCGTGTCTAAACTGCTCTGGATACAGCAAAACGAACCGGCTCATTTTGCCCGCATCCGGCACATCCTTCTTCCCCACGAGTACCTGAACTTCTGGCTCACGGGCGAACTGCGCGCGGAGGCGGGCGATGCCTCGGGCACGGCCTATTTCGACGCGAGAACACGCACCTGGCAGCGTGAGGTGCTGGATGCGATCGACAGGGGGACAGGGCAGCTGTTCCGGGCGTTGCCGCCGTTGGTGGCGGCCGACAGCATCGTCGGGAGGCTGCGGCCGGAGGTGGCCCGGACGCTGGGGTTGCCCCCGGACTGCCTCGTTTCCGCTGGAGGAGGAGACAACATGATGGGCGCCATCGGCACGGGCAATGTGCGCGAAGGCATGGTGACCCTCAGCCTGGGGACGTCTTCGACCGTATATTCCTTCAGCGAACGTCCCGTGGAGGATCCGACCGGCAACGTCGCGCCGTTCTGCTCCTCATCCGGCGGCTGGCTGCCCCTGGTCTGCACGATGAACGCCACGAACGTGGTGACCGCCACCGCCGCCATGCTCGGCAAGAGCGTCGGCGACATCGAAGAGGCTCTGGAGAAGACGAGCCCAGGCGCGGACGGTCTCCTTTTTCTGCCTTTCCTGAACGGCGAGCGTACGCCCGACCTGCCGGGGGCGCGCGGCTCTCTTCTGGGTCTTTCGGCGAATAACCTCACGGCGCATCACCTCATCCGGGCCGCCGTCGAGGGGGTCAGCTTTGGCATCCTGAACGGGCTCGACCGCGTTCTGGGAGGCAAAACGGTGGAGGCCATTCAGGTCATCGGGGGCGGTGCCCGCTCGGAAGCATGGCGGCAGTTGCTGGCCGATGCTACGGGTATCGCGATCCGGCTTCCTGCAGAGGGGGAGTCGGGCTGCCTGGGCGCGGCAATCCAGGCGATGGTAGCTCAGGCGAAGCTGCAGGGCACACCCGCGTCCTTCGCCGAGGTGTGCCAACGCGTGGTTCACCTGGAGGAACGTGCCACGAAGCAACCGCGTCCGGCGTTGCGGTCCGGGTATGACCGCGCCCGGGAACGGTACGACGAGCAGCTCCGCATCCTTTACGGGCCGGCGATCTAGCGTGTATCAATCGACTCCCCGGTCGATCAGGCTCTTACTGTTTCTGAAATACGAGATTTTCAGAGACATGCTGGCCGGTTTGCAACGTGCCTTTGCTCGTCAGCGTCAGCGTGTGCCCATCGGCGGAGACGACCCAGCGATCCTTCTGCGCGATCTGCTCGTCGCGCCGGTAGACCGCATCTACGGTGTGGGCGTCGACAAGGGAGAGCTGCACGGTATCGTTGCGTGAGTTCCGCAGATCGTACTGCTTTCCGTCGAAGCGGCCGGTAAAGCTGTAGCCGCCCGCGAAGCGTATCCCGTCGCTGCCGTCCGGCTCGATTTTCAGGCTCTGCCCCTGGCGCAGACGCGTTTTGCTGAGGTCCTGCGTCCACTCGCCGGCAAAGAGATCTTTTCCGACCGCAGCCCCTCCGGTTCGCGTCCAAACGGTACTCTGATCGGGCTGCCCCTGGGCCGTGGTGGTGATCGCCAGTTCCTTGCCATCATTGGAGATCTTCTCGCGCACTGTCGCGACCAGGGCTCCATCTTTCTCTTCCTTCACCTCGGATTGGCGCTTATTGATTCTGTGCAGCTCGATCTGGTTGAAGGCCGGGTTACCCGCAACGGAGCTCCCGTGCCCATCCGAGCGCGCGGTAAAGTCCAGGTGGGTCTCGCCTGACATGACCAGGTGCACACCGTTAGGGACAGGAAGGATGGAGAGCCTGTTCGGCGGGTCCAGGGCAGACTGGGCGGAGACGAGCGTCCAGGAGCCGATACGTGGATCGGGATTTGCCGCCGGCATCGCGGCGGCGGCCAGCACGAACATGGCGAAGAAAGGCATTGCATCTCCTGAACGAGCAGAATCAAATTTGATCAATCTAGTCGATCTCGTCGTCGACTTGATAGATGCCGAAGCACGGCACACGGGCCGCTCGCATGCCTTGTCGTACCGCTCTGCTTCCCCCCGGCTGCTGTGGTCAAAAACACACCACCTCTTGCGGCCGCTGCCGCGGTCCGGTCTTTTAACATCTGTAACATCATGGGTTCCATGCATCTGCGCCGGTCCTGGGCGGCTTTGGCGGTTCTGATTGCCGTCCTCGCACTGCTTCCGTTTTCCTTTCATACCGAGCGTCGTCTGGAAACAGCCACCCGTGTCGAGGGCAGCGAAGCAGAGGTTGTCAACGGGGAGTTGAACACCGGCTTTCATTCCCCCTTTGTGAACCGCGTCGCTCTGGTGATTCAGGGCCTTCCAGCGGCGGATTCAACCGAAGGCGGCCAAGCACTATCGCTCATTGTGGCGGCTCTCCGGGAGCAGCGCGGCGTCTCCGGCGTGGTCTCTTATCTGGAACTTCGCGATCCCATTTTTTTAGGCAAAGGGGGCGGCACCTTCGTCCTGGTTGGACTTTCGGCGGTCGACGGTCCCGTTGAACTGCTCGTGCCCAGGCTGCACACGCTGGAACACTCCCTCGAAGATCAATTGCGCCCCCATTATCCAGCCGTGAAGATCGCCCTGACCGGGGAAACGCCGCTCAATTTCGACATCCGCCAGGCCAGTGCAAACGACGTGCGGCGGGGAGAAAGCCTCATCATTCCCGTGACGCTCGCGCTGCTGCTGCTGGCGTTCGGCAGCCTGGTCGCCGCCCTGATTCCTTTGGCCGTCGGCCAGCTTGCCATTGCCACCACGTTAGCCATCGCCGGGTTCCTGGCGCAGCGCTTCCATCTCTCGATTCTGGTGCAGAATCTGGCAACCATGCTGGGATTGGGTCTCGGCATCGACTACGCGCTGCTGATGGTCAGCCGCTTTCGCGAGGCCATTGCTGCCGGGCACGACGGCCCGACCGCTGCGAATATCGCCGCGCGCCAGGCAGGCCGCACGCTGATGATCTCCGCTTCCACGGTAGCCATCGGGTTCCTTGCGCTCCTCATCGTGCCCATCAGTGAAATTCGCTCCATCGGGGTGGCGGGATGTTTGGTGGCGGGCATCAGTGTGCTGCTGACGAACACGCTTGTGCCGGCATTGCTTTCGTGGCTCGGGCCGCGCATCGATCTCGGCCGGATGCCCTTCGCGCCCAAGCTGGACGCACGCAGCAGCGAACGCACGGGCATGCGCTGGCGACGCTGGGGAAACATCATTGTGGCGCACCCGTGGCGAGCGATTTTTCTGGCGGGCGTGCCGTTGCTTCTGCTCGCGTGGCAAGCGATACGGCTGGATACCAGCGTTCCGCAAGGCGACTGGCTGCCGCCGGCTGCGGAATCGGTGCAGGCCCTCCATTCCCTCGAGCACATGGATCGTGCCGGGGTTGTGCAAACCATGCGCGTCATGATCGAACTGCCGACGGACTCGGTCGCCCATACGGATGCGGGCTGGAACGTCATCGACACGCTTTCCAAGCGGTTGGCGAGCGATCCCCGTACACAGCGGGTCATCTCCATCACTACGGTCGCCGACGGCAATCGCTCGCTGCTGGACAGCTTTTCTCGCGAGACCCGCCGCACCTTCCTCAGTGCCGATGGACGGACGACGCTGATTGAGGTGCTACCCAAGGGATCGGTTACGCTGCGGGAACAGGTGGACTGGGTGCGCGCCCTGCGGCAGACCGGAGCGACGGCGCTCACGGGGGTGCCCGGGTCTACCTTGCTCATTGGCGGCATCCCCGCGCTCAACGCCGATTACCAGACCCTCGTAAAACGCAGCTTTGCTCCGGTTACGGCGCTGGTGGTGGGCGGCACACTGCTGGCTCTGCTGCTGGGCTTCCGATCGTTGGTCGCGCCGGTGAAGGCGGTCGCGCTGAACCTGCTATCGGTGATGGCTTCTTTCGGCGCACTGGTTCTCGTCTTCCAGGACGGGCACGGCAGCCGCCTGCTCGGCGTGCGCGAAGCAACCGGCAGCATCTTTCCCCTTGTCCCGATTGTTGCCTTTGCGATCGTCTTCGGCCTGAGCATGGATTATGAGGTCTTCCTCGTCGCCCGCGTTCGCGAGGGCCGCAAGAGCGGTCTTGGTGAAACAGAGGCCATCACGGAAGGGCTGGCACGGACCGCAGGCCTCATCACGAGCGCCGCCGCCATCATGATCGCCGTCTTCACGGCGTTCACCTTCGGAGAGTTTTTGGTGGTCAAGATGATCGGGTTCACCCTGGCGGTCGCCGTGTTCATCGATGCAACGCTGGTGCGGATGGTGATCGGCCCGGCACTGCTGCGGGTAGCGGGCGATTGGAACTGGTGGCCCGGCGGGCTGGCTAAAACGGCTCCCGCGCCCCCGGCGACGGCCATCCCCGAATGATTGTGCATGCCCAGTCCAGGCGTTTACTGCATGCGTGCCTCGCATCCAAGTTTGCCTATCATTGCGCCAAAGGACCCATCGCGTAAAACATGCGGCATGTTTTGCCCACATACGCCGAGGCAAACTCGAGGAGGGACTGTCCGTCCGCCATCGGCAGCAGGGGCGACGAATAGTTTGGGCAGTAGTTATCGAACGCCTCGGGCACCGGCACAGGCGCCGTCACACGCTGCCAGGGGCCGCTTCCATCTTTGTTGCGGTTCATCCACAGCGACTGTCCATTCCCTCCCGAAATCTCACCATCCGGCGTCAGAGCCATCTGACTCGCCAGCAGCAACGTGCCCTCCGTGCCCTCGGTTCTCCCGGCAGAGCTCCAGGTATTTGTGGGAGCATGTGCCAGATAGCCGCCCTCAGCGGTGGTGATGCGGCTGCCGTCCACCGCCGGATCGCCCCAACGCCATCCATCTACGGAGGTTCTGGCATACACCGCACAGGCCGCCGTGCCACAAAGCTCATAGGTCATGAAATACCGTCCGCCAGGCACCCGCGTGACGACCGGCATCCCCGGCCGTCCTGCGGGGTTCGGCACGGCGACGGTGTTCACCGGCGCGCTCCAGTGCACGCCGTCGCGGGAGCGGACCTGCTGCAGTACCTGGCTATGGTGCGGCTGAGTTTCATCCGAGTAGAAGCAGACGAGGTTGCCATCCGCAGCGAGCGTGAACTCCGGCTCCCACAGGCCGCCTGCCGACCGCGGCACCTTGGCCTGGGCGCAATCGGATAGATACTGCCAGGAGGCGCCGCCATCCCTGCTCGCATAGATGGCGAGGCGCATGGGCACCGTCGCCGAGGACAGCCCCACCGAGCCCGCCCAAAGTAATGTGCCCTCGTGGAGCTTGCCAACGGCGCGCGGCAGTTCATACAGGGCGCCGCAGCAAAGACCGTCGTGAAAGCTTGGGGTGTCAATCGCACTGAGGCGATGGAAGCCGTGTTCGGCGTCGCCGGTATAGAAGTCCTCTTCGGCATGCGTGCCGGTGATCGCCGTCACACTCACGATGATCTTGCCTTTCAAGCGCGGTTGCCGCTGATGCGCGAGCCGGACGACCCGGGCATACAACGCCGTGCCGTCCCCGAGGGAGGCGCCGTTCTGCGCGCCGCAGGCTGTCGAGCAAAGCCCGATCAGGAGTAAAGCTACGAGGCAACGGACGCGGCAAGGCCTGGCACAGAGGGCGATGATCTGGAGCGTTCTTGTCATGGACGACCCGATTGAGGAAGAGCGCTGGGCAAAAAAGAAGCGGCAGGCTGGCTCGTGAGAGCCGTCCTGCCGCGGTAGGAGACGTCGTTTGGTTAGAACTGAATACGGCCGGTGAGTTGCAGCTTCCGTGGCCCGTCGATGTCGCCGCCAGGTACGCCGAAGTTGAGGTCGCCGGGGTTCGTGTCGGGGTTAGCGAAGATGTGCCGGTTAAAGGCATTGAGCATCTCGAGCTTCAGGAACAGAGTCGTCCTTTCGGTGAGGGGCGTCTTTTTCAGAAAGCTGAAATCCTCGTTGATGTACCGGTAATTACGGATCTCACCCGTAACGCGCGGGACGTTGCCGAAGAGGAAACCTCCGTTGCTGCAAGTATCGCCGCAATTAGCCGCCTGGACCGTCCTGAGCCCGCGAACATCGGCGGTGTTCTGATCCAGAAAAGCCGGCGAGGTTTGCAGGGCAGCATAACCGGCATTATCGGACTGTCCTGTAGCGCGGCTGAAGGGAACCGCAAGGCCGTTGAACTCTGAGTCGACATTGGGATCGGGACCCAAGGGCGGGCTGGAGGGTTTCTGACCGGCGGGTGCATAGCCAAGCCTCAACTCGCGGAAGGGGTCGATATGACCCCGGCGCGCGTTGCTAGCCAAGCTTGCGGTCGGAATGCGGGTGAACTCGATAAAGTTATCCCATCCGGGGATGCCGGTGGCGCCGCCGAAGGAGATAGGTTGGCCGGACTGGTAGCGTTGCACGCCGCCGATCTCAAAGCCGCTGATGAGGGAGCGCACAACGGCATTGTGCACGTTCAGAAATGCTTTGTCTTTACCGAAGGGCAACTCGTAGAGGTAGCTCACGACAAAGGTGTTCGGGATGTCCTGAATGGAAAGCGATTTGGTGCTCTTGGGATCGAAGGGGTTTTGTACCTGATTGACGCCCGCGTTGGTTCCCGGCAAGGACGAATCGGCGTTGGTGATGTCCTTTGACCATGTGTAGGAGGCTTGGAGGTTCAGGCCGGCGCGGAAGCGCCGTTCCAGGCTGGAGATCAGGGCCTCGTAGGAGGAGTGGCCCACGTTCTGCAGGCAGCAGTCCGTGGCGATGTAAGCATACTGCGGGAAAGGCCGCAGAGCCTGCTGCACGTTGCCATTGAAACCAGTGTATGGCGTTGTGACACCGTTGGAGGCCAGGTTGTAATCGACGAGTGCATCTCCGCGGCTGAAGTTCGATGGTTGGATATTATTGATATTTTGAAGGCTCGAGCGCAGATGCGACCCTGACGAGCCAATGTAGCCAAGCGTGAAGATTAAGTCCTTTGCGATCTCCTGCTGTACCTGCAGGTTCCACTGGTTGATCTGAGGCGGACGGCCCTGGCCTGCACTGATGTAGCTGCCAGCCACAGCCTCGGGAGCGTTGGCATTGCCGTTATCGAAATAGGCGGGATTAAGGTTGGTTCCGGCGTTGATGGGGGAGACGCCGCCATCAACGGAGAACGCCGGATCGAAGCCGTTGGAGAGCTGTTGCGTCTGCACGCTGTAGCCGGCGATCGTGCTGCCGCCGAAGTCGGAATACAGCAACGGACCGTACAGCGTAGAAAAGCCGCCGCGAACCACAAACGTATTGTTGCGGGAGGCCGGTGAGTAGGCGAAGCCCACACGGGGAGCGACGTCTTTGAACCAGGTGTCCGCCCAGCGTGTGTTGCAGTTCGGTTGGCAGGTTGTCCCGAAGACCATGGCGCCGGGCAGGCCATTCTTCGGATCAATGGCGGTCGTGCTGAAGTTAGAGGTGTTGTTCTGCGCTTCGCGGCGCGGCTGGTCGATGTCGTACCGGATGCCGAGATTGAGCACAAGGCTATTGGAGACCTTGAAGTCATCCTGGGCGAAGCCGGCCCAGTAATTCGAAATCCAGCGCGGTTGGTGTGCAGGCACGGTGGAAGCGGCGTAATCGCCCTCCCCGAGCAGCATGCTGGCAAAGCCGTTGCCGGTGCCATTTTGAAAGACGCCGGTCTGCGTGGCCTTGGTTTCGCTTCCCTCGAAGTTCAACTGACCGTTGATCTGGCCTAGCGCCAGCGAGGAGTACTGCTGGTAGCGATAGTCAAAGCCAAACTTGAAGCTGTTGCGGCCCCGTTGCCAGCTGACGTTGTCGTCGACCCGAATTCCATTATCCACGTTATCGCCGAGTTGATTGCGGCTAAGCGGTGAATACCCTCCCACGTTGACGTTGGGGAAGCAGCACTGAAACGGCAAGCCCAACTGGGTGGAGTAGTTGACGTTCGCCAAAGCTTCGATTGAACCATTGATGGAGTTGGAACGATTGAAGCCAAGGTTGACGTGGTTAAGGATGTTGGGCGTGAGAATGTGGTCCCAGCCAGCGCGTGCGAAATGCGTGATGAAGTCCTGAGTCTGGGTGTTGTAGTCCACTGGCGAGGGGAAGGATAGGTTTTGCGGACTGTCGCGCGTGTTCTCGCGGGCGCTGTACGACCCGAAGAGCTTGTCCTTGGTGCCGATCGATTGATCTACGCGGATGGAGTAGGTCGTGTTGGTAAGGGGAGAGGAGGTGGTAAGCGTGTAGTTGTTGACGAGCGCGCCCGAGGTGGGCGTGGGGTAAAAGGCCGCAATCTTCTGCCCTGTCGGGCTGAAGCGGGTCGCCGGAATTTGATTGCCAGGAAAAGCGGTACGGCAGCGGATGGCACCGGTGGTCGTTTGCACAGTCCTTGTCGTGGCGGGGTCGAAGATTTGACCATTCAGAATCGGTGTACCGTCGCATGGATTAATTTGGCCGCTTGCGCCGTTAATCAGCTGATCGGAGAAATCGCCGGTGCGTTCCGCTAGCGTAGGCACGGTGCTGGTGAAGGGGCCACCCAGCGTGAGTCGGTACTGCTCCCATGAGAAGAAAGCGAAGGTGCGGTCTTTCGCGTTGTACAGGTGGGGAATGCTGGCGGGACCGCCGACGTTGATGCCGAAGTCATACTGCTTGTCCGGAGGCCGATTGAAGTTCGAGGCACGCGGGTCGCCTACTGATTGGTAAAAGGCCTTTTGACCGTTGTTGAAGTAGTCGTTGGCGTCAAGGTATTCGTTGCGGAAAATGCCGAACAGGCTGCCGTGATAAGCGTTGGTGCCGGATTTGGTGACGAAGTTTTCCAGACCGCCGGTGGTGCGGCCGAACTCGGCGGCAGGGGTGGAGGTGGTCACCTTGAACTCAGAGATAGCTTCCACGGACGGCGCTTCTTCGTCGAAGGAAGAACCGTTTTCGGAGCGGGTCTGCGAGGCGCCGTCGAGGAGAACCTCGTTGCCGAAGTTCTGGCCGCCGCCGATCTTGGAAAGGAAGACGCCGTTGGCATTGTTGCCGGTGCCCGGGCCGGCCGTGCCAGGTATCAAAAACACAAAGGACTCGGGGGAGCGCAGGTTGCCGACACCATTTGCAAGTGAAAGCGGCAGCTCGATGATCTGCTGGTTCGTCACCGTACCGCCGACGTCGGAGGAATCAGCTTCCACGGTGGGTGCGGTCGCGTCGACCGTGATGGTTTCATTCGCGCCGCCGGCCGTGAGCTTCACATCGAAACTGCTGGTGGTTTCGACACGGACCTCGACGCCACTGGCGACCTCCTGCCGGAAGCCTGGGGCGTTCACCGTAATGGTGTAACGGCCCAGCTCGATGGAGGGAAAGCGGTAGGCGCCGGAACTGGTAGAGGTGGCGTCATAGACCGAGCCGGTCGACTCGCTTTTGGCGGTAATGTGGGCGTTGGGGACGGCGGCGCCGGTGGCGTCCAGGACGTTGCCGGCGATCTGGCCCTGATTGGTTTGGGCACGGGCGAAGGTCGCCATCAAGAGCAGGGCGACGAGCGCGACGAGGTGCCGGCCATGATAAAGAATGCGTTGCATACCGTTTTCTTCCTCCAAAGGGTACTGCTCAAGGTACTGCTGGCTGCCCGCACCGGCTGCATTGGCCGGTGTGGGCGTTTTGCCGTCGAGCTCGCCGGGCTTCACCTGGGAACTCGGGGTTCTTCTTATGTAAGCGCTTGCAGCGAGAGAAAGGTAGAAGAATGGGATAGCTGCTGTCAATCAAAATGATGAGACAGGGGTTTGCGAATCAGGGTCGTGCCGCCCAATGGGCCCGGAAAACAGGAGGCTTGCCGATCGATGCGGCGTCGCGGCAAGCGACGGCCGGCGTGAAGCCGGCCCAGCCTTAGCGCGCCAGCGGCACCTCCAGAACGGTGACGCTGCCGCTCGGAAAGGTGTACGCGAGTGTCTTGCCATGCAGCTTCGCTGCGCTATGCGCCGGCACGATCCGCTCCGGGTCGGTTTCATCATTTTCTTCGAGGATGTTGTCTCCCGTAATCGACGCGCTACGGGCCTCAGCGGACGTGGCGACCGGCAACCCGCCGAGATCGATCTCTGCGTGTTGCGGGCGCGTCAGGTGCCGGTTCACGCACGTCAGCACAAGCGTCTTGCGGTCTTCGGGTTCGCTGGCGACGCAGTCCAGATAGGGCACACCCTGGATCTCCGGCAGGCGGGTAATCCCCCGGGCGATGGAGTACGTCGGCCCGTCGGAGGTGACCTCCAGCAGCAGGTGCGGATGCGTGCGGCTGTATTCGCGCAACACCCAATAGGCGGGTGCGCCATAGACCTGCGCATGCTTCTTCCAGATGCCCCCAAACTCCAAGATGCCGGTCATGTCGGAGATCGCGACCGCGTCGCTGTTCCGCATCGCCATGTTCAGGAAGCCGCCGGCGAAGAGCGCGCCGCCAAGGTTGGTGAAGTGCGGCCCATTGTGCCCGGGCGAAACCATCAGCCACTCCGTGAAGGCGACGCGGACCGCGGGTTGGCCTGCCGCGGCGGCCTGCTGCTCGATGGCATGCATGCGCTCCGCGAGCCCCCACGGGAGCGCCAGCGCGGCCATGGTCCTGAAATCGTTCGAGGCATTCGCCAGTTGCACATGGTCTTCCACCACGAAATGCGTGGACAGAAAATCAAAGGTGCCGGATGGGTTGGAAAGCTGTTGCGCATTCCAGTCGTGGAAGGAGTCTTCGTCGCCGCCGGTGGCAATCAGCCGCGCCTTTGGATCGACGGTACGAATCGCCTGGCTGTTCGCCTTGGTCACCTCCGCGATGCGCTCGCGGAACGGATAGCCGATCTGGAAGTCGCCCCAAAGCTCGTTGCCCATCTCCCATAACAAGCCGCCCTGGCGGTTACTCCAGTGAGCATCCACGTAGCGGACCCAGTCGGCGGCTTCTGCCGGCGTGCCGGTGCCGAGATTGAGGGCGATCTGCGGTTCGGTGTGTATGAGCTCGCAAAAACGCAAAAATTCGTCGGTGCCGAAGGTGTTGTACTCAGGGATGCCCCACGATGGGTTGATCATCGAAACCCGCTTGTCCAGGGGCCCGATGCCGTCGCGCCAATGGTAGGCGGAGGTGAAGTTGCCCCCAAAGCGCACCACCGGGCTTCCCAGCTCCCGCGCCATGGCGAGCACGTCAGGGTCCATGCCGTCGACCGCATCCGCAGGGTTCAACGTGACGTTGTCCACCTCGGCGCGGGCATCGTTTTCGAGCGAGATCACCAGGTCCGCCGGCTCCAGCCGGGCAACCGCGCCGGCGGCGAGGGTGAGGGTGAATGGGTACGTTGTCCACGTTTCGGCCGTGGCCTGCACGGCCGTGTGCGCGAGCACCTGCTCCGGATGCGCATGCCGCCGCAGGGAGATGCTGATCTCCCCGGGCCCGCGAACGTGCTTCAGCATCAGGCTGCCCCGGTACGTGAGTTCCCGTTGCACGGGCAGGTCGACCTCCTGCAAAATGCCGACTTCCTTGTGCGGCAGAGACATCACGAGTAAGGACTGATTGGAATTGCCGGCGTCTCCACGAACGACGAGGTAGCGATTGCCTTGGCTGCCGTCAAGCGGCTGCCAGGGCAGTGGCAGGCCGAGATCGGAAGCGCGATGCAGCTCAGGGTGCGTATGCAGCATGTCGCTCACGTGGTTGGCTGACCACAACCCATCTTCAAACGAAGGATTTTCGACGATCTGCGCCCAAAGCCCGCCGTAGGTGGAATGGCCGATCGGCTCAAGAAAGCTGCCGAAGAGCGTTTTGGGAATGACCTGCGGCGTGGCCGGTACGGTGACGCGAAGATGGGCGGTGGCCGCGGGGCCGGAGGGCGATTCCGTGAGCTGGGCTGCCGCGGACGGCAGCATCGGGCTGGCCAGTGCGAGCAGAACGACGCCCGTGTGGAGGGCAGACGACATTGGGCGCACGCGGCATCCTGGGAGCGAGGGCATGAGGGGGTTCTCCTGAGGTCAGGAAATTGTAAGCGCTTGCACAGAGGGCCCGCTACTGCATCTCACTATTTAGGCTGCGTTTGTAAGGCGGTGCCGTTTCGTGAGTTGGCAGCCTATGGATCTCGCTGTACCGGCTGCCCCTTGCCCTGCTGCTTGGCGGCGAGATCGGTCGCGGTCTTCAGTTCCTGCGCCGCGGCGGTTCTGTCGCCGAGTCGCGCTTCCGTGAGCCCCAGGTAGTAGTGCGCGGGCTGGTAATCCGGCGAGGCACCCACGGCGCGGTGAAGGAAGTCCTGTGCATGCGAAAAGTCCTTCGCGCGAAACGCCAGAATGCCCATGCCGGTGAGTGCGCCGCCGTGGGCCGGCATGCGGCTGAGCGTCTTTTCGAACTGGGCGGCGGCTTCGGTGTCCCGGTGCGCATCGAGCGCCATTTGTCCAAGCTGATAGTACGACTCCGTTTGCACCGGCTTCAGTTCGATCGAGCGGTGAAACTGCCCTGCGGCCTCGTCCGTGCGTTGTTGCATCTGGTAGAGGTGTCCGAGGCCGTAATGGGCCGTCGCGTCGTCCGGGCGTTGTTGCAAATACGTTTCCAGATGCGTTTCCGCGGCCGGGAACTGCCCCTGGTCCAGCTCCACATGCGCAAGGGCATACAGCGCCGTCAGGTCGTCCGGCTTCAAGGCAAGCGCGGTCCCGAGGGCTTCGGCGGCTTTGGCAAACCGGTGCAGGCTTTCGGCCTGGATGCCGAGATCGGTAAGCAAGGGCACATCTCGCGGCACTACGCTGCAGGCGTGTTCCAGGGTCTGCAGCGCGGCCTCGCCGTTACCGGCATTGCGCTCTTGCAGCGCCAGGGCGATGGCGGCTTGCGCTTCGCCCTGTTCCGCGGCTGTTTTTTGGATTTGGGAAGCCGCGCCTTCGTTAAGCGCAGCTTCGAAGCCGTACATGGCCGCTTGGTACTGGTGCCGGTCAAGCGCCTCTGCCGCCCCCTGCAGCGCCGGACTCAAGGCAGCGGTGCTTTGACGATTTTCCTGCGCAGAGGCGCCGTTCAGTCCTCCAAACAAGGTAAGCAGCAACAAAGCGCAGGCGCGGGAGGGGCTTTGCCCGGTGCAGACGATGCGATGGCGCGGACGGCGCAAAGAGGAGGGGTGCACTACTCCTCCGTCGTGACCGAGTGGGTGCCGTAGAGTGCGGCGCTGCGCTCAAATTCCGCCTTCGCTTCGGCGAGGAGGCCGAGGCTGCGATCGAGACGACCAAGCTGGAAGTGCAAGCGAGGGTTCTTGGGATCGAGCGCCACGGCCTGCGCCAGGGCTGCCTGGGCGAGCTTCGGTTGCTCCTGTCCGGTGTACGCGCGGGCGAGCTCCTCAAAACAACGGCTGCTGCCCGGGGCCAGTTCGGTGGCGCGCAGCAGCAGCGGGATTGCCTGCGCATATTCGCGATGGTTGTTCAGCAGCGCCGCATCATCGAGCAACGGCCGTTCGCTGGGTTTCGCCGCCGTGCTGTTGCTTTCTACCGCATTGGCATAGGCTTTCAGGGCGGCGTCGGGCTTGTTCTGCGCTTCCAGCGAGAGGCCGAGGTTATCCCAGGCTTTGGCGCTTTTCGGCTGGAGGCTGAGGTTCCGGCGAAAGGCGTTCACGGCTTCTTCGAAGTGCCCCTGATGCATCTGGGCACGGCCAAGGTCGTACCATCCTTCGGCGTTTTGCGGGTCGGCAGCCACGGCGCGCGCGAGCCAGTGCAGGGCGTCGGGGTAGTCGTTCAGCAGCACATAGTCGAGCGCTACCAGCTTTAAATCGTTCGGCAACGGCGGGGTGATCGCCGCGGCTTGCGTGTAGATGCGCAGCGAGGCCGCGGGCTCGTTTTCGCGCTGCAACACAAAGCCAAGCAGGTACAGGGCCTCCGCTGAGCGCGGCTGCGTCTGTCGCCCCTCGGCCTGTCGCCCCTCTGTCTCTAACGAAGCGCGCAGCGCCGCTTCCGCGCCCGCCCACGCGTTCAGGTTGACGAGGCACTTCGCTTGCATCAACCGCGCGCGGCCCGACGCGGCCGGGTCATGCCCAGTTGCCGCCTCCGCTATCTTTGCGAACATCTCTGCAGCTTCGCGGTAGTGCTTATCGTGAAAAGCCTGTTGTGCGGCAGCCGTTTCAGCGGCTTGGAGCACGGGTGCGTCAAGTGGGCGCTGCCCGGCGGCTATGCGCAGAGTGACAAAAAGAATCAGGCAGCAGCTTGGAAAGCGCGGGTGATGCCTCGCTCGCGTTCCAGGCTTTGCAGAGTTCTGCGAGCGATCCATCCTGTGTCGCTGTCGTAAAAAGCCGTCGAGGGAAAGCGCGCTGAACATGATGAATGCCTGAAACTCAGGATTTTATCGCTCAACACTGGCCTAAACAAATCAGCGAAACAGGACCCATCACCGAACGGCGGTCGAGACCTCGACAGCCTCGCTTTCTAAGCTGGACTTCCGCTCGAAGCGTTGCGTCATGGTTTGCCGACATCCCCGATAGTTTGGCGAGGGAACGACGGTGGGACATGCATTTTTTTTACGGCTCCGGTAGACTCGGCACAACCGTTTTGTCGGGGTTGCGTCGCGCGTAGATCCCGCCAACGGAGCCCCTCGACGTGGGCCTGCGGGAACCCGCGCCGCCCTTTCCGCATCATGCCCGTGGAGCGCCCTGACCGTGTCCCTTGATCTCGTGTGGCTGCTACCGGCCGCGGCCTGGAAAGAAGAGCTGGACGCGGCTCGGCAGCAGCCCCCTGCGGAGGCTCTGGCGAGCTTCCGGCGGCTTGCGGACACCCGCATGGACTTCGTGCGCGCGGGCCAGCTCGACAAGGCGGTGCAGCGCTATCTCGCCGAGCACGCGGAGAGCAAGGAGCTGCCGGCATGGCCGGTGCTGCGCGTCGCTCTGCTCGGTTCGTCCACGCTCAGCCATCTGCTGCCCGGCATTCGGCTCGGGGCGCTGCGACGCGGCTTTCTGCTCGAGCTCTACACCGGTCCGTATGGCATGTATCTGCAGGAACTGACGGACGCGGACTCCGGCCTGCACCGCTTTCGTCCGGAGTTCGTCTGCTTCCTCCTGGACGCCGCGCACCTTGTACCGCGTGCGGGGCTAGACGTGCGCGAAACGCTGGCGCATTTGGAGCGCTGCTGGTCGTTGGCGCGGGAAGCGTGGCCCTGTGAGGTGATCCAGCAAACGGCCCTGCCCCGCTTCCCTCGGCTGATGGGCAACAACGAGCAGCGTTCGCCGGGGTCACAGGCGCACCTGGTCGCCAAGTTGAACGAGGGGCTGCGAGAGCGTGCGCAGGACAGCAGGATTTCGCTTTTGAGCCTCGATGCCTGGGCTGCGGAGGACGGCATTGCGGAGTGGTTCGACCCCGCGCTTTGGTACACGGCCAAGCAGGAGGTGCATCCGCGCGCCACGGTGGTGTATGGCGACCAGCTGGGGCGTCTGCTCTCCGCACTGCGCGGCCGCAGCGCCAAGTGCCTTGTGCTTGACCTGGACAACACGCTCTGGGGCGGCGTGGTCGGCGATGATGGCGTCGAGGGCCTGGTGCTGGGCCAGGGCAACCCTACCGGCGAAGCATTCCTGGCGATTCAGGGGTACGCATTGCAACTCGTGGAACGGGGCGTGCTGCTGGCGGTGTGTTCGAAGAACGAGTACGCGAACGCCGTTGCGCCCTTTGAGACCCATCCGGAGATGGTGTTGCGGCGCAAAGACATTGCCTGCTTCGTGGCGAACTGGCAGGACAAGGCGACCAACCTGCGCACGATTGCCGAAACACTGAACATCGGGCTAGATGCCTTGGTGTTCGTGGATGACAATCCCGCGGAACGGCAGCTGGTCCGCCGCGAACTGCCCATGGTCGCGGTGCCGGAACTGCCCGATGAGCCTGAAGGCTACGTGGGGTGCCTTGCCGCTGCAGGGTACTTTGAGGCCGTGGCGCTGACTGCCGAAGACCAACAGCGAACGGAGCTGTATCGCGCCGACACCGATCGCGAAGCGTTGCGAGCTGCGACGACGGATCTTGCAGGCTACCTAGACGCTCTACACATGGAACTTGTGTGGAGCCGCTTTGATGAGCTTGGGTTGAAGCGCATCGTGCAGCTGATCAACAAGACCAATCAATTCAACCTGACGACGCGGCGTTACACGGAAGCCGAGGTGCGCGCGGTGATGGACGATCCCGCCGCGCTCACCCTGCAACTGCGGTTGACGGATGCCCACGGCGACAATGGCATGATCGGCGTGGTGATCGGAAAGCCCGGCACGCCCGGGGAACGCGGTGCGCTTGCGATCGATACGTGGCTGATGAGCTGCCGTGTGCTGGGCCGCGGTGTGGAAGCGGCCACGCTGAATCTGCTTGCCGCGTGCGCGAAGGAGATGGGCTACGACAAGCTCGTTGGCAGCTATGCGCCCACGGCAAAAAACGGCATGGTGCGCGAGCACTACCCTCGGCTCGGCTTCGCTTTGCGGGAGCAACATGAAAACGGCAGCACGCAATGGGTGCTCGCTTTAGAGAACGTCACGGAACACCACGCGCCGATGCGCGTGGTGAATGGAGATGCATGCAAACCGTCCATGTCTACCGCGAGCTGACCGGGATCTTTCGTGAGGTCTTCGATGACGAGTCGATCGTGTTGACGCCAGAAACGACGGCGGCCGATGTACGCGATTGGGACTCGGCCAACCATGTCACGCTGGTGGTTTCGATCGAAACGCGACTCAAGATTCGATTCAAGACCTTTGAGCTTGAATCGCTGCACAATGTGGGGCACCTTGCCGCGCTCGTGGAACAGAAATTGCAGGCCAAAGGCGTGCCCGCAGAATTGAATTAGTTGAACCAGTTGCGGTATTCGCAAAATGCTCTTTAATTCCTACGCCTTTCTTTTCGGGTTTCTACCCATCGCGCTGCTCGGTTATCAGATCGCCGCGCATTGGCACCGGCGTGCGGTGGTGATCTGGTTATCGGTGGCGTCGCTCGCGTTTTACGCGTATTGGCGGCCGCAATATCTGCTGCTGCTATGCGGCTCTATCCTCTTCAACTACACCGCGGGCGCGCTGATCAGCCGGCGCATCCCCAATCCCCTTTCGCCGCGTGTGCTGCTCATTGCAGCGATATCCGTCAATCTGGCGACACTGTGCTTTTACAAATACCTGATCCCGTTTGCAAACTTTGCAGCGGCGGTGGCGCATCGGCCCAGTCATTGGGAGAACGTCTTTTTACCGCTCGGCATTTCGTTCTTCACCTTCACACAGATCGCCTATCTTGTGGACCTTGAGCAGGGCGAGGCAATCCAACAGGACCTTGGCAGCTACACGCTCTTTGCCACCTTTTTCCCCCATCTGATCGCCGGCCCCATCCTGCACCACGCAGAGATCATGCCGCAGTTCCAAACCGATCGCGACTATCGTTTGCGGCTCGACGATGTCACGGTTGGCTTCACCTGGTTCCTGCTTGGGCTGGCGAAAAAGGTGCTGCTGGCGGACCGTTTCGCGTTGGTGGCCGACCCGGCGTTTGGGGCGGCGGCGAGTGTCACCACCTTTGGCGCATGGGTCGGCATTCTGTCGTACGCGTTGCAGCTTTACTTTGATTTTTCCGGCTATTCCGACATGGCGCTGGGCCTGGCGCGCATGTTTTCGATCGACTTTCCGCTGAACTTCAGCTCGCCCTATAAAGCAGGCAGCATCATCGACTTCTGGCAGCGCTGGCACATGACGTTGACGCGCTACATCAACACGTATTTGTATAACCCGCTCTCGCTGGCGGTGAGCCGGCGCCGCGCCGGGCAGGGCAAAAAGATTACGCGCAAAGCGATGGCGACCCCTGCCGGTTTCAGCAGCATGATTGCGATGCCGACGGCGGTCTCGCTGTTGCTGGCGGGGCTTTGGCACGGCGCAGGATTGCAATTCCTGGTCTTCGGCGCACTGCACGGCGTGTACCTGACGGCCAATCATGGGTGGCGCGTCTTCCAAGGCGGCAAGCCGGTGCCGTTCTTTGCACGCACCCAACTTCTGCGCGGCTTGGCGTTCGCCGGACGCGTGTTGCTCACCTTCACGGCCGTGCTGATCGCGCAGGTGTTCTTCCGGGCGGCAGGTGTAGGCGCGGCCCTGTCGATGCTGGCCGGGGCGGTGAGTCTGCATCGCCATCATGCGCCTGCTGCCGCTGTGTATGTACCCGCGTGGAGCGATCTGCTGCTGGCGCTGGTTGGCCTGGCGATTGTGTGGGGCTTGCCGAACACGCAGCAAATTTTATTGCGGTTCAAGCCGGCCTTGGAGGTCACCGCAGCCGACCGGCACGAGGGGTCTCTGCGGTTGTTCTGGCGCCCGACGTTCTTATGGAGTGCTGTGCTGGGCCTGATCTTCTTTGTGGCGCTCGTGAGGATGGAAAACCCCACCAGCTTTCTCTATTTTCAGTTCTAAGATTTCACAATCTAAACTCACTGGCCCAGAGCAATCGAGCAGGGAACGACGATCTATCAGGCGTATTTTGCAGTGGGCTTTTATTCATTCAGGGTTGAGGGGTGAGGGTTTCAGGGGTGAGGAGTTCCCGTGGGTTCTGACACAATAAAGAACAGATGAGTGCCCCACAGCGGCCCCCGATGGCGATAGACGAGACCGACGAAGGAACGGAAAACGACAGCCGGCAGAAGGGATTCGCAGGCTATCTTTGGCGCGTTCTGCTCATCCCGGCCCTGTTGTACCCCTTGGCGTTTTTCATCGTGCTGCTGCCCTCGTATGAGCGTTGGTCCACGTCGCAGTATGGCCCGATGCTGGAATATCCGTTCGACAGCCGTGCGGATGCCGATGTCGTGATCTTCGGCGATTCCAGCGCTTTTCTGGGCATCGACCCCCGCATAGTGGATGCGCAGTTAGGGATTCGCAGCGTGGTTTTGCCGGACACGGTAGGTAGCCTGCCGGTGACGGGCGATGCGCCTTTACGCAGCTATCTGGCGCACAATCGCGCTCCGAAGCTGATCGTGTTGTATTTTTCCCCCTGGAATCTGGATTTCGAGCACATGGCCCCGGCGCGGCTCTTCGAAGGCGAAGAAATGCTGTTGCGCCACATGCGTTTTCGCGAGATCGCCGCCTTTGCCGCCCGCCATCCGACGGAGCTGCTCGAGTTTCCGTTCCGGTTGTTCAGCACCTTTGGGCCGAAGATCGTACGGGCCGCATGGCATCACGTGAACCGCGAAGCAAACACGACGGAAGCACGCGGCCATGCCGATTTTGCGGAACGTCTGCCACCGCTTGACGATGGATGTATGTTGCCGCAGGCGTTTCTCGCGCAACGGGAGGACGGATCGGTGCGGGAGCTCGCCGACCGCTATCGCACCGCAGAAACGAGCGTCCTCGTGTACCTCGCCCCACTTCCCCAATGCCGCAACAGCGCGCCCCTGCGCGGGCAATCGTTTGCCGATTTGCAGGCGGCGCCGCCCGCGTTGCTGCCGGCAAGATGCTTCGCCGGGGATCGCTACTACGCGCACATCCTTCCGCCGTTTGCCGCGCAATCGTCGCTGCTGTTGGCGAAGGTGTTGCAGCAGCATCTGCGTTAACGTCTCAGAACACATCAGCGTTGCAGAAAGATCGCATCCCCGACCTGCAGCGTACCGGGGCGCGCCACCCTGGCGTACATGCCCAGGCGGCCCCCGTGCCGCTGGGCGAGCAGCCGCAGCAACGCCGCATCCGGCGCGGTGGTTTCGGGGTCGAGCGAGACCATCCGGCAACGAGGAATCCTTTCCTGCACAAAGAGCGCCGGACGCGTATCCAACCCGCACGGGACACCCTGCGCGTCGGCACTGCCGAAACCAAGCGTTGCGGCAGCCCATCCATCCTCGGCGAAGGGTTCGCCGCTGTCCAAAGCCAGCATCAGGTTGGAGCGGAATCTTTGTGGATCGAGGGTGGTTTGCAGCTCAGCCGCGACGGCCTGCAGCGTCGCCATCGAAACCAGGGAGACAGGCCGAACGTCGGTGAGGGGACGCGCGGGCGAGGCGAGCAGGGTGAGTGCTGCGCCAGAGTCTGTTGTGCCGGCCGCCGCTGAGTGGAGGGCCCCTTCCAGCGTAGCGACAAGCTCCGGTGAAGGGAGCTTGAAGCTGCGCCCATCGGGCGTCGCTACAGAAGGCGTCGGCTGCAGGCGCGGCGCATAGCGCAGCATGGCAGTCCGTTCCCGGCTGCTGAGGAGCGGTTTGCCCGCAGGCGCGGCCGTGGAAGCGAAGGCAAATCGGCGATCCCCAACGATGCCCTGCGCGTCGAAACCGGCGGTCTGCAGCGGCTCGCCGCGCATGCTCTTCACCGGGTACCGCCAGAGTGCAACGACGGTGCCGACGCGGTGCATGCAATCGATGGTAGGGCATGCGGAGCGGTAGAGTGTTGGTATGTCCTCTTCCTGGCAGCCCGCCCACTGGTCCGACCGTCTTGCCGAACTGGAAGCCCGCACTGGCGAGTTGAAACAGGTGCCCTTGCGGCGCGATGTGCGTTCGCTGGGCGCGCTGCTGGGACAGGTGTTGCGCGAGCAGGCAGGGGAGGCCCTGTTCGCCACGGTGGAGGCCTTGCGGCGCATCGCCATCGCCCGGCGTGAGGCCGAGGCGGCCGGCGATACGGCTGCCGCTCAGGGGCATTTGGAGCGGGCGCAGGAGCTGACCCGCGAGGCCGCAGCCGACCCGCAGCGGGCGTACGAACTGGCGCGGGCCTTTGCGTTCTACTTCGAGCTCATCAATCTCGCGGAGACCAACCACCGCAAACGGCGGCGGCGGTCGTCGTTGCTCGAGGAGACCGCGGCACCGCAGCGCGGCAGCCTGCGCGGCACGCTGCGGCGGCTGTGCGAGGCGGGGTACACGCGCGCAAGCGTGCTGGCCCTGTTGCAGAAGATCTGTGTGGTGCCGGTGTTTACGGCGCATCCGACCGAGGTGGCGCGGCGCAGCGTGATGTTCAAGCGCCGCCGCATCGCCGAATTGCTGGAACAGCTGGACGCGATCGGCACGCCGCCGAGTGCGTTGGACGCGCTCGAAGGGGAGCTGCTCGCCGAGATCACGGCGCTGTGGCAGACCGACGATGTGCGCGCCGCCCGGCCCACCGTACGCGATGAAATCCGCATGGGGCTGGATTACTACGAGGTTTCGCTGTTCAACACGATTCCCGTGCTGTACGCGGAGATTGCGGCCGCGCTCGATGCCGAGTTTCCGTTAGAGGTCGTGGATGGAGATATAAAACGCAGATCCCCTGCGGAGATGACAAGTAGAGAAGCGAGTGACAGCCCTGCCAAGACTTCCATCGCCGAGCTGCCGATCGTGGTGCGGTTTGGTTCCTGGATTGGCGGAGACCGCGATGGCAACCCCTTTGTGACCGCGGAGACGACGGCCGAGGCGGTTGGGATGGCGCGCGATCTGCTGCGCGGGCACTACCTCCACCAGCTGCATGCCATCTTCGATCAACTGGCGTCCTCGACGCAGCAGGCCCCCATCTCCGCTGCTTTGGCGGAGCGGCTGGGAGGCTATCTGGAGCAGCTGCAGGCCTCGGGGCACACGGCGTTTGCCGAGCGTTTTCCGCATGAGGCGGTGCGGCTGGCCATTGCCTGCATCACGCTGCGGCTCGGCGGCAAACCACCCGTCAGCATGCATCGCAACCTGGCGCTTTCCGATGCCGCGACGCTGCCGCCCTATGAGAACGCATCGGCATTGCTTGACGATCTCATGGTTTTGCGGGCGTCACTGGCGGAGAACCGTGGCCGGCGCCTGGCGGAGCTTTACCTCGATCCGCTGCTGGTTACGGTGCGCACCTTTGGGCTGCATCTCCACACGATGGATGTGCGCCAGCACGCGCGTGTGCACGCGGCGGCGGTGGAGGAGCTTTCGGCGTGGGGCACCGGTGCCGACGGCCTGCAACTGCCCATGGCGCCTTCCCCGCAGACCGCGGAGGTGCTTTCCAGCCTGCGCGGGGTCGCGAAGCTGAAGGCGCAGGAGCCCGCCTCGATCGCGCAATACGTGATCTCGGGTGCGAGTTCGCCGGAGGACGCGTTGCGCGTCCTGTGGCTGGCGCGGATGGCCGGCGTGCCGGTGGAGGGTGCCGGTGCCCCCGAGGCAAAGCCCCAGACAGAGCCCGATCCGGGGCTGCAGCCGGTGCCGCTGTTTGAGTCGATCGAGGATCTGCAACACGCGCCTGCGATCTGCCGTGCGTTGTGGACGAGCGAGGTGTACCGGCCGTTGCTGGCGTCGTGGGGCGGCCGGCAGGAGGTAATGCTCGGCTACTCGGATTCGAACAAGGACGGCGGCATGATCGCCTCGACCTGGGAGGTGTGGAAGGCGCATCGTGCCTTGCACGCGGTCGCGCGGGAGTGCGGCGTGGCGCTGCGGCTCTTTCACGGCCGCGGGGGCGCTGTGGGCCGCGGTGGGGGGCCGACGCACCGCGCACTCTTTGCGCAGCCGCTCGACAGCTTCACCGGCTCGTTCCGCCTGACCGAGCAGGGCGAGGTGCTGAACTGGAAGTACAGCGATGTGGTGCTGGCGGAGCGCAATCTGGAGCTGATGATTGCGGCGTCGCTCGATGCGCTCGCGCGGCCGGACCTGGAGCAGAGTGCTAGGGATCAGGGGACAGGCAGTGCGGCGCAGGGAGGGAAGACGCATCTGACCGGCGCTACGGAACCGGCGTGGGAGGCGGCGATGGATGAACTTTCGGCCAGTTCGCTTGCTTATTATCAGAACGAAATTGTCGGCAATCCCGAGGTGTTTCGCTTCTTTGAGCAGGGCACGCCCGTGGCGGAGCTGGAGCACGCGCACATCGGCTCGCGGCCCGCGAAGCGCGCCGATGCGAGTGCGACGCGGCAGCGCTCCATGGCTGATCTGCGCGCCATTCCCTGGGTCTTCGGCTGGATGCAATCACGCATCGTGGTGCCGGCCTATTTCGGCGTGGGCCACGCGCTCGAAGCCTTCGCGAATACGCATGCCGATGGCCTGGCGCTGCTGCAAACCATGGCCAAAAGCTTTCCGCTGTTTCTCGATATCGTGCGCAACGTGGAGGTCGCGCTGGCCAAGGCGGATTTCGGCATCGCGGCGCTGTACAGCACGCTGGTTCCGGACGAGGCCTTGCGCACGCGCGTCTTCGCCACGCTGCAGGCGGAGTTCGAACGCACGCGCCGCATGATCCTTGCGGTTACCGGCCAGACGGAGCTGCTGGAGCGCAACCCGGTGCTGACCAACTCCATCCGGCTGCGCAACCCGTATGTCGACCCCATGAGCCTGCTGCAGCTGGAGCTGCTGCGCCGCAAGCGCAGGGGGGAAGCGGGTGAGGTGGGCGGAGCGGGTGAGATCTTGGATCGCGCCATTACGGCGACCATCAATGGCATCAGTGCCGGGCTGCGGAATACGGGCTGATGCGCTCCGAGTCACTGCACGCGTCCATGCTCCATCTTGCTTGAGCGTCCTTCGCAATAGAAAGTGAACGCAACCGAACCAAAGTGTTCTCGTTACGCACGCTCGGTACCCTCTCTTCAGCGCTGAAAGCGCGTTCGATACCAGCCTGGGCCGCAAGGCCCAGGTCACGAAGTTTGTGCAGGTGAGGGCTGAAGGCCCGACCTATGAAAGGTTAGGCGGTTTATAGGACGGGCTTTCAGCCCTCAGACACATTCTCCGCACATCCCTGGGCCTTGCGGCCCAGGCTGGTATAGAACGCGCCGTTGGCGCTGACAGCGACAAACGCATGCATCCTAAAATTGGGCGCGGACACAGACGAACGCTCGGCGGCGTACACTGGCGACGCGATGCAACGTCCTCTCTTCCTCTTGAAAACCCTACTTGCAGCCCTGCTTCCCTTGGCTGCCGCCGCGCAGCAGCCCGCGCCCGGTATGGCCACCGCGGTAAATCCGGACGGCTCGATTACCTTTCGGCTGAACAATGCCGGCGCGACCGCGGTGACCGTGGAGTCGGACGCCGTGCCCAAGCCGCTGCCGATGCAAAAGGATGCGAAGGGGCTGTGGTCGGCGACCACGCCTCCGCTGCCGCCGGAGCACTACGGCTACAGCTTTCGCGTGGATGGCGGACCGGCCATGCTGGATCCGCAAAACCGTACGCTGCGGCCCAACATTGTCGGGCTTTCGAGCGACATTCTCGTGCCCGGCTCGACGCCGCAGCCATGGGAGCTGACGGCAATTCCGCATGGGGCGGTGACTCGCTTCGCGTACACGACCCACATCGCAAAAAACCTGCCGCAGAACCAGGAGCCGTATCTGGTCTACACACCGCCGGGCTACGATCCGAAGCGTAAGGGCGGCTATCCGACGCTGTATCTGCTGCACGGCTGGAGCGATACGGAGGTCGGTTGGACGGCTGTGGGGCAGGCGCAGCTGATCCTGGACGCCTTGCTGAATCAGGGCAAGATCGTGCCCATGATTGTGGTGATGCCGATGGGCTACGGCGACTACACCTTCGTGTCGGACGGGCACGGCGGATGGAACGATCAGGCCAAAGTGGACGACAACACGGGGCTCTATTCCGAAATGCTGGTCGAGGAGATTCTGCCCGCAGTGGAGCGCGACTACAACGTCGCAAAAGGCCGCAACCAGCGGGCGATTGCCGGCTTGTCGATGGGTGGGTTGGAGTCGCTGACCGTCGGGCTGACGCACCACGAGCTGTTCAGCTACGTGGTCGGTATGAGCTCCGCGGTGCAGGGCGAGCAGTTCGACCGGCACTTTCCGGCACTGGCACCCGGCAACGCCGGCAGCGGCACGAACCTGAAGCTGCTGTGGGTGGCGTGCGGTACGGAGGACGGTCTGATCACACCCAACCGCAAATTTGTGGCATGGGCCAAGAGCAAGGGTTTGCCTGTGACGCCGGTGGAAACGCCGGGGCAGCACACGTGGCTGGTGTGGCGCGGGAATCTGCTGACGTTTGCGCCGCTGCTGTTCCGGTAGGTCTGCCAAATGGGCATGATTTTCGAATTCATAGCGGACCTCATTTCGACCGAGCTCATTCCAGGACTGCTTATAGAACTACTGCTCTATTGGCACGGCTCACGAACGCAAACCACGCAAGGAGGCCCTTTTGCAGGCCATACAGCCATATCTGTTCTTCAACGGAAACTGCCGTGAAGCGATGGAGTTCTATGCCGAGGTGCTCGGCGGCAAGCTGGGCATGATCACCTACGGACAGGGTCCCAATCCGCCGGATGAGGGCTCGCACCTGATCATGCATGCGAAGCTTTCGGGCGGCGCGGTGGTGCTGCTGGCGAGCGATCCGCCGCCGAACCAACCCATGCCCACAAGCCGGAACTTCGCGCTTTCGATCGCCTGCGACAGCCGCGTCGAAGAAGAGCGCCTCTTTGCCGCGCTGGGCGTGGGCGGCAGGGTGTTGCAGCCGCTCCAGCGGACGTTCTGGGAGGCGTACTTCGGCATGATCGAGGACAAATTTGGCGTGATGTGGATGCTGAGCCACGATGAGTCGCAGGAATGACGAAATGGGGCACCCCGGGCCCTTGGGCGATTATGGCCGGGGGCGGGCCAGGGCCTTCCCCACGGCTGCCTGCGCGAGCGGTTCCATGACCGCGTATCCGGCGTCGGTCGGGTGGATGCCGTCCTGCGCAAACTCGGGGCGCATGCCGCGGTCGGGGCCCGCCAGCGCCGGGAAGTAGTTCAGGTACACGAGCTGTTGTTCCGCCGCGTACCCCTGCAGCCAGGTATTCAGTGCGGCCACTTCGTCGCGGGGATCGATCCCGGGGTGCCAGGGGAAACGCGCCGCCGGCAGCACGGAACTGAGCACCACGCGGACATGCGCGGCTTTGGCCAGCATCACCATGGAGCGGAAGTTATCTTCGATCGCGTTTAGACTTTCGGTGCCGGTATTTCCGGCAATGTCGTTGATGCCGGCGAGGATCACCACCGCCTCCGGGTGCAGCGCAAGCACATCCTGGTGAAAGCGAACGAGCATCTGCGGGGTGGTTTGGCCGCTGATGCCGCGATTGATCCATGGCTTGCCGGGAAAGAACTTGCCGCGTCCACGTCCCCAGAAGTCGGTGATGGAATCGCCCAGAAACACGACGCGGCGCTCGCCCGCAGCCGGCGGCCCGAGCTTTGCATTGTCGGCGCGGTAGCGGTCCAGTTGGGGCCAATCCGCCAGCTTGCTCTGCATCGAGACGATCTGCCCGGGCGTGAGTTGGGCGGCGGGCATCGTGAGATCCGGCGCCGCGGCTGGGGAGCTCAGGGTAGACACAGACGCGGTTCCTCCCTGCGCTGCGGCAGACCCGGCGCATAGCGATCCAAACATAGCCAAACAACGCAAAGGTACCGACATCATGCCCCCTGTAGGAAAGCAGCAGGGTATCACTGTCGGTCAAGTGATCGCGATAAGGCTGCGGGGGAGGGACTCGACTAGACCCCTTCATCGCGTTGAAACTGCGATGAAGGGGGCACCCGACTTCCAGGCGAGACGAAGCTCTCTCCGGTGGGATAGTCTTCCCTTGCACCAGCGTAGCGCGTTGTTGCCGTCAGGAGTTCATCCCACTTCATGTCCGAGTTTCGTTCCAGTTCGAGTCCCAAGCCAAAGCCGTCGCGCCGTACGTTTCTGCAGCTCGCGGGTACCTCCGCGGCCGCCCTCCCTGTTGCCGGCTTGCTGCCCGCAACCGCGGGGGCGCAATCCTCTGCCGCACAGGCTGGGCAGCGCAGCTTCCCTGCCGACTTCCTATGGGGTTCGGCGACGGCCTCCTACCAGGTGGAAGGCGCGGTGCATGAGGGTGGACGCGGCCCAACGATCTGGGACACCTTCTCGCACACGCCCGGCAAAACCCACGATGGCGATACGGGCGACGTGGCCGATGACTTCTTTCACCGCTACAAGAGCGATATCGGCATCATGCGCGACCTGGGGCTGAAGACCTGCCGTTTTTCTGTCGCGTGGAGCCGCATCTTTCCGACTGGTACCGGACAGCCGAACCAGGCCGGCATCGACTTCTACCGACGGCTGACCGAAGCGCTGCTCCAGAGCGGCGTTGAGCCCTACGCGACGCTCTACCATTGGGATCTGCCGCAACCGCTGCAGGACCGCGGCGGTTGGGAAAATCGCGATACCGCCAAGGCCTTTGGCGACTACGCCGGTTTCATCGCCGGCAAGCTGCAGGACCATTGCAAGCACTACATGACCATGAATGAGATCAGCACCTTTACCGAGCTCGGCTACGGCAACGGAACGCATGCGCCGGGTCTGCAGGTGGGCCGCAAGCGGCTCGCGCAACTGACGCACTACGTGGTGCTCGGCCATGGGATGGCGGTGCGGGCCATCCGTGCGAGCGCGCCGGGTGTGCGGGTGGGCCTGGCCGAAAACCCCCATGCGGTGGTGCCGGTGATGGAGACGCCGGAGCATATCGCGGCCGCGCGCACCGCCATGCGTGAGGAAAATGCGAAATATCTCGGCGTCATCCTCAGCGGCCGCTACACGGATCTGTATCTGAAGGGTCTGGGCGCGGATGCACCGCAGTTCACGCCGGAAGAGCTGGCGACGATTGCCTCGCCGCTTGATTTTGTAGGCACCAATGTGTACCAGGGGAGCTATGTGCGCGCCGAGGCGAACGAAGCCGGGTATGCGATTGTGCCTCGCCCGTCCTCCTATCCGCACATGTACAGTTCATGGCTCGATGTCGTGCCGGAGGCGCTGTACTGGGTGCCGAAGCTGACGCATGAGCTTTGGGGTGTAAAGACGATCTTCATCACAGAAAACGGCTGCTCCTCCGCTGACCAGGTCGCGTCGGACGGACACATTTACGACACCGACCGCGTGATGTTTTTCCGCAGCTATCTCACGCAACTGCAGCGTGCGGTCGCCGAAGGTGTCCCGGTGAAAGGCTATTTCCTGTGGAGCCTGCTGGATAACTACGAGTGGGCCGATGGCTACGACAAGCGCTTCGGTGTGGTGTATGTCGACTTCAAGACGGAACAGCGGACGCCGAAGCTGAGCGCGATGTATTACAAGCAGGTCATTGCCGCCAATCGGGTGCTGTAAGGCTGGGCTGGGGCTGCTTTGCACATGTTGAAGCAACTTCTAACTTGTCATCCCGTAGCGCAGCGAAGGGATCCGCTTTTCCTTAAGCGCGGCAACAACACACAAGGAAAGCAGATCCCTCCGCTGCACTACGGGATGACAACTATGACGGCAGGATTGCTTGGGCAACGGCCTCGGATTGAAGGAGATCGAGCGTGGGTAGCGTTCGAATCTACGTCACGGGCTCGCTCGCACTCAAGGACTGCTCGAGCGCGATGAGGTCTTCGGCGTTGAGGCGGTCGGCGCGGCGCAGTGCGGGGAAGAAGACGCTCCACAGGCCGGTGACGACCAGGCTGCCGACGCCGCCCAGCACCACGGCGCGCACGGCGCCAAACCAATGCGCGGTGAGACCGCTTTCGTACTCGCCGAACTCGTTGGAAGCGCCCAGAAAGAGCCAGTTGACGCTGGACACGCGGCCGCGCATCTCGGGCGGGGTGGCCAGTTGCAGGATGCTTGAACGCACCACGACCGAGACCATGTCCGTGGCACCGGTAATGACCAGGGCGACGCAGCTGAGCCACAAGCTGCGGCTGAGGCCGAAGACGACCGTCGCCGCGCCAAAGCCGGCGACGCAGGCCAGCATCGTTTTGCCGGCATTGCGCCGCAGCGGGAAGATGCTGAGCGTGAGCGAGACCGCGAGGGCGCCGAGTGCCGGCATGGCGCGCAGCAGGCCCAGCGCGTGCGGTCCGCGGTGCAGGATCTCCTGCGCGAAGATGGGCAGCAGGCTGACGGCGCCGCCCAGCAGCACGGCGAAAAGATCGAGCGAAATGGAGCCGAGCAACAGCCGCGTCCTCAGCACATAGCGCAGGCCCGCCAGCATCGTTTGCACGGTGAAGCCCTTTTTTTCTGCGGCGCCGCGCGGTTTTACCTGGCTGACCAGGACGAGAAAGGCGCTGATGGCCACAGCGCTGAACAGATAGACGAGCGGCGCGCCGTTGAAGGGGTGAAACCTGCCGGTGAGCGCGAAAGTGAAGAGCAAACCGCCCACCAACGGGCCGAGCGCGTTGGCGAACTGGAAGATGCTGGCCCCCCAGGTGACGGCGTTCACGAAGTGTTCCTTGGGGACCAGCGTGGGGACAAGTGCCGAAGCGGCCGGCCCCGAAAAACAGCGTCCCAGGCCAATCAGGAACAGAATGCCGTACACCGCCCACACGCTGCCAATGCCGTGCAGCGTGAGCAGCAACAGGGCCAGGGTGGCCACGAGTTGCAGCGTATAGCAGAGCAAAATGACCGTGCGACGGTCGTAGAGGTCGGCGACGTGGCCGGCGGGTAAGGTGAACAGGATTCCGGGCAGAAACAGGGCAAGGCCGGTATAGCCGAGCGCGAGCGGGGAGTGCGTGAGCTGGTACACCTGCCACGCCACGCCGACCGACTGCGCTTCCGCGCCCATGACGCCCAGCAGGCGCGCCGCCGAGTACAGCCGGAAATCGCGGTGCTGCCAGGCGACCGTGGCGGGGCGATGGTCTGTGGGGTCGCGCGCCGCCCCTGCGTTTGCTGCCATCCCCTATGGTCCCATATTCCACCTATCCAACGGCGGGGGAAGCGGGTCTTCGTGAAGTTTGCTCGATTTGCGGAGAAATCGCGGCTCCGGCAACGAGCAAGCGGCGGCAGGCGCGGCGCGCGCATCCTATCAGCGCATGAGCGAAGAAGCCTCGTTAGCCCGCCCATATGTCGATCTGCTTGACGGCCGCGATCCTGCCGAGATCATGCGCGGCACGCCCGGCCGTCTCACGGACCTGTTGAAGACGATGAGCGCCGAATCGATCGAACACAAGCCCGCCCCCGGTAAGTGGAGTGTTCGCGAGATCTTGTGCCATCTCGCCGATTGCGAGATCGCCTGGGCGTGGCGCTTACGCTCTATTTACGGTGAAGAGTCACCGGTGTTGCAGCCCTTCGACCAGGACCCCTGGGCCCGTGCCTACGACGGCGTCGGGTACACGACAGCGGCGGCCCGCGCCACCTGGACCGCGGTCCGGCAGTGGAATCTGGCGTTGATCGAAGGCTTGTCGGAGGCCGATAAAGCGCGTCCCGCCAAGCATCCAGAGCTGGGCGAGATCACCTTGTGGAGCGTCGTAGAGATCGCCGCGGGCCATGATGTGCACCATCTGGCAAATCTGGAAAAGCTGGCCGGGTCGATGGCGAGCGCTTCGTAAGCTGCAATAAAGACTGCAGCATCGCTATTGGGCTATTGTTCCTTTTGAGTCAGGTGCGATTACGCCTAGGGTTCATAAAGCAAACTGGAGGTGCTCCTGTATCTCCGAGGCCTCTTGCAATCTATGAAGACACGGCTGCCGGGCCTGGACACCCTGCGGACCTGCGCCATTCTCGCCGTGATGTCCTACCACTTCCAATCGGAGCTGCCACCGTTTGCGCAACAGGTGGCGCGCTTTGGATGGGTGGGGGTGGACCTGTTCTTCGCCCTTAGCGGCTTTCTGATCGCCTCCCAGTTCTTCCGGTCGTATCTGCAGGGAACAACACCCAGCCTTGGCCGCTTTTATCGTCAGCGTGCGTTCCGCATCCTGCCCGCCTACAGTCTTGTTTTGTTGCTTTATTGGTTTGTTCCAGTATGGCGTGAGGCTCCGGGTATGTCGCCGAGGTGGGAGTTCCTCACTTTTACAGAAAATCTCTTCGTGGATTACAGCAAGAACCACGCCTTCTCGCATGTTTGGTCGCTTTGCGTGGAAGAGCATTTTTACCTGCTCTTTCCAGTGACCGCGTACCTGATTCTGCATAAGCCAGCGATGTGGAAACCGGTCACCCTTGTTCTAGGATTGGTACTTGCCGGAATGGGGGTGCGCGGCTACATCCTGCTGCACATCCTTCGCCCCATTGGGCCCGAGAACGAGGCGTTCGGGCTAGCGTATATCGAAAAAATCTATTACCCGACTTACAGCCGTCTGGATGGGTTGCTCGCGGGTGTGTCACTGGCGATGCTGCGTACCTTTCGGCCTCTATGGTGGTCTGCATTGGAGCGCCGTGGACACGCCTTGGCGATCAGCGGTCTACTCCTAGCAGCGACCGCCGCCTGGTCGCTCGCAGAACGCGGCAACTCGGTAAGCGGTGTAGCTGCCTTCGGTACTGTTTTCGGCTATCCGCTGCTGGCGTTAGGATTGGCGCTGCTTGTGGCTTCGGCGGTCAGTGTTAACGGATTTCTAAGTCTTCATGCTGTTCCGGGAGCGCGGATCTTTGCTACGTTGGCTTTCAGCTTGTATTTAACGCATAAGGAGGTGGTTCACCTGGTACAGCGATACGTTCCTGCAATTGTAGATAGGCCGTTGTTGGCGCTGCCGACGTATGCGGCATGCTGTCTTGCCGTGGCTGCCCTGCTGTATGGCTGCGTGGAACGGCCCTTTCTGTTGCTGCGTGACCAAGTGTCTTTCGAAAAAGGGGGACTGCCCATTGATCTCCAAGCTAGGATCGACCCAGCGATCTAGTCACGACTTAGATCCTTTCAAGCGGCTAAGAGCTCTTGCCGCCCGCAGCCACTTCCCGGCTGTACTTTGCCTGAAACTCCGCCTCCGCGGCAGCGAGGGCGCGGCGGTAGCCTTGGGGGTCGATCCACACGTGGGCGCCTTCGGTGGGCAGGCGTTTGAGCTTGGCGAGCATGTCGAAGTAGCTGCCGTGGGCGCCCAAAAAGACGTCACACGGCAAGGCGTGCAGGAGGGCAAAGCCCTTTCTGAAATCGGCGGCAATGCCGGGGTAGGACGCGGGTTTGCCGGGCCGGTCCGTCATCCGGTAGCTCGGCAGGGCGTACCAACTGCCGACGATGACTGCATCGCGCAGCACGCCCGCGGGGTCGCCGGGCAGGTGCGTGCGCAGCGTCCAGGTGGTGCAGCCCCTGGTGTGGCCGGGCGTGCGGTGCGCGGTGAGGGTGGTGCCGCCCAGGGTGACGGTGTCGCCGTCGTGCAGCGTGCGCTGAACGTGGGCGCGCGGGAACTGCATGGTGCCCTGATGACCGAAGGCGAAGTCGCTTTGGCCGCCGCTTTCGACCACGTCGACATCGCCGTCCATCACTTCGTAATGCGCGCCGGTTTGCTTGAGGATGGCGGCCGCGCCGCCCGCATGATCGACATGCGCGTGGCTGATCAGCAGGAGTTTGATCTCGTTCCAATGAAACCCGAGCTGTTCCACACTGTGACGAATGAGCGCGGGCGAGCTGGTGTAGTTCGCATTGATGAGGATGTCGCCGGCCGGCGTGACCACAAGATAGGCCGCCAGATCGCGGCTGCCGACGTGATACAGGTTGTCGGCGATCTGAAAGGGGGCGATCGGCGTCGTCCAGTCCGCGGGCACGGCGGCGTGTGCGGGGAGGCGGAGCAGCAGAAGGACAAGGGTCGAAAAGAGAGCGCAACGGGTGGGCATCTCGCCACAGAAGAACATGCGCGCCTTGGCGATGGAAGTTCGTTTGTGGATACGCGATCCGTGTTCTGGCTTGCCCCGTTCCGTTGCGAATGCTACCTTTTTCTCAGACAACGCTTTGGCGATGGGGTTCGCCAGAACCGCATCGTGGCTCCGGGCCGCTGCTGATAACTCCTACATCGAGTAGGAGGCCCCATGGCTGTACGACGTTTTGTTTCTCGCACGAGTCTGGCGCACATCACGGATCTTCGGCATACCCTGCGGTATCTGCTGCGCTGGGTGCCGATTGCCGCCTTGGCGGGTGTGCTGGGCGGCAGTGCATCGGCTTTGCTGTTGTGGTCGCTCAATGTCGCGACGGCGACAAGGGAAGCGCACCGGTGGCTGATCGCGCTGCTGCCGCTGGCCGGTTTGGCCGTTGGGTGTCTGTACCGGTACCTGGGCACGGCGGTCGAGGCAGGCAACAATCTCATTTTGGACGAGATTCACGATCCCCAGCGCACCATCCCGCTTCGCATGACGCCGCTGATCCTGATCGGCACGTTCATGACGCACCTATTTGGGGGCTCGGCCGGGCGGGAAGGGACAGCGATCCAGACCGGCGCGTCCCTCGCCGATCAACTCGCGAAGCCGTTCGGGCTCCATGGCCCGGATCGCCGCATTCTGCTGATGTGCGGCATCAGCGCCGGGTTTGCCTCGGTATTCGGAACGCCGCTGGCCGGGGCGATCTTCGGCTTGGAGGTGTTGGCTGTCGGCACATTGAGTTACGCAGCCCTGTTGCCATGCGTTGTGGCGGCTTTCGCAGGCGACCTCACCACAAGCGCCTGGGGGATCCACCATACGATCTACAGGGTCACGGAAACGCCGGCGCTCGGTGTGCGCGGGCTCACCTGTGCGGCTTTTGCGGGGATGATTTTCGGGTTGGCCGCCATGGCATTTGCCAAGACGACGCATGCCGTTGGGGCGCTGTTCAAGCAGCACATCGCCTGGGCGCCGCTGCGGCCGTTCACGGGGGGCGTGCTGGTGGCTAGCGGAGTCTTTGCGCTCGGAACGACAAAGTACATCGGCCTTGGCGTCCCAACCATCCTGGCTGCCTTCGACGGGCGGGAACCGCCGTTTCAGTTTGCCTGGAAGTTCTTGTTCACCGTGGTGACGCTGGGGGCAGGGTTCAAGGGGGGTGAGGTCACGCCGTTGTTCTTCATCGGTGCGACCCTGGGTAATGCCCTGTCGGCGGTGCTGCCGTTGCCGCCGTCGCTGCTGGCCGGCATGGGGTTTGTGGCCGTCTTTGCAGGCGCGGCGAACACCCCGATCGCTTCGACGCTGATGGCCGTGGAGCTCTTCGGTGCGGAGGCGGGGGCCTATGCCGCCGTTGCTTGCGTCTTCAGCTACCTTTTGTCCGGAGATGCGGGCATTTACGGGTCCCAGCGCCGAGGGCTGAGCAAGCATGGGTATGGGGAAGAAGGCTCGACGGCGTTGGTGTCGAAAGAGGACTGAACGCGGGCTGAATTCACACAGTGCGGCATTCCGCGCCTGTCATCCTGAGCGCGGCGAAGAACTTCTGTATTCCTACGAGGCGCTATACAGTTCAGGCAGAATGCCGAGGTCCTTCGCTACGCTCAGGATGACGAACGAAGAGCACTGGGGCGCACCAGGATCACTTGCTCATCAGCCTTCACGCAAAGGCGAGCACAATGGCGCCCGCGGCAATCAGCGCTCCGCCCAGCACCTTGCGCGCGGTGATCGCTTCCCCGAGGATGGGCGCGGCGAGTGCGATGACAAAGACCACGCTCAGCTTGTCGATGGGGGCGACTTTCGAGGCCTGTCCCAACGAAAGTGCGCGAAAATAGCAAATCCATGAGAGCCCCGTGGCAATGCCGGAAGCGATCAAAAACATCCAGCTGCGGCGGTCGATGTGGACGAGGCCGCCATGCGCTCCCAGGCTCAGCGCGATCATCCATGCAAATAAGACGACCACCGTGGTGCGCACCGCTGTCGCCAGGTTGGGGTCGACGTGATTTACGCCGAGCTTTGCCAGCAGCGCGGTGACGGCGGCGAAGAGGGCGGAAAGCAGAGACCAGGCGATCCAGTTCATGGGCAACTCCTGTGGACGACGGCTTTTATGGAGTAGGGTGCGCTACTCAAGCGCCGCGTTCACGTCCCGCACCAGATTGCGGATGTAGCCCCGGCGGTTGAGCAGGGCCACCATGGCTTCTTTGGCACTCCCTTTGCCGGGCTCGTCCGTCGCCTCCTCGGCGGCGTCCCACCGCGTCCAAAGGATTTCCAGCTGCGTTTGCATGTCTTGCAGCAAACCGTTGTAGCGCTCCCGGGCCGCCTGCAGATCGCGTTCCGCGGCTTCATCTTTTTCGCCCGCGCTACGAGCAAACTGCATCTCTTCCAGTTGCATATTCAGTTCAAACGCCTCTTCCAGAAGGTCCGGCGGAGCCACCTGTTTTTTGGCTGTACCGGCGGCGCGCGCCTGGTCTGTGGCTTGCCGCGACTGCTCCTCAAGTTGTACGCCCTCCAGGGACAAGAGGTATTCCGTGCGGGCGATGGGCTCGCGTAGCGTACGGTAGGCATCGTTCAGGGCGGACGAGCGTTCGAGCGCTCCGGCCTGTTCCGAAGCCGAACGGGCCGCGAAGCGATCGGGGTGCCATCGTCGCGACTGGGCGTAGAAAGCTTTTTCCAGCGCCGAAACGTCCAAATGGAGATGCCGCGGCAGGGAAAACAGCGTGAAATAGTCCATAGCACTCATTCTAATGAGCGTCCCACAACATCCCCACAAGCTTTCTGGGCCCTGAGAGATACACTGATTCGATAAACGCCTGCGATGCATCCGCTGACCATCCAAAGCTCCAACGCTCTGCGCGCCCTGGCCGTGACCGCGTCCATTCTGGCTGCCTATGCGGCATTTCTGCTCGCGGAACGGATTGAACGCACGGAAGATTTCTGGCACCGCCGCGTCTGGCTGACAGCCGCGGCTACGGTGCTTGCGCTGAGCATGTGGTCGATGCACTTCTTTGGGGCGCTGGAAGACCCGGCACCCGCGGCCGCGGTATACCAGGGGGGATTGGTTGTTCTTTGCCTCCTGGCAGCCATCAGCGCCTGTTGGGTCGGCCTGCGGCTGGTCGTTTGGCGGCCGGCCCAGTGGGGGCGGCTCCTGCTGGGCAGTCTTGTAATTACCGGCGGCCTGGCAGCGGTGCACCTTCTTGGCGAAAGGGCGTTGCGGTCGGCCTATGTCGCCGAGGTGCGGCCGGTGTCGCTAGCCATAGCGGCGGTGACCGGATGGTTGCTGGTGACGCTCGGTGTCTGGACCGTGTTCAGCCATCGTTCAGGAAACCGGCGCACCGAGTGGCGCAGGATGGGCGGCAGTGCGCTGGTGGGTGCCGGCATCACCGTGGGGCAATCGCTGGCTTCGCGTGCCTTTGTGCTGCGATCCGTGTCCTTGCCGGTGTCGGTATGGGGTGGCATCAGTGGCAGTGTTGTGGGCGAAACGGCGCTGCTGGTGACCATCGGCCTGGTGTTGCTGGTTACCCTGGGAACGGCCGCTGTCGATAAGCAACGCTTCCGGGAGTTGAGCCAGCTGCATCAGGCACTGGCCGCCTCGCAACAGGCACTCCTGCGCAGCGAAGCCCAGTTGCGCGAGGCCAACGGCCTGCTCAGCGAACTTTCCATCCGCGACAGCTTAACGGGTCTGTACAATCGGCGCCGCTTTGACGAGGTGTTCGACACGGAATGGCGGCGGTCGCTGCGCAGCCAGCGGCCCCTCGCTTTGCTCATGATCGATGTGGATTGCTTCAAATCGCTGAACGATCATCAGGGGCATCTGCGCGGGGATGAATGTTTGCGCGAAATTGCCCGCATTCTGGAGGATCAACCGCGCCGAAAGCACGACATGGTCGCGCGTTTCGGCGGGGAAGAATTTGTGGTGCTGCTCCCCGGCTCGGACGCCGCCGGGGCGTTGGGCATCGCGGAAAACATCCGGCGCTCGGTGGAGGGGCAGCAGATGCCGCACCCGGATTCCAAGGTGGGTCCATGGGTGACGACCTCGATCGGGGTGTGCAGCCGGACGCCCCGCCTCGGTGAAACCTCAGGCGACATCCTGTATGACGCCGATATGGCGCTGTATCTGGCGAAGCAGTTGGGACGAAACCGGGTGGAACTGCGGGAAGCGGTGGTCGTGGAGGTATAAAGCACACGCTCCATAACATCCTTCGGATCTCGCTTCACGCAGAGAAACTGGAACCGCAGCCGCAGCTTTTGGTCGAGTTTGGATTGATGAAGTTAAACCCTTGCCGCATCAGGGTTTCTTCGAAGTCGAGCACCATACCCGCCAGGTAGAGAAAGCTTTTCGGGTCCACAAAAAGGCGAACCGGCCTGGCGCCGCTCGGGTCGTTGGGCGTTTCCAGCCCTGCGCCGAAGACGAAGACGCGGTCGCGTTGGCGCGGCTCGGTATCAAAGCGGATGTTGTAGCTGAGACCGGAGCAGCCGCCGCCCTGCACGCCCAGGCGTAAACCGCCGGCATCGGGGGAGATACCCTCCTTCGCCATCGCAACACGGATGCGCTTCAGGGCGTTTTTCGTAATCTCGACTGCCGCTTTGGCGCGGGGCTGCTGACCCTCGGCGGTGAGCAGGACCATACCCGCGAGGGGATTTTTGTGCTCGCTGGACGCCCCCGGTTTCGGAGCACTTGTGCCGGGCTGCAGCAAAGTCGTCGCCATCATGGATTCCTTAAGAACAGGCGTAAATGAAGGAAGCCGATGGATCAGCTATGTGATCCATCGGCCCCGAAGTAGGATCTTTCTTTAATGCGCGGCGACGGCAACGCCGGCTTCTTCGGCAACGCCGTTCTTCTTCTTCCAATCGCCGATAGCGGCGCGGATGGCATCTTCGGCGAGCACGGAGCAGTGGATCTTTACCGGCGGCAGGGCAAGCTCCTTCACAATGTCCGTGTTGGAGATGGTCAGCGCTTCGGATACGGTTTTGCCTTTGACCCACTCGGTGGCCAGCGACGAGCTGGCAATGGCCGAGCCACAGCCGAAGGTCTTAAACTTCGCGTCCTCAATCACTTGGGTGTCGGGGTTGACCTTGATCTGCAGGCGCATGACATCGCCGCACTCCGGCGCGCCTACCAGGCCCGTTCCGACTTCACTGGAGCTTTTGTCGAGGGTACCGACGTTGCGCGGATTTTCATAGTGGTCGACAACCTTGTCACTGTATGCCATGGGGGGACTCCTCGTATGTCTGATGATAACGCGGACCGATTCGGTGCGAAAGGTCGATGTATCGGCGTCTACGCGCAGGGAGTGCATTCCCCGCAACCTGCGTTGTTGCATTGACTGCTTGGAGTGGTAAAGTTTTCGCAAAGAACAAGCACGTCTCAGGGGCTTTATGCGCTCGCTTCGCCGTTTCTCACTCTGTCTCGTGGCCGCGTTCACGCTCATCAGCCACCTCGCGTCCGCTGGCGCGCAAACGACCTTCTCCACGGTAGTCGCCTTCGGGGATTCGCTTTCCGATACGGGCAATATCGCCAACCTCGTCGAAAATGCCACTGCCAACATCGGAAGGGTGCGCTACCCCGCGTTCAACCCGGTGTTCGGCTTCGACTACACGGACGGACGCTTTACCGACGGCAAGGACACCCAACCGGCCGCCCAGGCCTACTTCGGCGTCTGGATCGAGCAGCTGGCGGCCTCGTTCCCCGCCAGGCCGGCCGTGGTGGATTCGCTCGATGGCGGCACCAACTATGCCTATGGGGATGCAACGACGGCGACCAGCAGCACCACGCTTGCCGAAGGGCCAATCTCCATCACCCTCCACAATATGGGGCAGCAGGTCGCCGATTACCTGGGCAGCACGACGGCGCCCAAGCCGAACGCGCAAACGCTGTACAGCCTGTGGGGCGGCGCCAACGATGTCTACGCCGCGGTGGACACGGCGGCGAACAATGGAACGGACCTGAACGCGGCCGCGACAGCCGCTGCAACGACGGCGGCCGGCAACGAGATCGCGCTGATGCAGCAGCTCATCAGCGCAGGTGCGACGAACTTCATCGTGCCCAATCTGCCGCCGCTGGGCGGGGTGCCAAACTACGCGACCAGCGCGGCCAGCGTGGCTCTGAACAACGGCGCGGCGGTCTTTGCGCAGGCCCTGGCGGGGGGCTTAACCACACTGAAGGCGAGCTATGCGACACAGGGCATTACCCTGCATGTGTACCAGCCGGATGTACTGACGCTCTTCGCGAACCTGGCCATGAACCCGATGTCGGTCGGGCTGGGCAACGTGACCGGGGTCGCGCAGAAGCTGACCAGCGGCAGCCCGGACCCGTACCTGATCTGGGACGGCCTGCACCCCACCACCACGGGGCACCACTATGTGGCGGCGACGGCGGCGAACCTGTTCACGCCGCTGGTGGGCAGCACGACCGCGCTGACGTCGCCAAGTGTCGTCATTGCAGGCCAGCCTGCGACGGTCAGCGTGAAGGTGGCCGCCTCGGGTTCGAGTGCAGGGGCGACCCCAACGGGCCTGGTGACCTTCTTTTCCGGGACAAACTTCATCGGTTCCACGCCGCTGGTCAGCGGAGCGGGAACTGCGACAATTCCGGCGAGCGCCCTGGCGGCCGGTGCCTACAACCTCGCTGCGGTGTATGCCGGCGATACGACCTATAACGTGAGCGCCTCCGCCGTGCAGCCTTTGACGGTGCTTCCGGCGCTGGTGGGAACGACGACGACCCTGAGCACAAGCAATGCCAATGCCGGGACCGGCAGCCAGATCACCTTCACGGCGACGGTGACGCCCGCTTCGACGAGCTACGGGAGTCCAACCGGCACGGTGACCTTTCTGGACGGTACGACCAGCCTCGGCACGGGGACGCTGACCAATGGTGTGGCGACGTTTAGCACATCCTCCTTGGCAGCCGGGACCCACACGATCACGGCCAATTATGCGGCCGCGGGTCTCTTCGCGGGTTCGGTTTCGGGTCCGGTGACGGAGACGATCGTGACGCCGGGCTTCACAGCGGCAGCTTCGCCCACCTCACTCACGATCACGGCCGGCAGTTCCGGCACAACAACGCTGACAGCGACAGCCACGGGTGGGTACACCGGAACGCTGAACCTCACCTGCGGATCACTACCGGCGCATTTGTCCTGCACCTTTTCGCCGACTAGCCTGGCGCTTACGGGAACAACCGCCGTGAGCAGCACATTAACCATTGCCACGAACGCTTCGGCCGCGCTGCTGACGCCCCCTCGCCCAGGCAGTTGGAGCGCGCCGGCCACCCTTGCGGCCACGCTGTTGTGGCCCGGCTGCGCGGGGCTGTTGTGGTTCGGGCTGCGCAAGCGGCGGATGGCGGGCAGGTTGCGCGGGCTGCAACTGGCAGTCTTGGCGGCGTTCCTGTCGCTCGGGGCGATGTTGGGGCTGTCGGGTTGCGGTGGGTCGACGAACAACAATGCCGCCACGGGAAGTTACAACGTTTCGATCATTGTCACTCCCGCCGCGGCCACATCGGGTATGCCTCTCACGATCAATTTGCCGGTAGTTGTGCAGTAAAGGCTGCGGTTTGAAGCGAGGAACTGCGTCCTGAGCGGAGCGAAAGACCCGGTACCTTGTCAGGCATCGTGGGCGCCTCGAAGGAATACCGAGGTCCTTCGCTGCGCTCAGGATGACTACGTAGAATGCGCCCATAACTTTGCCCTGGGTCCGCTGTGCATGGAAGCTGGCAAGATGCCGTCGCATCTCTGAAGATGAGTTCTCTGCCAATAGCAGACAATAGGGGCAGAGCGCTTTGAGGCGCTCGACGGGAGAAGCATCGTGGCGGAACAGCAGCGCGTCGTCGGCATCGATCTGGGCACTACCAACTCGCTCGTGGCGTACATGCAGGGCGAAACGCCGACGGTGATCCCGGGCGAGGATGGATCGCCGATTGTGCCGTCGGTGGTGGCGTTCGATGGGGACTCGGCGCAGGGCTTTGCGGTCGGCAATGCGGCGCGTGCGGTGTTGCTGACGCAGCCCGGCAATGCGGTGTATTCCGTAAAGCGGCTGATGGGGCGCGACCTCGCCGATGTGGCACCGGAGCTGCGCCTATTTCCCTTCAAACTGGCGGAAGGTTTGCAACCCGGCGAGGTGTTGAAGCTGAGCGTCGGCGGGTTGACGCTGACCCCGCCGGAGGTTTCGGCCTACATCCTGCAGCAGCTGAAGCGGAATGCGGAGCGGTTTTTTGGCGCGCCGGTCACGCAGGCCGTGATCACGGTGCCGGCCTACTTCAACGACGCGCAGCGGCAGGCGACCAAGGATGCCGGCCGCATCGCCGGGCTGGAGGTGTTGCGGCTGGTGAACGAGCCGACTGCGGCGGCGCTCGCCTATGGGCTCGACAAGCTGCACGGCGGCACGGACGGCGTGATTGCCGTGTATGACTTCGGCGGCGGCACCTTTGATGTTTCCGTTTTGAAGCTCCACGAGGGCATCTTTGAGGTAATTGCCACTGGCGGCGATACGCACCTGGGTGGGGACGATATCGACAACCTCCTGCTCGCGGTGGCGGTCGACGATATCAAGGGTGATCTTGGGATCGACATTTCCGGCAGCCCGGCCGTGATCCAGGCGCTGCGCAAGGCGGTCATCGAGGCGAAGATCGCGCTTTCGTCGGAGGCGACGGCTCGGATCCAGCTGGAGATCCCTGCGGGGGTGAGCGAAACGCAGATCCCCTCCCATTCGGCTACGCTTAGGGCGGATGACAACCAAAAAAGCGAATCCCGGCAATACCTGCGGGAGATCACGCGGGCTCAGTTTGAGCAGCTGATTGCCGGGGTCATTGAGCGAACGGCGGGGCCAGTGCGGCAGGCGCTCAAAGATGCGCAACTGACGCCTGAGGGCATCGACGAAGTGGTGATGGTGGGCGGCTCCACGCGCATTCCCGCAGTGCGGGCCCTGGTGACAAAGCTGTTCGACCTCGACGCGCGCGGAAAGAAGCTGCACACGGAGTTGAACCCGGATGAGGTGGTGGCGCTGGGTGCGGCGGTGCAGGCGCAGATCCTTTCCGGTGCCGGCAATCTGGCCACCGACGATCTGTTGCTGCTCGATGTGACACCGCTATCGTTGGGCATCGAGGCGCTGGGCGGCGTTGTGGCGAAGGTGATCCAGCGGAATTCGACGGTCCCGGCGAGCGCGACGGAGCACTTCACCACGGGCGTCGACGGCCAGACCAACGTGGCCATTCATGTGCTGCAGGGCGAGCGCGAGATGGCCAAGGACTGTCGCTCGCTGGCACGTTTCGACCTCAAAGGCATTCCGCCGATGGTCGCCGGGCTGCCGCGCATCGAGGTCAAGTTTTTAATCGATGCCAACGGCATCCTGCAGGTCAGCGCGCGCGAACAGCGCTCCGGGCAGGCGGCGGCGGTGGAGGTGAGACCGACCTATGGGCTTACCGACGAGCAGGTGGAGGAGATGATCTTGGCGAGCTTTGACAACGCGGAACAGGATATCCACGAGCGCCAGGTGATTGAAGCGCGGAACGAGGGCCAGACGATCCTGGACGCCGTGGAAAAAGCCGAAAAGCAGTCAATCTGGCAGCAGCTCACCTCCGTCGAGCACGAAAACATCAAGGCTGCATCGCTGGAACTGAGCGCCTCGCTGAAGAGCGACGATCATCGGGTCATTCGGCAGGCAATCGAGCAGCTCGATAAATACACCCGCCGGTTGGCCGAGCTGATGATGGATACCGCGGTTACGGGGGCGCTCGGCGGCAAAACGATGCAGGCTGCCGGTGAGGGGCTGGGCGAGGGTCTTGGCGAAGTTCCAAGTGCTCCCCACCCGTTTGCCCCGGCGCAGATCACCGAGAGCGGCGCGCGTGAGTCGACGGCGCCGAGGGATGCCATCGTAGAGGCGGAGCAGGATCCGGGAACGCCGGGTGAGTCAAAGGAAGATTGAGATTTAATGCAGCAACCCGAAGACTGCCACCCCGCTCGGGGTACCGACAAAGACCATGCCGTTGCTGATGGCCGGCGTGATGAATTTGTTCCCCAGGCCGAAGGCGTCGCGGTTGTTGGGGGCCTGGTTGCTGTTGTAAAGCTCGTGGCTGAGGTTCGTGGCGTCGTAGGCATGGAGAACGGCGGCGCTCCCGGTTCCGCTTTCGAGCGCCCACACGATGCCGTTTGTTGTGCCGTTGGCGGACACTGCCGGTGTGGCGCCGGGGTAGCCGAAGGTGATGGCAGAGCGGCTTGCAGGCGCGGTGCTGAGCAGGGCGTTGGTGATGGGGTAGGCCTTGAGCGCATCGCCCACACCGGCGTAGAAGACCGTGTTGTTGAAGAACGCCGGCCCGGACCAGGCCCCGTTCGGCAGGGCGTTCGGCAAATCCTGATACAGGTTGCTGTTGTTCGAGGCACCGGCATTGAACTTGCCGAGATTGTCACGGTTGCCGACATAGATGTGGCCATCCTTGCCGGCGCCGACCAGCAGATGGCGCACGGTGCCGCTGCTATCGGTCTGGTCGGGCAGCAGCATGGCGCCGCCGGAGCCGAGATCGACATCGGCGTTGGACTCGGCGACGGTGTTGTAGGGTTCGAAGAAGTCGTTCACGGCCAAGCCGCTCCCGGTGCTTAGCTTCACGATGGCGTTGCCGAAATCGCCCTGGCTGGGGAAGCCATTGGGCGTGAAGCCGTTATCCAGCGTGCCGTTCGCGTCCAGCAGATAGATGTTGCCGGCCGCATCCGCACTCGGCCCGTAGCCGCTCATCCAGACCGAGCCATCGCTGCCATTGGGCGTCAGGTTCAGGAGGGCGGTCTGCTGCAAGGTCGCTTCGCTGTACCCCATTACCCAGCCCGTATAGGGTGCGATGTCGCAGTGGCTGGTCCAGGTAGTGTAGAGGGTGCCGTTCAGCAGGAGCAGGCCGGCCCGCTCGGCATATTGGGCAGGATCGAAGGGGACGATGCTATTTTGGCTGGCGGCACCGGTGCCGGGGTAGCTCCCGGTAATCTCGGTGGGGCTGCCCGCGAGTTCAGCACCGGTGGTGAGGTCGAGCGCGTGCAAGCGCTGGTGGTACGCGCCGCTCGCCTCCCGGCTCATGCCGACGACGAAGATCGCGCCATGCGGGCCGTGCGTCCGGTCGATCACGGGCGTCGCGGTGATGCCGATTTCAGGGATGATCTGGTTGCAGTTGTGTGGATCGCTGGGGTTTTCGTTTGTGCCGAGCACAGAGGTCTTCCACTCCTGCGCACCGGTTGCGGCATCGAGCGCGTATACGCTGTCGTGTTCGGTAACGACATACAGGACGTTCGCGGTGCCGTTTCCGAGCTGCAAGCCGCCCACATACAGCGGCTGCGCGTCCACTTTTCCGTCAACCGGGTAAACCCCAAGCAGGCCGAAGGTGCTGCTGTTCACATTCTTGAGGGTGAGGAGAGTCTCCTGCGCGTTCAAGCCGGCGCGGGTGTTGTCGTAGTGGTAGGTGGTGATATCGATCCCTGTCGGCTTGGGCGGTGCGGCGGCGATGACGGCGAGCGCCAGGTTGGCCGCATGCGTCAGGGTGCCCGCCGTGCCGGTAAAGGAGAGGGTGGCCGAGCCGGCCGCAGCCGAGGCCGCTGCAAGCAGGCTTACCGTTTGGGGCGTTCCCGGCGTGAGCGTGAGCGAGGCTGGGGAAGCAGTAACGCCGGAGGGCAGGCCGGTCAGTGTGACGCTGACCGTGCCGGCAAAGCCGTTGGCCGGCGTGGCGAGCACGGCAATCTGCGCGCCCGTTCCGCCGCCGGTGAGTGTCTGGCTTGAAGGCGTGACGCTGAGGCTGAAGTCTGCGGGCGGCGGTGGCGCGGCGGTGACGGTCAAAGCCGTAGTGGCGTTATGGGAAAGAGTGCCTGCAGTTCCTGTGAGGGTCAGCGTCGCGGTGGCCGCTGGGGCGGTGTTGAGAGCCGTGAGCGTTAGGGTTTGCGGCGTGCCGGGTACCAGCGCAAGCGTGGACGGCGCGGCGGAAACGCCGGCCGGCAGCCCTGCCAGGGCGGCGGTGATCGTGCCTTGAAAGCCATTCAGGCTCGTCATCGTAACGGTGAGCGTCGCCGTCGTGCCGGCGCCGAGAGACAGGGTGGCCGGGGTCAGGCTGAGATTGAAGTCGGGCGGAAGGCCCGGGGATGCTGTGGAACTGTTGCTGCAACCGATGGGCACGAGAACAAGGGCGAACATCAGAAATGACAGCAAAGCAGATCGAAAACGCATGCGGAGCCTCCGGCCGCAGGGAAGCATGCAGCCGTACTGTCCAGTATGCAGCAGCGATGCCCCTTTCGCGGTATGACTGCCGCGCGACAGGTACAACTTCCTGGTCATGTTCCTAATCATGGAATCAGGGATCATGTCCAGAAAACGGACGGGGTGCCGTGCGGCAAAGGTCTGCACGGCTCCCTGCCTCTTGCAGGCCGGGACGATAGTATGCTGAGGCGAGCGGGAACAGGCTCGCTGACTGAGATTGATGGACGTAACGCACATCCCGCAACTGCTCGACTTTGCTGAAGCCTCGCTGGACGCCGCTTTCGCCGCGGTGCTCGCCGAGGCTCGTGCTTCGATGGCCGCCGCGGTCGAACCGGAAGTGTTTCGTTTGGAATGGCTGGGCCGCAAGCAGGGTCGTCTGAAAGCCATCGCCGATGCATGGTTGAAAGCGGCTCCAGCCGATGCGAAGCGGCTGATCGGGCAGCGTTTTAACGCGCTCAAGGAGGAGATCGAGGCGCTGGTCGCCGAAGCGGCCAAGCCGGAGACTGCACGCCCAGCAACAGGCACGGTGCTCGACGTATCTCTGCCCGGCACCGCGCCCCGGATTGGTGCCGAGCACCCGTTGATCCGCACGATGGCTGGGATTGTTGCGGTCTTTGAGCGCCTCGGCTACTCGGTCGCGCTGGGGCCGGAGGTGGAATCGGACTTTTATAACTTCGAGTCACTGAATTTTCCACCCAACCATCCGGCGCGCGATACCCAGGACACCCTCGTGGTTGCCGGGCAGGAAGCAAAACCTTCGCGCGACCGTCTCTTGATGCGCACCCACACATCGCCGGTACAGATTCGCTCCATGCTGGCCCAGGCTCCGCCCCTGCGCGTGGTCATTCCCGGCAAGGTGCACCGCAACGATGCTGCCGACGCGACGCACTCGCCCGTCTTTCATCAGGTCGAAGGCTTGTGCGTGGATACAAACATTACCTTCTCCGACCTGAAAGGAACGCTCGACCATGCGATGAAGGCGCTCTTCGGCTCGGCGGTGAAGACGCGGTTTTTTCCCTCCTTCTTTCCGTTTACGGAGCCCAGCGCCGATGTGCAGATCTCCTGCCCCTTTTGTGCGGGACGGGGCTGCCGCAAGTGCAAGCACTCCGGCTGGATCGAGCTATTAGGTTGCGGCATGGTCGATCCGCATGTGTTTGCGGCGGTCGATCGGCAACGAATCGCGCTCGGCCGCGAGCCGATGTACGACACACGCCGCATCGCCGGCTTCGCGTTCGGCATGGGCGTCGACCGGATTGCGATGATGCAGTACGGCATCGCCGATATCGGCCTGCTGTATGGAGGCGATGTACGGTTTCTGGAGCAGTTTGCGTAATTGACGAGATTAGCAAAGTTATCATCATTTGATAATTTAGCTAATTTTGTTATAAATATCTCCATGAACCGGCTTGAGAACCCATACGCTCCCGGGGCTGGGGCTTCCCCGCCAGACCTCGTCGGCCGTGACGCCTTGCGCAAAGAGGTCACCCTTTCGGTTGGGCGCTTGCGGTTGGGCCGTAGTGCAAAAAGCACGCTGCTGGTGGGGTTACGCGGGGTCGGCAAAACGGTGCTGCTGGAGCAGATGCGCCAGGATGTGGAGAATGAGGGCATCATCACGGTCCATGCCGAAACGCCGGAGCGACGGTCACTACCGGCACTGCTTGCTCCGCAACTACGGTCCGCTCTGCTCAAGCTGTCGCGTTCGGAAGCCGCGAAGTCCTTTGCGCAGCGAGGCTTGAGCGCCCTGTCGGGCTTTGCCCGGGGTCTCAAAGTGAAGTACCACGACCTGGAACTGAGTTACGACGTGGAACCGACGCCGGGCGAGGCGGATAGCGGCAATCTCGAGGTGGACCTTACCGCCCTGATGGAGCGGGTGGGCGAGGCGGCGAAAGCTGCCGCCACGGCAGTCATCCTGTTTATCGACGAGATCCAGTATTTGGAGGAGGTGCAGTTTGCTGCGCTCATCTCCGCCCTGCACCGGTGCACGCAGCGCAAACTTCCCATTGGGATCGTCGGTGCGGGGCTGCCGCAACTGCGCGCGCTGGCGGGCAATGCGAAATCCTATGCGGAACGGATGTTCGACTTTTCGCCCATCGGCCCGCTACCGGCAGCCGAGGCGGAGGAAGCGATTCGCAAGCCGGCGGCGGAGGAAGGCGCGGCGTATACCGACGAGGCCATGGCGGAGATACTCGCTCGCACGCAGGGGTATCCATATTTTCTGCAGGAATGGGGAAAGCACTCCTGGGACGTGGCCGCGCGGTCGCCGATCACGTATGAGGATGTCCTGATTGCCTCGGAGGCCGCCATTGCGGCGCTCGATGACAGCTTTTTTCTGGTCCGTTTCGATCGGGTGACCCCGGCGGAGCGGCGGTATCTACGCGCCATGGCAGAACTTGGTTCCGGACCGCACCGTTCGGGAGACATCGCCAATGTTGTGGGCAAGAAGGTGAGTGCCCTGGGACCGTTGCGCGAACGAATGATCGCCAAAGGCATGATCTGGAGCCCGAGCCATGGCGATACGGCCTTCACGGTGCCGCTTTTTGACGCATTTATGAAGCGCATCATGCCGGGCGAGGAGTGGAGAGAAGAATGAGAAGGCTTCTGCGGATTTGTCTGGCAGCCCTGCTCGCCGGCAGCACCGTTGCGGCGGCGCAGCACCCACGCGACGCTGAGATTGAGGGGCCGGACACGCTGGCCTGGTGGCACACGACCGAGGCACTCTCCGGCGATGCCATGCAGGGCCGCGACACGGGGACGGCAGCCTATCAGCAGGCGGCGGACTACGTGGCCAAGCGCTTTGCCGCGGCCGGGTTGCAGCCCGCCGGCGAGGGTGGCAGCTTCTTTCAGACCGTGCCCATGCACGAAGTCGACCTCACGCCGGAAGGCACCAGCTTCACGGTCGTGCGCGGGAACAGCCAGCGAATGGCGTTGAAGTTTTTGTATGAGATCACGGCAATGCCCGCACGCGCGGCGGCAATGCAGGCCGGCGGTGCGCTGGTCTTTCGCGGCTACTGCGGCAGCGAGGCCATGCAAGGGGTTGCCGGGAAGATGGTCGTCTGTTTCGGCACGCAGCGCCATGGGTTGCCGAGCGCGGGTGAGCGCCTGGCGAACGCCCGCAAAGGCGGCGCACGCGGCGTTCTTACCGTGGATGACCCATACTTCACCATCGAGCCGCCGCGCTGGCCCTACGCCTACGCGCGCAGCGTGACGCTGCGTGAGCCGCAGAACGGGCCGAACGCCATTGCGACCCAGGTGACCCAGGCAGCGCGGGGTTCCGTGGCGCAGGGTTCCGTGGCGCAGGGTCCGTTGGCGACAGACATGCTGCCGCCCATGCGCCTCAGCGCGGCGGCTTTTGTGAAGATGCTCGAAGGCTCGGGGCAGGATGCGCAGGCGATCTTGAGGACGGGCGGCGCTCAACAGCCGTTGGCCAGCTTCGATCTTCCTGACCGACTTGAAGCCAAATTTCATACAACGGAAAAGGACATCGCCTCGCCCAACGTCGTGGCCGTGCTGCCCGGCGCCGACCGCGCGTTGCGCGACCAGTATGTGGTGGTCGCGGCGCATCTGGACGGGTACGGCTTCGGCACGCCGGTGCTTGGCGACAACCTGTACAACGGCGCGCTAGACGACGCGGCCTATGTCGCCCTGCTCATTCAGATGGCGGACGATCTCCGGGACGGCAAAGCCTTCCAACCCGACGCGAGTCCGAAGCCGAGGCGGGACCAATTCGCTGGACCGTTGCCGGGGCAGCAGCAGGTGACCGGAGTAGCGCTCGCTCCCCCCAAGCGATCCATCCTGTTCTGTGCGTTCACCGGGGAAGAAAAGGGCCTGCTCGGCTCCACCTGGTTTGTCGAGCACCCTACCGTTCCCTTGGCGCAGCTGGCGGCGGACATCAATCTGGATCAACTGCGGCCCCTGTTTCCGCTGAAGATCCTGACGGCGATCGCCATTCACGATACGACCCTGGGCGCGACCGCGACGGCGGTCGGGGCGGGGGAAGGGATCGAGCTGCGCGAAGATCGCGAGCCGGAACGCGGTCTGCTGCGCCGCGCCGATCACTTTCCGTTTCTACGGGCGGGTGTGCCGGCCATCGGGTTTGTCTTCGGCTTCGATCCCGGCACGGACGCGGAAACACGCTACCGGCACTGGTACGAGGTGCAATACCATCGTCCGCAGGACGATCTGACCCAGCCGATCGACTTCACGGCGGCTGGGCGCTTCAATGTGTTCTTCTATCGGCTGGTGGAAACGGTAGCGGATGACCCGGAGCGCCCGCGCATGCTGCCCGGCAGTGGGTTTGCGAAAGCGCCGTAGCGCTTTGTTTGTAATTACGCCTCTACCTGCCGTCATCCTGAGCGAAGCGAAGGATGACGGTGTTCCTCGATGTGCCGGAACGAGCTTGGCAGACTACAGAGGTCCTTCGCTTCGCTCAGGATGACAACTCAAGCCCTGTCCTTTGAGCGTTCTTCACCGTTACCGCATGAGCACCGCCTTCCATCCCGATCATCTACCCCGGCGCATCATCCTGAGTCGCAAGGGCGCGGACGCGACGTGGGGTGGGCGGCCCAGCCTGCGGGTGGGCGACGAGCTCATCAGCCTGCCGATCCCGGAAAGCGCCTCGCGCGCAGCGGCGGCTGCAATCGCCGGGGTGGGTGTGCGCTACCGCGATCTGCCGCCGCACCCCCGCGTGGGCGCGCTACACACGCACCTGCGAGGCATTGACGCGGACCACTATGTCCATCTTGACCCCGACCTGCGCCCCGCCCTGCGTCCAGAGCTGCGCCCAAACCCGCGTCCAGAGCTGCTTCACAAATCGACGCCGCTCGACCGGCAGACCGCCCGCGTCGAGGGCCTCTTTGGCCAGGTGGGCGCGGCGGAGCGGCATTTGCGCAACCAGGCAGTTGGGCCTGGGGACCTGTTTCTCTTTTTCGGCTGGTTCCGCGAATCCGAACTGTGCAACGACAAGCAGCGCGAAGCCAAATGGCAGCGCATCGGACCCGACGAGCACTGCCTGTGGGGCTGGCTGCAGATTGAAGAAAGCTATCCGGTGACGAGCGCGGCGGCCGCAGCGGCGCTGCCCTGGGCGGCGCACCATCCGCACGTGGCACATTGGGACCGCTACGATCGCCACAACCGGCTGTACCGCGCTCGCGAACGGCTGAGCTTTGCGCCGGCCTTGCCTGGGGCTGGGGTGTTTCGCTGGCACCCGGGGCTGACACTCACCGCGCGCTGCACGGATGATGCCCGCGCCGGGACCAGCGCCGGGGGCAGGCGCAGCGATTGGTGTTTGCCAAACTTTTTCCGGCGCACCGGACTTACATACAATCAGGTGGATGGCCCTCGCTGCCGGGAGGATAGTGGCCGGGTGCACCTCCGCTCCGCGCCCATCGGGCAGGAGTTCGTCCTCCCGGCGCACAGACCGTTCCGGCGCGGGGAGCGGACCGCAGTCGGTGCTTGGCTAGCCTCTGTGTTCAGCGGGGCATAACGGTGGGATGAAGTGTGGGGTTTGAGCTTTGGAGATTTTAACGAAATGGCTGCGCAGCTACCTGCCCGCGCTGCCGGTCGAGGACGCACAGCTGGCCGAAGACCTGACCCTGCGCGGCATCGCGGTCGAGGGCATCTTTCCGGCAGCATGCGGTGGTTCGCGGTTCGAAATGGACATCACCACCAACCGCGTCGATGCGATGAACCACTACGGCGTGGCCCGCGAGGCAGCGGCGATCTATGATCTGGAGTTACGTGATCTGGAGTTACGTGATCTGGCGCTGCGTGATTTGCCGCTGATCGGCATGGAAGCTGCCGCCGGCGACCCATTTCCAGTCCGGATCGAGGCGCCGGATCTTTGCGGGCGCTTCACGGCACGGGTCATTCGCGACGTTGCGGTGAAACCGGCTTCCGGGCAGATCGCTGAATACTTTGCGTCTCTGGGGCAAAAGCCGATCTCCGGGCCGGTGGATGCGACCAACTTCGGCTGGCTCGCGATGGGGCAGCCGACGCATGTTTTCGATCTGGACACCCTCGAAGGCGGGATCGTCGTACGGCGGGCGCAGGCGGGCGAGCGGCTGCGGCTGCTCGACGGCACCGAACGCACCTTGACGGCAGACGATCTTGTCGTGGCCGACGCACGCAAGGCGCTTAGTTTGGCAGGGGTGATGGGCGGTTGGGATTCGCGGGTGACCGCCGCGACGAAGAACATCCTGGTCGAAGCCGCGTGGTTCGATCCCGCAGCTATCCGCGCCAGCTCGCGGCGCCACGGCCTGCACACGGACGCCTCGCACCGCTTCGAGCGCGGGGCAGACTTCAACGCCGCGCCCTCCGCGAATGATTTCGTCACCGGGCTTGTGATCGAGCAGGCCGGGGGCATCGTGACCGGGCCGCTGACCGATGCCGTCGTGCCGGAGATCGCGGCGGCGACCGCCGGCCGTGACCGCATCGTGCTGCGCGTGCGCGAGGTGCAACGGCTCCTCGGCACAACGCTCGAAGACGCGGTGATCGCGACCGGCGAGCGCACCTCAGGGCTGAATGAGGCGATTGTGGCCCAGTACCTGACCGCTCTCGGTTGCGCCCTGGAGCCGATCGGCGAAACCACCGGCGAGTTTGCCGTGCGGCTGCCCAGTTGGCGGCTGGACCTCCAGCGTGAGATCGACCTGATCGAGGAGATCGCCCGCGTGTACGGGTACAACCGTTTCGCGAACACGCTGCCTGGCTGGGCGGGCGAGGTGGGGGAGCAGCCCCACAAGCGGCAGGAGCAGGCGATCCGCGGCACCCTGCGCGCGCTGGGGTACACGGAGGCCATCTCCTCCACCTTCGTTTCGGCGGCCGAGGCGGATTTCTTCCTTCCCGGGCATGCCGGTGGGGCGGTGGCGCTCGGCAATCCGCTTAGCGAAGAGGCCGGCAGCCTGCGGCCGTCGCTGGTGCCCGGCATGGCGGGCATGCTCGCGCGCAACCTGGCCCGCGGGTTGGCTACGGTGCGTCTGTTTGAGCTGGGGACCGTCTTCACGGGATCACCGGCGGAGGTCTTCGAGCAGCCGGCCCTGGCGCTGGGCGCGCTGGGCGGCGGGGAGGCGGGAACGCTGCACCGCCCTGCAGATGCCCTCTTTTTCGAGATGAAAGGCGCGCTCGAGGGGCTGCTGTCCCGCTTCGCCGGCGATCTGCGCTTTGAGCCCGGCACAGCGGAAAATCCCTTGCCGCGGTGGGTTGAGCCCGGCCGCGGGGCGCGCGCCACCCTGAACGGAGAGGCCGTGGCTGTTTTCGGCGAATTGCGTGCCGCGGAGCGGGAGGCGCGGAAGCTACGGGAATCCGCCACATTTGCCGCGATCGACGCCGCGCTGCTCTTCCGCACGCCGCTGCGCCAGCCCGCCCTGCGCGAGCTTTCCCGTTTTCAGGCGGCCGAGCGTGATCTTTCCTTCATCTTTCCCGATGGGATCTCGTGGAGCGCCGTCGAAGGCGCGGCACGCGCCCTGGCGATTGCAGAACTGCAGCGGCTCGCGCCGCTGGAGATCTTCCGCGATCCGAAGGGCAAAGCCGTGCCGGCGGGCAGCTATTCGCTGCTGATGCGGCTCGTCTTCCAATCCCCCCACCGCACGCTCACCGACGAAGACCTGAGCGGCTGGTCGGCGCGGGTGGTAACCGCGTGGACGGAGCTGGGAGGCATCCAGCGCGCGCCGGAATGATTGCATGATTTGCAACCCTGAGCACCCCGGGCGTGTTTTCGGGCTTCTTAGGGTCTAGTAGGTTTGTTGAGGCATTCGCAACGGTTCGTTGGGAATACCGTCCACGAATCCACGGCAGAAATCGCTATACTGCAACCGGATTCGGAAACTGGATTCGGGGACATCGTTTCAAGGGTCACATAGCTGGGATCATAGCTGGGATCACAGATGGGGGAACCGCCGGAGGGGCGCAAGTGGACAGCGAGGGTCGAAGCGACGCCGCACAAAGGGGAGAGAACGGATCACCCGGCGGTTCGGGTGGCGGCTCCGGCATCAGTGCGGATGAGTTTCAGGCCCTTGAAGGCAAGGTGCTGCAGGCGGTGGAGATGATTCGGCGGGAGCGGGATGCGCGCTCCGCCGTGGAAGCCGAGCGCAATGCCGCCCAGGCGGAGGTCGCCGTGCTGCACGAGCGGCTGGCTTCCCTCGAAGAGGCCAACAGCACGGCGCGTACGGAGCTGGAAGGCTTTCATCGCGAGCGCGATGCCGTACGCAAGGGCGTCGAGCGCATGCTCGCGCAGATAGATGAGCTTTTATAAGCTGCAGGGTTTGTTCGACTTGCCGGTGTGCGGATGCCGGTTTTGGGGATAGGTAAGGGAGACGCGTGGCAGAGCAAGGGAATGCAGGAAAGACCGCGGCCGAGTTGTCGCGGGCAGAGTTGGCGGCGCGCGAAGCAGGCGCGGTGGTGGTGGAAATTTACGACCAGGTATACCAGTTGCGCGGCACCGACCCCGCGTACATTGAGCGGCTGGCGGCTCTGGTGGATAAAAAGATGCGTGCCGTCTCCGCCCATGGCGCGACCGTCGATTCGCTGCGTGTCGCCGTGTTGGCGGCGTTGAACATCGCAGACGAGTTGGTCGCGCTGCGGGCCCATTTCGAGACGCTGAACGGCAGCCTGAACCAGGCGCAAAGCAACGTGCGCACGCGGACGGGCTCGCTCGCGGGCATGCTGGATGAGGTGCTGGCAGAGCGCAAGGCTGGCTAAGCTCATGCCTGTCTTCCCCGACGCATCACGGTTCGCTAACGGCGTACCGCATCGAAGGGCAAAAAGAGCGCGAACACCGTGCCGTGATGACCTTCGCGGCGGGAGCTGCGCACGCGTAGGGTGCCGTTGTGCCGGTCCACGATCTCTTTGCTGACCCACAGCCCCAGACCCGTGCCGCCGATGCCCTTTGTGGTGTAAAACGCTTCAAAGACCTTCGCCAGCGTTTGGGCAGACATACCGTGGCCCGTGTCGGCGACCGTCAGCGTGATACCTCTTTGGCCGGTTTTCCAGTTATGGGCGTCGCGGCTCCGAAGCAGCATGCGCCCGCCGTCCGGATGCATGGCGTCGATGGCATTGCCGACCAGATTGCTCAGCACCTGCCGGATTTCGCCTTCAAAACACTCGACCGGATAGCAGGCCCGCTTCCGTTTTTCCACGCGGATGCGGGAGTTGACCAAACGTCCCTGGTAGATGGAAAGCACACCGGAGAACAGTTCCAGGCACGTAACGGCAGTGGCATCGGTGGATTGCTTGTAAAAACGCAGAGTTTGATTGCTGATCACAGAAACACGGCGCAACTCACGCTCGGCTGTTTCGAGGTAGCTTTGCGTCTCCTCGACATTTTGGCTGCGCCGTGCAAGGTAGAGCAGGTTGGTTACCGATTCGAGCGGATTGTTGATCTCATGGGCGATGGAAGCAGCCAAACGGCCAACGGCAGCCAGCTTTTCCGTTTGCATCAGCGCTGCTGTTGAGCGCTTGAGCTCTGAGATATCTCGTGAAAACGTCACGATGCCGCTTTTCGTCGGGTACACGTCCAGGGCAAGCCAGATATTGAGCGGGTCAGGGTAGTGGGCTTCAAAATGACCGGGAATGCCCTCATCCATCGCCCGGTAGTAGTGCTCCACAAAGGGGGAACCCTCATACAGAGCATCTGGAAAAGCTTCCCACACCGTTTGTTTCGCTCGCTCCCGGCTCGGACCATACATGGCCTCGGCCTTTGGATTGAAGTACGTAAATTTCCAGTCCCGGTCCACGCTGACCACGGCGTCGTTTGTGGCTTCAAGCACCTGCCTCAGCTCTTCGGTGCTTTCTGCCAACTTCCTGGCGGAAACAAAAGCATTCGTGACATCCTGGCCTGTCACCAGGACGCCTTCGGTACGGCCGGACGCCCCGAAGATGGGACTGTAGCTATAAGTCCAGTAAACGTCTTCTAAAACGCCATTTCGCTCGACGGGTACCAGCCAATTTTCGAAGAATAGCGATCGTCCCTGCTCCATGACGGTACGAACCTGGGCTCCGACGAGATCCCAGGCCTCCCGCCAGCACTCTTTCGCGAGCTGTCCGAGGCCCCCTGGATGCTTGTTTGCCATCAACGGCCGGTAACCGTCGTTGTAAAACTGGAGACCGTCGCCCTCCCACCAGATTGCCGTTGGAAAGCCGCAGCCGAGCATCAGGTTTACAGCACTCCGCAGGCTTTCCGGCCAGTGCTCGATCGAACCGACCGGGGTGGTGTTCCAGTCGAACGCGCGAATCAACTCCGCCATCTGTGACTCGCCATGAATGAGGCGGGAAGCCGGCGGGGAGCCAGGAAAAGGAGCTGGATTCTGGTCGATCAACGGAAAGGCCGATTCCAATGAGGTACTCGAGATCAGAAATATCTTATCAAACGCGTCTTTTCAAACGCGTCATTCCCCTGCAGTGTCCACGGCGCGGTTCGAGGACTCCAGAATATTTCCCGGATTGCGCGCCCCATCCATGGAATTCCAAAACGGGACTCATCCGCTGTCCTAAGTCGCGACATAGGCATCTTTTCGCTTGCTTCCCTTGTCTTGGTCCTGGGATGATGGGCCGTCTCCATGGAGGGCTCCATGCGATCGCGTGTGTTCTTTGTCGTCCTGTTGTTGTTGTCTTTGTCCCTGGCCACCCGTGTTCCGTTGCGTGGGCAGGCTGTTGTGGCCCCGCCGGCAAATGCGCCTGGGTATACCGCTGACCCGCAGTTCATCGACGCGATGGCGCAGGCGAAGAAGCTCGTCACGCATCATCAGTTTGCGTTTGCGGCGGATAGTTACAAGAAGGCGAACAAGCTTGCCGACGGCAAGTGCGTGGACTGCCTCAGAGGGATGTACACGGCCTTGATGGATGGCGGCAGCTACAAAGACGCCGCCAACGCCGCGTCCGCGATGGAAGCGATCGCGGCCACGCCGGATAGCAAATCCGCCGCGGAATACCGGCACGCCATGGCGGTCTATGAGGGTGCGGGGAGCAAGCCCAAACCGGACAAGCTGCAAGCCGCCCATGGATTGCTTCAGGAGGCCCTCGGCAACTATCCGAAGAACGCGGCGGCACTGTTTTTGGACGGCAAGGTCCTTGCCCAGCTCGGCAGGATGGACGAGGCCAAAACGGCGTTCACGCAATGCGTGCAATGTGCCAGCGCGCAAGACCCGGCCCATCTGCGGGCGGAGCACTTCGCCGCGGATCCGGAGCTTTCTTTGCACAAGATGGCGCCGTCCTTCGAAGTCACTGCGCTCGACGGCTCGCAATTCAACCTGGATGCCATGGGCGGTCGTGTGGTCTTGATCGATTTTTGGGCGACGTGGTGCGGCCCGTGCAATGCCGAGCTGCCGCACATGAAGAAGATCGCTCAGGAGTTCGCGGGCCAACCGTTGGTCATCATCAGCGTGAGTTGGGACGCGGATGAGGCCAAATGGAAGGCATTTCTGGCAAAGAACGAAATGACCTGGGTGCAGTACCGCGATGCCGACCACAAGCTGAGCGAGCAGTTCGGGGTGCAGGCCATTCCGCACTACTTCACCATCGATTCCGATGGGGTGTTGACGGCGGAGATGATGGGTTCAGGGTCGGATGTGGAGGGCAAACTGAAAAAGCTGCTCGCCAAAGCACGGGAATCCCGGAAGGAGACAGCCACGGCAGCCACACAGGCAACTTTGCCGGCACCGGGAAACTGAGCGGGGATTGCAGCGGGTGCCGCTCCATCCAGTCAGTGCAGATCCAGTCAGTCCGGCGACTCCGCGCCTTCGTACACTCGCAGTGCAGCCGCGCCTGGGCAAATGGCGTCCTAGCTGAAGGGAGATCGCACTGTGGACAAGGTGGAGATTGCGGACGATCAAGTGGTGCCCATGGGGGCGATTGCGCCGGGGCTGCAGGGGCTGAAGATTACCTTTGTGAACGTGTTTGGCGTCACGCACGAGGACGGGAGCTGGACGCTGATCGATGCGGCGATCCCATTTTCGGCGAGTCGCATACGGCTTTGGACGGAGACGACCTTCGGCCGCCCGCCAAACGCCATCGTGCTGACGCATGGGCACTTTGACCATGCCGGCACAGCCAAGGAGCTCGCAGAGGCATGGGATGTGCCGATCTATGCGCATCCCCTGGAGTTTCCCTACCTGGCCGGGCAAAAAGAATATCCGGCGCCGGACTGGAAGGCGGGGGGCGGGGTGATGCCCTTGCTTTCACCGACGCTGCCGCGCGGTCCCATCGATCTCGGTTCACGGCTGAAGCCTTTGCCGGGCGAAGGCGTGGAGTTGAGTTTGGCGGAACTACCCGGCTGGACGCTGCTGCACACCCCCGGCCATACGCCGGGACACGTCAGTTTCTTCCGCGAAAGCGATAAGACATTGCTGGTGGGCGATGCGTTCTGCACAACCAAGCCCGAGAGTTTTTTCGCCGCAAACTTCTCCCAACCGGCTGAATTGCACGGGCCGCCGGCCTATTTCACTTCGGACTGGGGTGCGGCCAAGCGTTCCGTGCGCAAACTGGCGGGGCTTGCTCCCGCAACCGTGGCGCCGGGGCATGGCAAGCCGCTGGCTGGTGTGGAAGTCGCCGCGGCACTTACAAAACTGGCCGATGATTTTGAGCGCATCGCCATACCGGAAGATGTGAAGGCAGGTACACCCGGGGGTGCAACGCATGGGTGATGCGGGAGCCCTTGCGCATCCGCGCCATGCCCGGTAGCATCCGATGCAGAGGGACCGGCCTGCAAAGCAGGTAAGGTGATCCACGCTGGTTGAACCAACATTCATTGAACAGGGATCTCGCTCGTAGATATGGCTCGGTGTGCAGCGTCCGCCAGTCCGGAATGCCTAAAGAGCCACGGCTGGGTCCCGCCGTCTTAGGACGGGTTCACCGGCGCTTCGCTTTACGGCCCCGTGGGTCGGTCTTTTCTGCTTAAGCCTTTTGCCCCTCATGCCATTTTCCTCTGCCGCTGCCGTGGTTTTTGTCTGGCCAGGTTTGCGCTTCGGCATGCTGCGGATAACCGCGTATGGCCTGTGTGCAGCGGTGGGGATGGTGATGAGCATGGCGCTCGCCCGGCGACTCGCGCGCCGGCGACCAAACGATTCCCTTACCTTTCTTGACCACGAAGCCGTGTGGGACGCTGGGCTGGTGGCCATCATCAGCTGCTTCCTTGCGTCGCGGTTTCTTCTAATCGTTCGCGATCCCATCACGTTTCTGCACTACCCTCTGCTGGTGCTGGCCCTGCCTTCCCTCACCTATGGCGGGATTGCGGTGGCTACATTGATGGTTTGGGCGCACCTGCGGCGGAAGCGTCTCGCGCTGCTGCCAATGCTGGATCTTTTCGCGATACCCGCTGTGATCTTGGCAGCCTGGCTGGAACTCGGCCATTGGCTGGAGGGCTCGGAGGCGGGCATGCCGACGACGCGGCGCTGGGGGGTACATCAGCCCTGGGCCTCCGACCTGCCGGTACATCCGGTGGCACTGTATGGAGCTCTCACCGCGTTGATCTTGGCATGCGCGCTCTGGTTTAGCGAACGCCGGCAGAACCGCGGGCGGTCGCCAGGGATACCGGGCCGGCTCGCGGCAGCGGCGCTCATAGCGGGCGGGGCCCTGGCGGTTGGCCTCAGTTTTTGCGCGCAGCCACTGCCGTATGTCGTGACCCCATGGCTTGAGCCCGGCCAGTGGACGGCGCTTGGCGCGATGCTGGCCGGCTCGCTCCTATGGAGCTTTCACCCGCAAGCTCCTTCCGTGCCCGGAGCCGACTTGGAATGTTTGGCGCGATCGGGGCAGTTCACGGCAGCTTCGGCAGAGTTGCAGCCTGCGGAGGTGCGCTGATGCCTTCGAAGAACATGATTCCCAAGGGCAAGCGTCGCCAGACGGTGAAGCCGGCCTATCGTGCCCACCGTCAGGCCGAGCGGGATGCCGAGGAGGCTGCGGCCGCGGATGCGCTGGGGGGCGAAAGTGCCGCGCCCTCCCTCCAGGTGTCCGGCCAGTTCGGTGCTGCGACGCCGCTCCTGGACTCTGCCGAGGCGGACGATCCGCTTGCCTTCGAGATAGAAGACGAGGTTCGGAGCTTCACCGCGAGTGCCGCCGCCAAGGGCAAGCGCCTCGATGCGTATCTCGCGAAAGCGCTGCCCGAGATCAGCCGCGCCCGGGTGCAGCTGCTGATCGACCATGGCCAGGTGCGCGTGAACGGGGCCGCGGAAAAGGCGAGCTTGAAGCTTGCCGGCGGCGAACGCCTGGAGATCGACGGCGACCCGCAACCCGCGCCCTTGCGGGCTGAACCCGAGGACATTCCGCTCACCATTGCGTACGAAGACGAGGACCTCGCGGTGATCGATAAGCCGGCCGGCATGACCGTGCATGCCGGTTCCGGGGACGCGGCGCACAACCGCGGCACGCTGGTCAATGCGCTGTTATTTCACCTTGGCAAGCAGCTCTCCGCGACGGGTGGGGCGCTGCGCCCGGGCATCGTGCATCGGTTGGATAAAGAAACCAGCGGGCTGTTGCTGGTCGCGAAGAACGATCGCACGCACGCGAAGCTCAGCGAGATGTTTGCCGCCCGCGAGGTCGAAAAAACGTATTTGGCGCTGGTGCATGGCACGCTGGCGAAGGCCGAAGGCACCGTCACGCTGCCGGTCGGCCGCGATCCCGTGCGGCGCATCCGCATGACGACGCGGCTGGGCCTGGAGGCTGGAGCGCGGGCGGCCGTCAGCCACTGGCGTGTGTTGGAGCATATCGGTTCCGTCACGCAGCCCGGACCGTTGGGCAACTTTACCCTCGTGGAGGTACGCATCGAGACTGGTCGCACGCACCAGATTCGCGTGCACCTGGCCGCGCTCGGCCACCCGGTGGTGGGCGATACACTGTACGGCGCACCGGCGCGGTTGCGTGCCCCGGGACCTGACGCCCACAGCACACGAGCCCGAAAACCCGAGCCTGAGTCCTCACCGACATTGGACCGGAACTTCCTGCATGCGGCCGAACTACAATTCACGCACCCTCGCAACGGCCGTCCAATGCACCTCCAGGCTGCCCTGCCGCCGGCATTAGTGACGTTTCTCGCGCTGCTTCACGGTAACGCAAGGATCCCGAAGCCAATCGAGGAATCAGAAATCGCAGTACCATAGAAGCGAGATGAAGCTGATGTTTGGACGCGTTCGACGGGCCATGTTTTCGCAAGTTCCGCAAGGTTCGCAAATTTCGCAGATCTTGATTGCCCTGTGTGTCCTGTTATGCAGCGGAGCCTGTGCTTTGGCGCAGTCACCGGCACAGGCACCCTCGCCGGCAACGGCACCCAGCGCAGCCCCGGCCGGTGCATCGCCGGCTACGACCACCCAGACACCTGGAGGTGTCGCCGCACCGGCATCGGCGCAAAATCCAGGGTTGCAGCCGCGCGACGAATCCGCCCCGCCCGCGGCGGACACGACCACCATCACTGTGTTTTCGCGCGAAGTCAATCTTGTCTTTACCGTGACGGACGGCAAGGGGCATTTTGTCACCAATCTGCCGCAACAGCAGTTTGGGCTGCTCGACGATGGCCGCGCGCCCTCGCGTGTGGTGCGGTTTCAGCAGCAAAGCAATCTGCCGCTGCGTGTCGGCATTATGCTCGATACCTCCAACTCGATTCGTTCGCGCTTCGATTTCGAGCAGCAGGCCGCCATCGACTTTTTGCTGCAAATCCTGCGCCCTGCCGACCGTGCCTTTGTCGAAGGCTTCGATGTGCAAACCGATATCGCGCAGGATTACACGAACCGCATCGATCTGCTTGATACGGGCATTCATAAGCTGCGGCCGGGCGGTGGCACCTCGCTTTTCGATGGGCTCTATAAGACTTGCCGTGATCAGATGCTGACGCTGCGTGACAAACAGGCCGTGCGCCGCGCGCTGGTGCTCGTCTCGGACGGCGATGACGACTACAGCCGCTCGCAGGAGGCTGACGCGATCAAGATGTGCCAGCGCGCCGAAACCATCGTGTACGCGATCAGCACCAATGTCGGGCCTAGCAAGGACAAGGGCGACGATGTGCTGCAGCACATCGCCGATGCCACCGGCGGACGTGCCTTCTTCCCGACAAAGATCGAAGACATGTCGACGGGGTTCAGCAATATCGAGCAGGAGCTGCGTTCGCAGTATGCACTCGAATACGTGCCCGCAGACTTCAAGCAGGATGGGTCGTTCCGCACGATTTATCTCGTTTCGCTCGATCAGCGATACCAGGTGCATGCCCGCAAAGGGTATTTTGCCCCCCGCGCCCCGCAGTAGCCCACGCGCAAGGTTTCGCCTCCTCGCTTTTCTCTGGAAGGCACGAAACTCCTTGCCGGTGGTGCGGGTCTAATCCGTTATGTGGGCCAAGGGAGTACCGTCAACGCTTACCGCCAAAATTGCTTTTGGGATCGCTGCTGTCGCTCTCACAGGCGCGTCAGGGGCACAGGCCCCCGTGGAGCGTGTACCACCGCCCGCGGGCGCACCCTTGCCGCCCTCAGCGCTGACAGTACCCTCTGCAGTTACGGCACCCTACGCCGAGCCCCCGGGGGCTGCGGATGCCATCGCCGGGCTGACCTCACAACCGGCCACGCATACCGCCTTTACCTTTGACCGCGACATGCTGCAAAGCATGTTCGGCGCGCAACCCTTTGCGCTCAATGCCGTGACGGTGACGAATTATCGCTACCGCGAACCGGCGTTTTACGTGCCCGAAGCGCTTGCGGCGCTGACCCAGGCCTACAGCATCGCCGGTTGGAAGCACCTCGTAGAAGCGCACGTGAGCCCCCGCGAGCAGGTCACGCCGCTGAGGCCGATCACCGATCTCTGGCTGCACTTTCACGGGGCGGAGATTGACGACGTAGCCGTTTTGATCCGCGCGCCGAAGCAGATGAACCTCATTGAGGTTTCGGGCATGATGCGGCCCTTGGATCTGCTGCACCTGGGCGGGCACTTCGGGATTCCAAAGGTCGATCCCGATGCGGTGATGGTGCCCGCACCGCCGGGACGGTAAGGTGGTCTGAGCTGGGTGTATGCGGGATAGTAACGCTCACTGTCAGACCGACTCCAATACCGTATCAACTGCTAGTCGTCCGCACATCCCACAGAATTGTCATCCCGCAGCGCAGCGGAGGGATCTGCTGTTTGCTCGTGGCGGCATACGCTTCCGGTATGCAGGGCCGAGAACATCAGTACTTCGTCTACATTCTTGCCAGCCGTTCCCGAACCCGAACCCTCTACATAGGCGTGACAAATGCCTTACGTTCGCGAGTAGCACAACATCGAGAGCGCATTTCAGGTTACTTCACGGCCAGATACACTATCGGACGGCTTGTGCATGTAGAACAGTTCCAATACATCCAGAACGCGATCGCGCGAGAGAAAGCATTAAAAGACTGGAACCGTGCGCGGAAGATTGCTTTGATTGAAAGCGGGAACCCAACTTGGGAGGATCTTGCGAAGGACTGGTGAATCGTGACCCTGTGCGCAAACAGCAGATCCCTCCGCTGCGCTGCGGGATGACAACTCAAGAAGGGTGACACTCGCGAATGTAGTCCACCATCACCCAGACAGGTCATCGCTTCACAACCTCACCACCCATACCGCTCCACCTCACCCAGCAGCCTTAATTTCCGTTCCGGCGGCAAGAAACTAGCCTCCACCGAGTTCGCCGCCAGTTCGCGCATCTGGTCCAGCGAGAAGGCAAACTCCCCGTGCGCCAGCTCATACTCATCCAGCAGGTTGGCTCCGAAAAAAGGCGGATCGTCGGAATTCAATGTAACCATCAAGCCCTCTTCGAAATAGCGCCGCACCGGGTGCGCGGCCAGGGTGGGGCAACAACCGGTCCGCAGATTGCTGGTAATGTTCAGTTCCAGCGGAATCTGCCGTAGCGAGAGCACCTCGATCAGTTCCGAATCGTCTCCCGCCGTCAGTGCGTGGCCAATCCGTTCCGCGCCGATGTTCAGTGCCGCCCAGATGCTTTCCGGGCCGGCGGACTCGCCGGCATGGCAGGTGAGGTGCAGGCCGCCGGCTTTGGCCTCGGCGTAGAGCTCGCGAAAGGCTGGGGCGGGGCCGCGCACCTCGTCCCCGCCGATGCCGATACCGACCACGGACGGGTACTCGGCCTGGAGCATGGCGGCTTTGCAGAAGACGCGCTCGGCTTCGGTTGTACCAAAGTGCCGTACCGCGTCGATGAGCCAAAGTAGGCTCACGCCGAAGTCGCGCTCCCCACGCCTACGGCCGCGCTCGGCGGCGGCCATCACGGCATCCACCTCCAGCCGTGCGAAGTGGTACAGAATGCCGATGGACAGGTACACCTCGGCATGGCGAATGCCCTGCGCGGCAAGTTCGCGCACCATGTTGTAGGTGATCGTTTCGTAATCCGCGGGCGTGTGCAGCCGCTCGGTGACTGCCTTGAAGCTCATCAGAAAGCTGGGAAAATCATGGTAACGATAGACGCCGCGGGCCTGTTCGAGGGTGAGCGGCACAGGGTCGTTGGCGTAGGATAAGGCAACCAGGGTTTCCGGTGTGATGGAGCCTTCGAGGTGCAAGTGTAGTTCGGCTTTGGGAAGGCCCTGCAACCAGGCGCGGGTTTCAGTCCGGAGGTCGTCAGGGTCGACCCTGAGGGGAGTACGGGGCATCCTGCAAGCATAGCGGAGCGGAAGGGAGCCCGCCTTTTTGCCGAGCAACAGCAAAGGCCCGGCAGTTTCGCCGAGCCTTGGTGCGTCTACACCGAAACCGTTAGCTCCAGCTGCCTCTGCGGCGGCCGCCATTGCCATTGCCGAAGATCTGCAGCAGAGCGATGAAGATATTCAATGCATCGAGATAGATGCTGAGCGAAAGCTGCACGGGCGAAAGGCCCTGGCCGCCATCGCGCAGGCGCATGAAGTCAACCAGCAGAAGGACGGAGAAGATCGCCAGCGTCGCCCAGGCGTAGAGACCGGGGCTGACGAAGTGAACGAAACTGCTGAGCAGCCCGACCACGATCAACACAAGCAGCGCCCCAAAGGCATAGTTCGCGACGCGGCGATAGTCGAAGCGGACAACCTGCGCGATCAAGCCCATCGCGCCCATGCCTACCGCCGTAGTGAGCGCGGCTTGGAAGACGACCGTCTGGCCGCCCGGGAAGCGCATATAGGCATGCAGCAGGGGGCCGATCTCGACGCCCATCAGGGTCGCAAAGGCATAAAACAACACCAGCGCAAGGCTCGACGAACGGCGGCTCGCGGCGTTGATCGCAAAGATCAGGCCCATGTTGATGATGAAAATGAAGAAGATGCCGCCGCCAATGAAATCCGGGGCGATGCGCGCGCCAAAGGCGGTGAACAGAAACCCAACCGTCGTAATCCACAACACCTTGCTGAGAAGGCTGGCGGTGGAGCGGCTGTCCAGGACGCGTACCCCGCCCTGTGAAACGTCAATAGTTCTCATGAAACGATCCTACCTCGGGTGCCCGCTTCGCTGCGAAGGCTGTCGAGCCAGTATCAACACCTGAGTATTAGACGCTCAACTTGGCTCGTGGTCGCTTCATTTCGCTGCGCGATGCGGCTCTGTATCTCTCTATCGAAATGGCAATGATCAACCTCGGTCAGGCGATCCGGCCACCCCAGCGAATCCGCACGGGCGCCCCTTCCGCCAAAAGAACGTGATCGGGTTCGTGAGCCGTTAGATTTGCGAACTCCGGCCCATACCCCGCACCGAAATCGCACACAATGTCATGGGCACGGATTGGGTACACCTCCCATTGCGGGTGTTCCACCCCATATTCATCCGTTCCGCCCGAGCGCGTGGGTGTATAGCCCCAATAGTGCTCCGTGATGAACTCGGTGAGCGATCCGGACTCAATCGGCTGGGCCCTGCTGCCGGCCTCAACCGCCACGTGCTGCGGCAGGCTGCGATACCCGTTCTGTTTCAGCCGCGGTCCGCGCCAGTCATAACGCACCACCAGCGGCTTTTCCCCGTGACGCACTGCGCGCGCGTCCGGACCCTGACTGGACCAATAGTGGTCCGTCGGCGCGGTCGCGTAGGCTTCGCCGTAGAGCGCCCGTGCCAGCAACGCAATAGCGGGTTTGGGCACGAGCTCGCTAAGAAAGATCACCCCGCGGCGCGACGAGCCGTCCGGCATGGGCCGCCGCACATAGTAGCGCAGGTTGATCTCCTCAAACCGCGTATGGAACGGGGGAGGAACCCTTAACAGACGGACGCGGTCAAACAGAAAACCGACCAGCGAGACAAAGCAGCGGCCTTCAAAGAGATCGAGCTCAAGCCCGGGCGGCAATCTGCGCGCCAAGATCTCCGGGTCGACCTCATACTGCGCCATGAGAATCTTGCGCCATTCTGCGGAAAGGAACGTAAACGACATCATGCTCTTGGATGCACATTAGAGAAAACTCAGGTTTATACCTGCCAAATGACGTCCGAGAGGAAGACACTTGGCTTATGAGCGCTTTGACTGTAGCCGCTGCTCTTGGGAGGTGCGCCGATTCTCAGGCGTGCCGTGGCTACGGAGGCCGATCTGTGCTCGTTGACGCGTGACGGCTTGCCCATCGGCACCCTGCCGGTGCTTGCCGGGGAGCTCTCCGTGGAGCGCAATCCCACGCATCCGGACATGGCAAAGCTCATCGATGAGCCTGCGAAACCGTTTCTCCTCGACGCACGGCTGTTTCGGTGAGTCGATTAGCCCCGGTAAAACTCACTGCGCTTGCGGCTGTAGCTGAAGTACACGCACAAACCCACGACCAGCCAGACGAAAAAGCGCAGCCAGGTGATCATCGGCAGGCCGGACATCAGCAGCACACAGAAGATCACGCTGAGGCACGGGAAGAGCGGGCCGCCGGGGACGCGAAAGCCGCGGCGCCGTTCCGGTTGTTTGTGACGCAGCACCATCACGCCAATGGAGACGAGCACAAAGGCAAACAACGTGCCGATATTGGACAGATCCGCCAGGGTGCCCACATCGAACAGCCCGGCGGGAATGGCGACGAGCACACCCGCAAACCATGTGGCGAAAGCCGGGGTGCGGAAGCGTGGGTGCAGCTTCGAAAAAGCGTCGGGCAGCAGGCGGTCGCGGCTCATCGCGAACCACACGCGGGCCTGCCCAAGCTGAAAGACCAAAATCGACGAGATCATGCCGATCAGGGCGCCCAGCAGCACCACCAGCCGCGTCCAGCGCAGCAATGGCGAACCGGTGGCGAGCGTCAGACGCTTCAGCGCGTTGACCACAGGCGCGGCGTCGCCGATCACCGTGCGCCAGGGCACGATGCCCGTCAGCACCAATGCCACGCTGGTGTAGAGGATCGTACAAACAATGAGCGTGGCGATAATACCGACCGGCACGTCGCGCTGCGGATTTTTGCACTCTTCGCTCGCGGTCGACACCGAATCGAAGCCGATATACGTAAAAAAAATGATGGAACCGCCGGCCAGCACCCCCGACCAGCCGTTCGGCGAAAACGGATGGTAGTTGGTGGGGTGAATGAAGCGCAGGCCCACGAAAACAAAGACCAGGATCGCGACCAGCTTGATCAACACCATGATGTTGTTGGTGCGGGCCGACTCGCGGATGCCGCGTACCAGCACCATCGTGAGCAAAATCACGATGAGAAACGCCGGGATATTGAAGCCGAAGTGCCATCCGGGCGCGTAGATATCCCGCCCGCCGAGGTCCTGCAGCCCTTGCGGCAGAAATGCCGGGGAAAGCCATTTCGGGCTCAAACGCAGCCCCAGCCAGTCGAGCAGATCGACCAGATGCGCCGCAAATCCCACGCTGACGCTCATGTTGGAGAACGCATACTCCAGAATGAGGTCCCAGCCGATAATCCATGCCACAAGCTCGCCCAGCGTGGCGTAGGTGTAGGTGTACGCGGAACCGGCGATCGGAATCATGCTCGCGAGCTCGGCATAACAAAGGCCCGTGCAGCAGCAGACGACCGCGACCAGCATCATCGAAAGCGCCAACGCGGGCCCCGCGCCCGGCCGGCCCGCCACGTGCCCTGCGCTGCCATGGAGCAACCCCCAGGCAAGATCCACCACGGGCGATTCCGTCCACTGGGCTGACTTGACGGGATTGCCGCCAATAGCCGTGCCGATGACGGTAAAAATGCCGGCCCCGATGACCGCCCCGATGCCCAGCGCCGTCAACGACACCGGCCCCAGGGTCTTGCGCAGCGCGTGTTCCGGGCGCTCGCTCTCGTGGATCAGCTTGTCGATGGATTTGGTGGCAAAGATTTGTCGCGGCAGGGCGGTGCTGTCCTTCCCGTGGTGCATCTGCATGGATCGGTTACAGGGATTGTATGGGACAACCGCGATTTTGCTTGCGTGACGCCGGCCGGCTGCCCAAAAAGGCTCCCGAGGACACGGTCATGGATCATCCCCCTTGAATCCTCACCTCATGGAAACGTCAAACTAGAGCGGATTTGCTGGTGGTGTCGAGCCGAGAGGAGCGAAAGCAAACGCAGATTCCCTTCGGGATGACAACAAAGGGCCCCAGTAGCTAGATCGCTAGCGCTTCGCGGTTCGAAGAATCAAAGCCCTTCGAGCACCTCACGCAGAATCTCGTCGGAAAGCTCCTGGTCATCCACCACCCGCGCCAGCAGCACGGCGCCAACCAGGGCGGCCAACGCGTGGATGGCCTGTTTGCGCGCACGGCGTCGCGGCGACCAGGGGAAATGCTCGCTCATTTTGCCGATAAGGTCGCGTACATAGCTCGTCACCACCGCGCGGGCTTTGGGAACACCACGAAAATCCGTTGCGAGCGAGGCCATAATGCAGCCCGCTCCGGGATTGTCGCGATGCAGCGAACTTAGATACTCCCGATACATTGTTTGCTTGCCTTCCGGCGAAGCCTCGTAGCGGTCCACCTCCGCCAGCGTGCTTTGCGAGGCATGTTCCAACGCCTCCGCCAGCAGCTCCTCTTTCGAATCGAAGTGGTTATAGAAGGAGCCGTGGGTGAGGCCGGTTGCGGTCATGATTTCACTGATGCTCGCGCCGGAAAAGCCGCGTTCGCGAAACAAACGCGCCGCCGATTGAAGCGCCCGCGTGTGCTTTTCCGCCGTTTCGGATGCTGGATAGCGCATAGCCATATCTTACGAGGAAACGGCTTCACGACGATCTCTCTTGACAAGAAACCTGATCCATAACATGCTTGCCTTAACAGGATGCCTGATGACCATAAGGCTTAATGGTACTGCCGGCGGCAGTCGCATGGTGCGATCGGCTCAGAGCGTCCAGTAACGGCAACGAATCGAAGGAGAAGGCATGAGCGAGCACCGAAGCGAGGCAAGTATCAGCGCAAACGGCAAGGCAGGGCTGGGAACGGCAGTGGTGACGGGAGCTTCTTCCGGGATCGGCAAAGTGTATGCAGAGCACCTGGCACAGCGGGGATACGACCTCCTGCTGGTGGCCCGCCGGGCGGACAGGCTTGAGGCGCTCGCCAAGGAACTTCGTGAACGCGCAGGGGTAACGGTACGCACGTTGGCCGCCGATCTCGCCCATACGGGCGAGCTCGAAACCGTCGCGGACGCGATCGCGAACGACCCAGGAATCACCCTGTTGGTCAACAACGCCGGCACCAACAAGGCCGGCATGCTCGCGGAGGCCAATTGGCCGGAGCAGGCGGCCATGATCCAGGTCAATGTGGTTGCGTTGGCCCGTCTCACGGTAGCCGTGCTGCCCGGTTTCAAGGCGCGCGACCGGGGCGCCATCATCAATATCGGCTCGGTTGTGAGCTTCTACAGCTACCCCGGCGTCACGACCTATAGCGGAACAAAGGCTTTTGTACTCAACTTCACGCGGGGTTTGCAGGCTGAGCTTGCAGGCAGCAAAATCATTGTCCAGTTCGTCGCGCCGGCCGCGACGGAGTCGGAGATCTGGGAGGTCGGCGGCATGCCGCTGTCCAATCTGCCGCCGGAGGTCGTAATGACCACGGATGCTTGCGTCAAGGCATCGTTGCAGGGTTTAGATATGGGCGAGGCCATGACCCTGCCGTCACTCCATGACGCGCAACTGCTCGCCCACTATGAGGCGGCAGGCATGAATGTACTGGCCGCGTCACAGATCGGCCAACCCGCGCCCCGGTACCTCGTGGCTCAGTGAGCCGACAGAAAATATGGCGGCCGTGGCGTGGCGTCCGCAGAAAGGCCGAGCACAGGCAGGCCGAGCACAGAAAGGGTGAGGCTCAGGCCCCACCCTTTCCGCTCTTTGCTATTTCGGACTTATCCTGCTGCGATTAACGCTTCGATGCGCCGCGGGTGGCCTTCTTCATCTTCTGCTTGTGCTCGCCGCGAGCCCAGGTACGGGCGGTTTTGGGGGTGGCCTTTTTGCGGGCAGCGCGCTTGATCTTCTTGCGCTCCGTGCGGTCGGTGATCTTGGTGGTATTTGCCATGTGCTCTTCCTGGAAACTGAATTGGTCGGTAAACCCATCTTTGGGACCTTAAAACTGTCGCGAAGATCGGGCACCCGGGTCGTACTGTAGCGAATCCTGTGGCGGCGGTCTGCCTTTACGACAGCCGTTCAAGCTGGGCGAACTTTTCCACCAGCTTTTTTACGCCGTGCCCTGTAAAGGATACCGTAATCTTGGCGTCTTCGCCGTCGCCTTCGCGCCCCACGATCATGCCTTCCCCATATTTGGGGTGCCGCACGCGCGTATTTTTCCCCAGGCCGGTGCGCCCAGTGGGGGCGGGGATATCCATCTTGGGGCGGCCGGGGTAGCGTTTTTCGCCGAGCGCATAGCCGTTTCCCCCGCCGGTGGGTCCCTTGCCACCCTTGCCGAAAAAAGCAGCGGTGTTGTCCAGCGGCCCGGAGCCAGCGCGGGGCGCGGCTGCACCGAAGCGCTGCGAGGCGTACTGACGGGCGGCTCCGGCTTTGCCGGACTCCTGCGATTCGTCCTCATAGCTGTAGTGGCGCTCGCCGTTCTCCTCGCCACCCTGGCCAAACCGCCGTCGCCCATCACCGCGCTGCGGATACGGCGTCGCATACGCGTTGCCATAGCTCAGCGCGCCGCCCTCGCCCTGGCCGAAGCCGGGCGAACCGAGGTCTTCACATAGCTTCGAGGGCACCTCTTCGAGGAACCGTGAAGCCACCGTGGTCTCGGGCATGTCGTTGCCATAGCGGCGGCGATAGCGCGCCCGCGTCATCAGCAGCGTGTCCATGGCGCGCGTCATGCCGACATAGCAAAGCCGGCGTTCTTCTTCCATCTGCGTCGGATCGGTGATGGAGCGCGAGTGCGGAAACAGGCCCTCCTCCATGCCGGCGAGAAACACGAGCGGAAACTCCAGGCCCTTGGCTGCATGCAGCGTCATCAGCGTCACGCGGGCCTCGGCCGAGTACTGATCCGCATCCGAAACCAGCGCCGCATGATCGAGAAACTCATGCAGAGTCTCGCCGCGGCTGGTCGCATCCTGCGCAGCATTGGCGAGTTCCTTCAGGTTTTCAATGCGGCTGAAGGCCTCGGGCGTGCCCTCTTCTTCAAGTGCGCGCAGATAGCCGGAGCGCTCATTGAGAAACTTGATCAGCTCCGGCAAGGTGGCCGGGTCGCCGGGTTTGCGGAAGGCGCGGGCGTCGGCTTCGTTGGCAGCTTCGTGATCGCCCTCCTGTGCGGCAACGATGCGGTCGAGCCGGGCCTTGTTCTGTTCGCGAATGCGGTCGGAGGCAGATTGCTTCAGGGGGACGGGGGCGAACGGGTTGAAGCTGGCGAGACCGTCTTCTGTCGCGCTTTCCCGCTTCAGATTGTCATCCTGAGCGGAGCGACGGATTTGCTGTTGGTTCGCCGCGGTGGAATGCCCCTTGGCAAGTTCGGTATTTTCCGCCGCAATCGTGCTGATCTCTTCGCTGGGACCGAAGTCGAAGCCGAAGTTGAAGCTGGTATCGAAGTCGGAGTTGGCGTCGTTGGCCGTGACCGTCGGCGGCGCGGGCTCATTCGCGCCGAAATCGAAGCCGAAGTTGAAAGAGTCGTCTTCCGGCGCCTGATCGGCTTCGCGAAGTACAGGGGGCTCTCCGCTTCCGCCGTTGTCCTTCAGTCGAGATAACACGTCTAGTTCAATGGCAGCAGACTGTAAATCTGCTGCGTCTCCCGCGGCGAACTCCGGTTGCACATCGGCCGCCAGCTTCTCCGCAAAGTCAGGCCCCAGCATCGCCCTGGCATCTTCGATCAGCTTGCGAAAGCCGGCCAGCGCCGTCAGCGCGCGCGCGGGCAGCAGTTTGTCCGCGATGGCACGCTCGACGGCGTCCCACGTGCTCATCCCGGTGCCGAGCGCCATGCGCTCCAGCGTCTCCATCGTGGTTTTGCCGATGCCGCGCGGCGGCGAGTTCACCACCCGGCCCAGCGCCACCGAGTCATGCGGATTTTGCACCAGCTTCAGATAGCTGAGCAGGTCCTTGACCTCCGCGCGATCATAGAAGCTGAACCCCCCCACCATGTGGTACTGGATGCCGTAACGGCGCAGCGCTTCTTCCACCAGGCGCGACTGCGAGTTGGTGCGGTACAGCACCGCGCACCGCGGCAGATCCTCGGTTTCACCTGCGGTCTTCAGGTATCGATTCACCTTGTCGGCGATGAAAATGGCTTCACCTTCGCCATCCGGAGCCTCATACAGCCCGATCAGCGATCCACCCTCACGCGAGGTCCACAGGTTTTTGCCCTTGCGCTGCGTATTTTGCGCCACCACCGCGCTCGCGCCTTCCAAAATCACCTGCGTCGAACGGTAGTTCTGCTCCAAGCGAATCGTCTGCGCGGCCGGGAAGTCCTTTTCAAACTCCAGGATGTTGCGGATATCCGCGCCGCGCCAGGAGTAAATCGACTGATCCTCATCGCCCACCACGCACACATTGCCGTGCGAGCCGAGCAGCTTCATCAGCTCATACTGCGGGCGGTTGGTGTCCTGGTACTCGTCGATGAGCAGGTAACGGTACTTGCGGTTGTACCGCTCGCGCACCTCGGCCGAGCTCTTCAGCAGCCGCACCGCCTCCAGCAGCAGATCGTCGAAATCCAGTGCGTTGGCCTTGAAAAGCTCGTCGCGGTAGATCTTGAAGATGTGCGCGATCTTTTCTTCCAGAGGGTTTGTGGAGGCGAGGAAGTACTCCTGCGGGTCGATCATGTGGTTCTTCGCCCACGAGATGCGGCCCAGCGCCACGCGCGGTTTCAGCTGTTTGTCGTCGATGCCCAGCCGTTTCAGCGCGGATTTCACGACCGCCTGCTGATCGTTCTCGTCATAGATGGCAAAGGTGCGGGTCAAGCCTTTGCCGTTCACGCGCAGGGCTTCAATATCGCGCCGCAGCGCCCGCACGCAGAAGCTGTGAAATGTCGCCAGCGTCGGTTTGGCAAGGGAACTGTGGCCCAGGATCTTGTCGACGCGCTCCTGCATCTCCTTGGCTGCCTTGTTGGTGAACGTCACCGCCAGAATGGCGTCCGGGCTCACGCCGCGCTGCTCGATCAGATAAGCGATGCGATGCGTGATGACGCGGGTTTTGCCCGAACCGGCGCCCGCCAGCAGCAGCACCGGGCCGTCCACGGAGACAATGCCCTCCTGCTGCTGCGGATTCATATTGGCAAGAAGATCGCCCACCCTTCCATTCTACGGCGGGGAGTCTGCAGCGTTTCTCCACCGCCCTGCCTCGGTTCTGGGAGAGCCCGAGTTCCAAAATGGAAATGCGGTAAACATCTGAAAAGAAAAGCTAAAAAACAACAGAACCTTTCCCTCGCCGCTGCGTATAGCAAGAGGTGCCTGTTTTCTTCTGAACCATGGCAGAGGAACATCGGCACTGTTTCACAAAGGAAAAGAGGCAGTATATGAATCATCGTCTTATTGCAGCCGCCATGGCTACATCTATCTCCGTGCTTGGAACGCCCAGCTTGTTGGCCGCACAAAGCCCCGCCGCGCAGAATCTTGTTGCTCCCGCCGCTGGCACCACCAGCGCAGCGCGCACCTCCACCGGCAAGCCCGTGAAGGTAAAAACGGTCAGCTTTACCCTGCGGAACGATGCAGGAACGCCGTTGACCGTCGCCGCCGGCGACCAGCAGTTCACCGTGCAGCCCGGCAAATCGCTCGTGCTGAAACTGCAGGAGGGCATCACCATCACAACCGTGAACGCAACCGCGCACGCCGCGGCGGGTGGCATCCTGACCACGGTTTCGAGCACGCTCCAGGGCAACACGCTGGCGATCAGCTAACACTGTGTACTGCAGCGCCGGTTAGTGCACGATTCCTTCCGGCGCTTCTGTGACGCGGACGGCAGGGCTCCACCATGGTGCCTTGCCGTCTGTTGCAGTTCGCTACAGCGATTCGGCCTACCTATCACCTTTCGCGCCCACCATCCCCAGAACGGTACCCTGCTCCGCGCGAAAGATGCATCGGCAGTACGCCGGGCGCGCCCTAGAATCGGGGACGCATGGTTCGCTCTGCCCCGGCCAAGGCCCCTCCCGCATCGGCTGCACGTGTGGTCTTCCTCACGCGCGATCCCGTGGTGCATCAGCAGGGCGGCAGCACAACGTACGCACTCGGCCTGCTCGGTCTGTTGCGAGCGCAGGGCGCGCAGGTGACCCTGGTAGCGACCTCGGCCTACAGCCGTTCGCCGCGTTTATTCTTCCGCCTGCGTGCCGCGCCGCCGCCGGGCGTGGCGCTGTGCTTTCCCGGCTATCTCCGGCTCGGCACCTGGTATCTCTGCCCTTGGCGTCCGAAGGCATGGGCGCGGCTGCTGGCGCGTGCGGCGCCTCGCCTGGGGGCACGCTGGCCCCGGCTCCTCTTTGTACGCGGTTGGCTGGAAACGCTGTACGGTCCCGCGCTCTACACCGGCGCCTGGGACCTCACCATACCCACGGTCGCCGAGGGCAGGATCGCCTCGCGTGAAGCCCAACTGGCAGGAGCTACCGTCGTTGTGGCAAATTACGCCTTCTGGGGGCCTTTGCTCGGGCATGGCAGCCTTGGCCGGCGCCGCACCGCCATCCTGATGCATGATCTGCTGTCCGCACGGGCGCATCGTTTTCTGGAAGCCGGTTTGCCGCTCGATTGCCCGCCGATCGAGACAGCCGAGGAGATGCGCTGGCTCTCCTCCACGCACACCGTGCTTGCCGCCCAGGAGCGCGAGGCCGAGACGATCCGTGCGGCGGTCTCCTCCCCCGTGCTGGTCACCCCGGTAGCGCTTACGCCCCGTTCCTTGGACCAAAAGCAGATCATCGCCGGCCGCTGCTTGTTCGTCGGCTCCAACATTGTCCCGAATCAAACAGGGCTCTCGTTTTTGCTCGATGCCGTCTGGCCGCAGGTGCGTGCCGCCGTGCCCGGGGCAACGCTTGCCGTCGCGGGCGGCATCGGGCAGCGGCTCGGGTCTTGGGATGCTGCCCGGCTTGCCTCGTTGGGCATCGAGACACTCGGCCTGGTGCCGTCCCTTGAGGCTGAATACGCGCGAGCCGCCGTCTGCCTTGTGCCTTTGTTAGTGGGCAGCGGCATCAAAATTAAGCTCTTGGAAGCATTGGCCTTCGGGAAGGCCGTCGTTTCGACCCCCATCGGGGTACAGGGCCTTGAAGCCTGGGCGCACGAAGCGATGGAGGTAGCCGACGATGCAGCCACGTTCGCGGCGGCCATCGTTCACCTGCTCACAAACGCAGCCGGGCGCCGCGCCCGGGAAGCTGCCGCACTGCGGCTGACAGAAACGCACCTCGGCGCAAGCCGTCCGCTCGACCCCGCCTTTGTCGCGGCTGTGCTGTGAGCCTTTACAGCGGATCAAAGGTAACGACTTGCGCGTCGCAACCCTTCAACCCCTGGCAGCGGATCGGCTCGAGTGCTTTGTTGAAGCATGCTTCAACAGCGGTCACATGGCTCGCATTGCAGCTTAAGGACAGGCTGCCCCTTGGAAAGGCAGGGTTGGCCAGGTACAGCATGTTCATCGTGTACAGGGTGGTGTAGGTACGGCTGCTGTGCATGCCGATTAGCGGCAGCGGCATGGTGAACTGCGCAAAGGCCTGGTGCGCCGCCTGAAAGTAGGAAGCCACCGCCAGGCCGGAGCAGGTTCCGTGCTTGCTCCACTCGTGCTGGATGAGGTCCATGTCGGGGGTGATGTCGAGATTGCGGGCAAGGTCTCCTGAGGCCGGCGTTTGTGCGCAAAACTGCGGCCAGGTGCCGTTGTTGTTTTGCGGCCACAGTCCGTGCACTGCAAACCCGGCTTGCGGCCGGCAACTCGCCGAGACATCCTTGATCGACGAACAGAAGGACGGCCCCCAGGCCATGTCGAGCAGAAAATAGTCGAACTGGCCGGGTGTGTTCACGGCCGACGCCGCCCGAGTGTTTTGCCCATGCGCATCCATCGCCGCGGGCGATTGCGCGTGAAGGCAAACGGCGCTCACGACCGTCAGCAAAACGAAAGTGGAAGCAGACCAACGCATGGGTATGAACTCGGAAGGGCACGGAGGGACAATTCTTCCGCACCTCCTCGTTGTGATGCGTGACCTTGCGGCTGTGTATGCTTTGCCGAGACTGTGTATGCTTTGCCGATGGAGAGCACACAGCCGCCCGCCGGAAGCAGCAGAAAGCCCCATGGCAAAGAGCTGGCAGTTTTCTGTGCCGCCGCCGATGGCCTCCAGCCGGTGTACCGCACCGTGGCCAGGGAGCTCGGCCACGCGATGGCCGCACGCGGCGTCGGTTTGATCTACGGCGGGGCCGCCGTCGGCCTGATGGGTGCCGTCGCGGACGCGGCACTGGCAGCCCGCGGCCGCGTGGTGGGCGTGATCCCCCAGGTGCTGGTCGACATGGAGGTCGTCCACGGGGGCGTACGCGAGCTCCACGTGGTGGACACGATGCACACCCGCAAACGCCTGATGGGTGAGTTCGCCGACGGATTCTTAGTGATGCCCGGCGGCTTTGGCACCCTTGAAGAGCTTTTCGAGGTTCTGGCCTGGCAAACGCTCAAACTGCACGCCAAACCTGTGGTGCTGCTCAACGTGGCCGGTTTTTACGACACGCTTCTGACCTTTCTTGATGTTTGCGAGCGCGAAGGCATGCTGCGCGGCAATCGCGGCGCGCTGCTGGTGGCTGGGAGCGTGGAAGAAGCGCTTGCGCTGTCTCTGCCTGGCATCTGACAGGACATAATCCCCGGCTCGCGACATTTCCACAGCGAGAAGGCGTGTTGCAGAGGCAACACGGGAGCCTGAGGCAACGTCCTAAGAAGCGAAGAGAAAGCGAATAGCTGGATGCGTCCGGCAGCCGAGGGACCAATGAGCGAGCGTACCGTAGAACTCGATGAACCGATCATGGATGAGCAAAGCCAGGCCTTGCAAAACGCCGTGGAGCGTGCCGAGCGCGCCGAGGCCGAGTTGGCGAAGCTGAAGACGAAGGGCACCCAGACGGGAGCATCGGCCTCGGCAAAGAAAGATCAGACGTCTTCTGGGAGCCATGCATCGTCCGCAAGCCATGCGTCTTCTGCGAGCCATGCATCGTCGTCCGCATCCGCAGGCCGCGCAAAAGCCGCAGGGGCTGACACCGATGCTGCCGAAGCGATTGCGCCAAAGGGCACCAGCAGCACAGCCCGCCCAGACCCCACCGGCAAGCATCTTGTCGAGCCCGGCTCAATGGACGCGCGCAAGCAGCCGGCGTCCCAGTCGCCCGAAGGTCATGCTGTCGGCGAGCCGGAAACGCACGGCATCGAAGCCCTGCGTGAAGACACTATGATGGCGCATCTGCTCGATGCTCTGGGGCGCGGTGAAGATATCGGCCATTACGGCCGGCTCACGTTTGCCATGATCGCGCGGCACTTCCTGAGTGACGCCGAAGTACTCGCCGAGTTGACGCGTGATGGTGATTTTTCAGAAGAACAGGCTCGGCAGATGCTGGTCCAGGTCGAGGGCCGGGATTACTCCCCACCGCGCCGCGAGCGCATTCTCGAATGGCAGGCCGAGCAGGAGTTCTCCATCATTCCCGACCGGCACGATCCCGATTGCGGCAACGTCTACAAGAGCCTCCGCTTCCCGAAGCAAACCTACAGCCACATCGGCCATTACCAGGAGGAAAAGACGGAAAGCTAGAGGCGGAAAGCCAGATTAGGGATGGGGAGGTAGGAAGCTAGAGCCATAGCCTCTTAACCATAGAGCGAGGTACGGTTTTCCCTGTTCCGCCTGTGATCCTGAAGCCCGGACCTTTCCGGTCACTTAGCGCCAACGCCGCGTTCAATACCAGCCTGGGCCGCAAGGCCCAGGTCTGCATGCCAAGCATGTTCAGGGCTGAAGGCCCGATCTACATTCAGGCCGATCGTCTCCAGGTCGGGTTTTCCCCTCCTCACCGGCATAACCTCCCCAAATCTGGGCGTTGCGGCCCCGGCTGTTTGAGTACGCACTTTCGATCGAAAAGACCGCCCTCGTTGACAAGCCGCTCTATGACCAACCTCGGTCGAGTACGAAAAGTCCACGCCCCCTTAGAATGGGAAGATGTCGTTGCCGGCTTCGCTGCCCTTTCGTTTCATCTGGCTCGTAGCCGCCTCGACAATTGCGGGCGTCATGAACGCCATGGCCGGTGGGGGTTCATTTCTCTCCTTTCCCGCCATGTTGGGCATGGGTGTGGCGCCTGTGCAGGCCAACGCCACCAACACGGTCGCCCTCTGGCCGGGCCAGCTCACGTCCCTTGCCACCCTGCGCGGCGATGTGCGGCGCGATCTGCTGCCGACGGTGCTGGTCACCTGTGTGCTTGGCGGCGTGTCCGGCGCGGAGGTGCTGCTGCATACGCGGCAAACGACATTTCTGCGACTGATTCCCTGGCTGATCCTCGGCGGCACCGGCATCTTCGGCATCTCCGCTCCTGTCTCACGCTGGCTGCGCGCGCGTGCCGGTACCCCCGACAGCTATGCCGCAAGGCCGATCTCCTGGCTGCCTCTGGGCCTTTGCCTGCTGCCGATCACGTTCTACATCGGCTACTTCGGTGCGGGCGGCGGCTTCATGGTGATGACCGTACTCGCGCTGTTTGGCATGGAAGAGATGCACGCGTTGAATGCGATGAAGGTGGTCGCGGCATGCGTGTCGAATCTTTGTGCGATCTTCACGTTCATCTTCCAGGGTGCCGTTGAGTGGCGCTACTGCCTGCTCAGCATGTTATTTGCGGCGCTGGGCGGCTGGCTCGGCGCGCGCTTTGCCCGGCGCGTGAATGGCGGCGTGCTGCGCGCCATGGTCGTGGGCATCGGCTGTGTCATCGCAGGATATTTCTTCTACAGGCAGGCGCACGCGTGATGGATGCGCAGAGGATCACCCAAACGGCGACGCATCCAATGCGCAGGCCCGTCATCGACGCCATCGGCTACTGTGCCGCCTGTCTCACGACGATCTCCTTTCTGCCCCAACTCCTGCGCGTGCTCAAGACACGGTCCGCGCGGGATATCTCGCTCGGCATGTTTTCCATCTTTACGCTGGGCACGCTTTGCTGGCTCCTCTATGGCCTGCTTCTGCACGCCGTGCCGGTGTTTCTTGCCAATGGCGTGACGTTGCTGCTATCCGGCGCCATCCTTTTTCTTAAACTGCGCTTCGACCGCAATGCAACGCGCCCTCAGCAACCCGGCGATGCGCCGCGCTGACGCCAACGAAAGGAAAGCCACATGAGTCACGACGGTGTGCAATTTATCAGTGCCGAAGAAGCCGCAGCCGATGCGGAGCGGGAACGTCGCCGCCTGACAGGCGAGGCCATCCGGCCGGCCAAGGTGCGGGTCGATAAAACCGGCGGCACCGGCGTCACCATCGACTGGCGCGACGGCCACCAAAGCCACTGGAACTTTCGCTGGCTGCGCGACGCCTGCCCCTGCGCGACCTGCCATGAAGCGCGCGAGAAGGAGGGCCGTCCGGCGGGTGTCCCCAAAGCGAAACCCGCGTCCCTGTTGCCGATGTACGAAGCACCAGTCCGGCCGCTCGATGTCGAGCCAGTCGGCAAATATGCCCTGCGTTTCCGCTGGAATGACGGGCACGAATCAGGGCTGTATTCGTGGGATTATCTGCGCAATGTTTGCGACGATGGGGCGCAGCGACAAGGCAATCCATAGAAGATTCGAATGTAGTCCCAGCGCTGAAAGCGCGCCCTATACCAGCCTGGGCCGCAAGGCCCAGGTGATGGATTGCGTGCAGGCGAGGGCTGAAGGCCCGACCTACAGTGCTTGCCGAGCTTATCGGGCGGGCCTTCAGCCCTCGTCATGAATCGGCACGCATTCCTGGGCCTCGCGGCCCAGGCTGGTATAGAACGCGCCGTTGGCGCTACACAAATCACGAGGTGCCTGCCGCGCCAAGCAGAATACCGAGGTCCTTCGCTACGCTCAGGATGACAAGGGAATGGATGTCAGGCCAGAACTATAGCTTTACCAGCTCCGGCAGCTCCGGCGTGGCCGCCAGCAGCTCCTGCGTATAGGCTTCGCGCGGATGTTCGCACACCTGTTGCCACGTGCCCTCCTCCACCAGTTGGCCGCGCTGCAACACCGCCACGCGGTGGCAAAGATACCGCACCAGCGGCATGGAGTGCGAGATGAACAGGCAGGTCAGCCCATGGCGCACCTGCAGGTCGCGCAGCAGATTGATCACCTGCGCACCAACCGAAACATCGAGCGCGCTCACCGGTTCATCGAGCACCAGGAGCTCCGGCCGCAGCGCCAGCGCACGGGCAATGTTGATCCGCTGCCGCTGGCCACCCGAAAACGCATGGGGGTGACGCGGCAGGGCATTGGCTTCGAGTCCGACCTCGGCCAGCAGAGCCGTAAGCCGCGCCTCCAGGCCCTCCGGTGGACGTTCGTTGTGGATGTGGAAGGGTTCGGCGAGCGACTGCCGGACGGTCATGCGCGGGTCGAGCGCGGCGTACGGGTCCTGAAAGACAAAAGCAAGCCGCCGCCGCAACCGGCGCAGGGCGCGCGGGCGTACCTGCAATAGATCCAGGGTTTGGGGCGGGCTATGTGCGTCGCCGGCGTCCAGTGTCGTCCGGTAGGTAATCTCGCCGGCCGTCGGTTCAATCAGCCGCAGCAGCATGCGCGCCACGGTGCTTTTGCCGGAGCCTGATTCACCCACCAGCCCCAGCGTTTCACCGCGCCGCAGGGCCAGGGAAACGCCATCGACGACCCGCGTGTTGCCGTAAATCTTCACCAGGCCGCGCGCTTCGAGCATCGGAAGGTCCTGGGTGGCAGATATGGACGGGTTCACGATACCAGAGTAGAGGATGGCGCGCTCGATCGGTGTCCAACGTACGCCAGGTCAAACAGGATGACTTTTTGCAACTACATTCACAGAACTAAGCTGGTCGGGTCGAATGACAGAGTTGGCGTAGCAAAGCGCCCTCAACTAACTCGTCTCACTGAAGATCAACTCCCAACCGACGGCAGTCTTCTCGAAGATTTCCGTAAACGTCCCTTCCGCATCGCCGCCATTCTTCTTTGTGCGCTGCAGGTGGTAGTGCCCGGTGGCGAGGGCAAAGGCCGGTCCCAGCTCGCGTACCTGCACCTCCGTCTGGTCGAGATGGCCCATGGCTTCCTTGCCCGCAAAAGCGATGTGGTAGGCCGAGCGAATATTCGACAGGCCGCGCACCGGCCCATTCAAGACGGCTTCGGTGTCCCTGGCATCTTTGAAATGCGAGAGGTAGACATCGAGATCGCCGTTGTTCCACGCCTTTTCCTGCGCAATCACCACTTTGGTGACATCCAGCTGGATGCGGCTGGCCGTGTACAGCTGATCGGGCGCCTGCGCAACGAGCATGGGACACAACAGGGGGGAGCAGGACAACACAAGCGACAGGGAAAAGACCGGGAAACAGCGCATGGGGAGATCGTCTCGCGTCTCATCATAAAAGACGGATGAGGGGATGATATTGAGCGCACGGAAATATCGTCCGCGCCTGGGCTAGCGCCCACCTGCCATCGGCGCCTGGGGCGTGCCGGTGGTATCGTCCCGCACAATCTTCCAGCCGGCCGCGGTCTGTTCCAGCACAAGCAGGAAGAAGCCATCGGCATTGCCGCCGCCGGCAACCGTCCGTTCCAGGTGAAAGTGGCCCGTAGCCGTGGCAAACTGCGCGTCCAAGGGCTGCACGGCGAGCTGCGAAAAGGTAAGTGTGCCCATCTTCTCGCGGGTGGGATAGCGCGCCTTGTAGCCCGCCAGCATGCCGGAGTAGCCGTGTTCGACCGTGCGGCCGATAAACAGGATGTCGGGTGCATTCTTGTAGCCCGTAGCGAACGCGTCCAGATCCCCGCGGTTCCAATCGGCGGCCTGGTGCTGCAGAAGCGCGGTGATGGCGGCGGTGCTATCGCGCCCTTGCGCCCCCGCAGGAACAGCCATGGCGAACAGCAAAAGCGGGCAGAAAGCGGCGAGGCGGAAAAGACCCATTCGGAAACTCCTGACAGCCAAAACGTACAACGTACAACCTAGAACGTACAACCTAGAACGTACAACCCAAAAGCTACAACCCCGCACGGACGCCACGCCTACAATGAAGCTATGCCCACGCGCGAAGTGCACGCGGTTTGCACGCTGGACTGCCCCGATTCCTGCGGTGTGCTGGTCACGGTAGACGAGCTCACCGGCCGTGCCGTGAAGGTGGGGGGCGATCCCGCGCATCCGGTCACGCGTGGATTTCTGTGCGGCAAGGTGGCCAAGTATCTGGACCGGGTGTATTCGCCCCAACGCCTGCTGTACCCCATGCGCCGGCGTGCCGGCGTGCCCAAAGGACCGCTGCCGCAGGGTCGCGAGGCCGAAGCCTTCGAACGCATCTCGTGGAACGAGGCGCTGGACGCCATCGCCGCGCAACTGCACGCCATCAGCACCGAGCACGGCCCCGAGAGCATCCTGCCCTACAGCTACGCAGGCACCATCGGGCAGCTCGGGTATGGCTCCATGGACCGGCGGTTTTTTCATCGCTTGGGGGCTTCGCAGCTCGACCGCACCATCTGCGCGAGTGCGGGCACGGCCGCGCTGAATGCCGTATACGGCACGCGGCTCGGCACCCCGCCACAGGACTTCGCGCATGCGGGTCTGATCCTCGCCTGGGGCGCCAACATCCACGGCAACAACATCCACCTGTGGCCCTTCATTGAGCAGGCCCGGCGCAATGGGGCCAGGCTGGTGGTCATCGATCCGTACCGCACCCGCACCGCCGCATTGGCTGACGAATGGCTGGCCATTCGTCCCGGCACCGATGGGCTGCTCGCCCTGGCGATGCTGCATGTCCTGTTCCGCGATGGCTATGCGGATGAAGCGTATCTCGACGCCTGCACGGAGGGCTGGCGCGACCTGCGCGACCATGTCCTGCGGCCGGAGCACGCGCCCGCGCAGGCAGCCGCCATCACCGGGATCGATGCCGTGGTCCTGGAGCGCCTCGCACAGGCCTACGGGCAGGCCGGGCACGAGGGCCGCGGACCGGCGGCCATCCGGCTCAATTACGGCATCCAGCGCAGCGAAAACGGCGGCACCGCGGTGCGTGCGGTCGCCATGTTGCCGCTGGTGACCGGTGCGTGGCAGCAACGCGGCGGTGGCCTGTTGCTTTCGACCTCGGGGGCCTTTCCGTTCAACACCAAAAAGCTGCACCGGCCGGAGCTCATGCTGCAAAGCTCCCTCCGTCGGCCGGCGCGCACCGTCAACATGAACCAGCTCGGTGATGCGTTGACCGCGTTCACCGACCCGCCCGTGAAGGCGCTGTTTGTCTACAACTGCAACGCCGCGGCGGTGGCGCCCGACGCCAACCGCGTGCTCGCCGGGCTGCGGCGGGACGATCTGTTCACGGTCGTGCACGACCAGTTCTTCACCGACACCACCGACTACGCCGACGTCGTGCTGCCCGCCACGACCTTTCTGGAACATCGTGAGCTGATGGGGGCCTACGGGCACTACACCGTGCAGCTCTCCGAGCAAGCCATCGCGCCGCTGGGCGAAGCGCGGCCAAACCCGTGGATTTTTGCTGCGTTGGGCCGGCGCATGGGTGGGCTGATGGGCTTCGAGGAACCCGCGTTCGAAGACACTGACGAGGATCTGATCGCGCAGGCGCTCGACACGCCGCATCCGTGGATGGCCGGGATCACGCCGGCAGCGCTGGCCGGCGCCAAGCAGATGCCGCTTGCCCTGCCACAGAACGAGCGCGGCGAGACCTTGCCGTTCAGCGATGCAAGCTGGTTCGGCACGCCGAACGGCAAAGCCGCCCTGCTGCCGGTGCCGGTCTGGCAAGCACCCGCCGAATCCCGGAATGGGCACGGTTCTTCGGCAGATCAACCAGCGGCTGCACCGTTTCCGCTCGAATTTCTCTCCCGCAAGGCCGACAACTACATGAACACGACCTTCGCCAACCTGCCCGGACACCAGGCCATGGAACGGCGCACGGCAGGCATTCTCGAAGTGCACCCCGCGGACGCCCTGCCGCGTGGCATTGCAACCGGGGATGCCGTGGACGTATGGAATGCACGTGGGCGGATCGAGTTGATCGCTCGCGTGGGAGCAAGCGTCGCCGAAGGCGTGGTGGCCACGCGTTTGGACTGGCAAAAGCTTTCGCCCACCGGCGCCAATGTGAACGCATTGACCAGCCAGCGCCTTTCGGATCTCGGCGGCAGTGCGACCTTTTACTCGGTGCTGGTGGAGGTGAAACGCCGGAGTCCGGCAGCCGCCATTTGATTCTGCATCTCACCCCGTGAGCCTCGCTGGACACACGCGAGCGCCTGGAGATGATGCCGTGCCGACCAGCTTGTACACCATGCAGGATCCCACCAAGCAGTACCCGCAACCCCCCTTCCCGCATCAGCCGCAGCCCGTGCCCGGCTTGGAAGGGGAGATGACGCCCAAGGCCGACCACGGCGAGACCACCTATGTCGGTTCAGGCCGCTTGCCCAATCGCAAGGCCCTGGTCACGGGCGGCGACTCCGGCATCGGCAAGGCCGTGGCGATTGCGTTTGCGCGCGAAGGCGCCGATGTGGCGATTAACTACCTGCCGGGTGAAGAAAAAGACGCGCAGGAGACGGTCAAGCTGATCGAGGCCGCCGGTCGCAAAGCGTTCGCCATTCCGGGCGACCTGAAGGATGAAGCCTTCAACTACAAGATGGTTGCAGAGGCGCACGAAAAGCTCGGCGGGCTCGATGTGCTGGCGCTGGTTGCCGGCAAGCAGCACGCGGTCGAAGCGATCGCGGATGTATCCACCCAGCAATTGGAAGAAACCTACCAGACCAATGTGTTTTCACTGTTCTGGACCGTGAAAGCCGCGTTGCCGCTGTTGCCGCCGGGCGCTACGATCGTCACCACGGCGTCCATCCAGGCCACGCAGCCAAGCCCGTCGCTGCTCGACTACGCGCCGACCAAGGCCGCCATCCTGAACTTCACGCGCGGGCTAGCCAAGCAGGTCGTCGAAAAAGGCATTCGCGTGAACTGCGTTGCGCCCGGGCCGGTGTGGACGCCGCTCCAGACCTCAGGTGGACAACCGGACAAGAAGATCCCGCAGCTTGGCGCGCAAGCTCCGATGAAGCGTCCCGCACAGCCCGTCGAAATGGCGCCCCTGTATGTGCTGCTGGCTTCCCAGGAGTCGAGCTACGTGACCGGTGAGGTGTATGGCGCTACGGGTGGAATGGAAGTGACAGGGTAGACGGAATTCACCCACTCGTTTGTCATCCTGAACGCAATCACCACAGCTCGTCATCCTGAACGCAGTGAAGGACCTCCGTATTTCGCCGGCCGTTTATACGCCCATAGAACGCGAAGATCCCTCACCGCGCTCAGGATGACAACCACCGGCGAAAAGACCCTACGTCCCCAGCGCCGGCCGGATCTCTGCATCCGGATGCGGCTCATTGCCGCGAGGCCGTTGGACCGGTGCGGGCATCGCCCCCGGGCCAGGCAGGGGTTGATCGGGAGCAAATTCGTTGTCGCCCTCCGGCGTGGCTTCGATGTCGGAGGTATTCTCCGGAACGGTGTCGTTCACCTCAACGGGACTTACTGGAAAATCAGCCATTAGTCGTCACTCCCCCCATTTCCCATCTGCTCAGCTTGAGCTGACTGCACAGCCGCGTCGTTTGCCGGGGAATCCGTCATCTCGTCGCCGCGATCGTCATACGTGGGCGGCAGGCCCGATATCCGGCCGTCGACCTCCACATTGTCGACCGGCGGTGCCGTCTCATTGCCCGTAAACTCTCCCGGACCGTCTGGGGCCGGGGTGAGGTGCTCCCTATCGGCTTCTGCTGCCGTCAAGGGAGGCGTCCCCTCGCGAGCCGCCTTTTGGGCAAGCACCGGGGCATTCGGGTCGCCGTCGGCCTGGGCTGCGTGTTCCTCCCGGCTCGGCTCCACCTCCCGAGCGACGTCGGCAGGGGAAAGAGGCTCCGTTTCGGCAGCAACCGCGGTCGGCACCACGGGCGTTTCCCGGCCTGTGAGGGGCTCCTGTCTGTTGCCCATGTCCGGCATGTGTATCTCCTCTTCCATCTCTTCGCCAGCCTCGTTCAGGTCCGAGGCCATGCGTTCAAACTCTTCGATGCCCGGAAGCTCATTCAGGTCTTTCAAGCCGAAGCGCAGCAGAAATTCCTTGCTGGTCTTGTACAACAGCGGGCGGCCGATGACCTGCTTGCGACCGGCGGCCGTCACCAGCTTGCGCGTCAAAAGGCTGCCCAGAACGCCCCCCGAGTCCACGCCGCGGATCTCCGAGATCTCGGGCGCCGTTACCGGTTGTTTGTAGGCGATCACGGCCAGCGTCTCAAGCGCCTGCAGGCTAAGCTTCAGCGGCGGTTTCAGCGAGCGCACGAAGCCGCGCACGGCATCGTGGTACTCGGGCTTGGTCGCAAAACGGAAGCCTCCGGCAATCTCCCGGATCTCCAGTCCGCGGTCCCCATCACGGTACTCGGCAATGAGCGCATCCAGCACGGAACGCAGGTGGTCGCGCACCCGGCGCTCACGGGCACGCAGCGCCGCCGGTGTGGGTAGGTCCGCTCCAGCATCCGAAGGCACCCCTCCGACCATAAGCGCCTCTCTGGACGGCATCTTGGTCTCCTCGCCCTCCTGGCCGCTTTCGAGCGCTAACTCCCCCTGCGAGCTGTCCGCGACCAGTTCGGCCCGCGTCTCCTCCCCGAGCAGAGCGATGAGCTGCGGCAGCGTCACCGGCTCCTCCGCGGCATAGATGACGGCTTCGATCTTTCCTCTTAGGCTCATAGCGTTCGCGGTGACTCCCTTCGGCTCCCCATCGCGGCTGCGCCGGCTGTGAGGTGGTCTCGTCCAGAGCCTCGGCCATGCTACCAAGGGGGCACACCTGATGAAAGCGTCTCCACCGCTCCGCGCCCCGCTTCTATGGCGCAGCAGGCGATCCCTTCGTGTGCCTAGACGGCTTAGACGGCTTAGAAAACGAGTTTTGGCTGTTCTTGCTGTTCTTCCTGAGCGAGTAGGATAGCGATATGCATCCTGCGGCGAGAGTCACGGACGCGACAGCGCATGGAAGCCCCCTGTTTCCGGGTACAGGAAGTCCCAACGTATCCATTGGTGAACTTCCTGCATGGCGTGCGCTCCTCGACAAACATCTGTGTGCCGCCATACCCGACGGGGTAGGGACGGTGCTGCTGGGCAGCCCCACCGTGCGGATCAATGGCATGATGGCCGTGCGCATGGGCGACATCGTGACAGAGGTGCCAGGGGCGGCGATGGGCGCGGTAAATCCGATTGTGTGGGGCTGTCCTACGGTCTTGATTGGTGCAGGGCCTAGCCCTCAGGCACTGTCGTTACTGTCAGCTGCAGAGGCAGCAAAGCCGTTTTGCGCGGTTTGCGCCGGGAGATAAGGCGCCTGGCTGTGCTTGGGGCATGCGAGCGCTGAAGAGTTGCCGACATATTGAGGCTAAACCGGAGCCCAGGGAGGCGGCAGCGGGGACCAGGAGCCGGGGTCGCCGAGGCGTTCTAGCGGCAGGCGCATCTGCTGTGCTGCGAGCCACCCCCACGCTTTGACCTCAGCCATATTTTCAGGGCCGGGCAGCTCGCGGGACGTAAGCATCCAGGCAAGGCGAAACTCATAATTGTCAATCGTGCTATCTACGAGCACCATAGGGTTGATGTAGTCCGTGCTTTCCCGCCACGCATAGATAAAGCGATCCCACGGGCTCACAGGACCGAGGTCGTAAACGTCCAAAGAAGGCATCTGGGCCAAAGTCTCGCGAAGTCGCAGAAGAAAGGCGGGCGGCTGCGGGAGCGGTTCGTGGCGCGGCGAGCCTCGATAGCGCGCAATGCTGCTCCAAAGATGAAGTGCCACGCCATCAGGCAAGCGAAAAATGTCCTTGCCCCAGCGATGCAGATACTCGACAAATGCCGGGTCAAAGGCGTCACCCATCCACCCTGCGATATGGGGGATTGCGTCCAGCGCACCGCTACCTTCGAGTTCTCGTTGGCGAAATGCGGCGAGGTGCCTCCGCACGCCTTCCACAAAGCCTTCCGGCACAACCAGGCCCATGCGCCCGAAATACGGCGCAGCTACGTCTAGGCTCAAGGTTTGAAAAATTTCTTCCCAATTTTCAATTTCAAATACAAGCTCGGGCATGTTTGCTCTCGTAGTGGAACTAGGGGATAACGGCATTTTCGGGAATCGTCCACCAGAGCGGGGGAAAGAGTGAAGGGATCATGCGAATGACACGGTAGGTGATGTACCCGGCCCCAATGGCGCCCCCTACTTCAGCGGTCCGCTTAAGAGCTTGGTTTTCAGATTTCGGGTCTGCGGCAGGCACGGGCCGCGTTGCCAAATCCTCTGCCCCTCGGGCGGGTCACCGCACTGATTATCGTCCCATTTTCGTAGTAGCTTGCGAAGACCTCTTTGCTGGTCCTCATACTGCTGTCGCTCACCTTGCAGCGAACGGTTTCCGTAACGCGGATCAGGCTGGGCCGGTCTCGTTTCGGGAAGATTGCCTTTGTTTTCGCGCAAATCCAGGTCGCGTTTCTGGATATTGGCCATAAAACGCAGAATCTCTGCCAGCAAATCCTTGCATGGGTCGGGACAGTTCTGGGTGGCGGCGCCCATCAGCGCTGCTCCTGAGCGAGCCAGCCTCGCGCTTCTGCGCCCTGGTGGACGGCATGCATGCGGAGCTCTTCATCAAGGCCGGCCTGATCGAGCAACGGGGCAATCCAACTGAGATCCGAGGCGCCCCGGCTGTGCCCAGCAAGAACGAGGGTAGCGAGCCAGGCGGCACCCTCATCGGCTAACACGTTGTGTGCCTCTGCAAAGGTGACGGTACCGCGGCAGAACTCGGGGAGGTTGATGCCCTGGGTCAAAGGCTCTTGATAGAGACGCAGGTAGACTTCCAGACGCGAGGCCAGATCCTCTTTTGGACCGAGATGGGTAAGGCAGGAGACCACATACCGGGTCACCGAAGCATCGCTTCGCAGGCCCCAGATGCGGGCATCGCGTATGCGCTCCGCGACCTCTTTGCCGAGCTCTGCATCCTCGGGTGGAAGGGGAATACGAACCTGCGAGCGCAGCTGCTTCACGATTCTTTCGCACAAGCTGCGATCTGCCTTTTCATCAAGGGCGGCGAGTTGGCTCTGCGAGATGGTCAACATGATCGGGGCTGTGCCGCAGTATCTCATTCGTCCACTCAAGTGGCAGGAAACGCCGAGGCGGTCGCCGGCTCCACGTGAGCGGGTGACGCCGCTGCTTCAACAAGCGAAACAGCAGATTCCTTCGCGACGCTGCGGAATAACAATCAAACGAAAGACTTACGCCCGCCAAGGTATAACAGCAGCTAACAGCTAACAGCTAACAGCTAGTAGCTAGTAGCTAGTAGCTAGTAGCTAGTAGCTAGTAGCTAGCAGCTAACAGCTAACAGCCAACAACTGACAACTGATCAACTGACAACTAACAACCCAGCTCACCACACCCGGCAAGTCGGCGCATGCACCATCGGTTGCCCTGCCTTGCACCCGAACGCCTTTGCAAACTGCGGCAGGTTGCTCACCACACCGTTGATGCGCGCGAAGCCCGGCGAGTGCGGGTCCGTGATCGCCTGCACCCGCTGCGCCTCGGGCCGGTTGTTTTCGCAGGCCCATTGCGCCATGCCCACAAAGAAGCGCTGGTCGGGCGTGAACCCATCCTTGCTCTCGGGCGTCTTGCCGTTCTCCTGCATGCCCGACGCCAGATAGGCCAGCAACGTGCCGCCCAGATCGGCCACATCCTCCCCGCTGGTCAACTTCGAGTTGATGTGGATGTCATCGACCACCACATAGCCCGCATACTGCTGCCGCACGCAGTTGATGCGATCCTCAAAACCCTTTGCATCCGCGGGCGTCCACCAGTCGCGCAGGTTGCCCTTGGCATCGAACTGCCGGCCTTCGTCGTCGAACGCATGCGTCAACTCATGGCCGATCGTTGCGCCGGTGTTGCCGTAATTTGGCGCGTCATCGAGCGACGGATCGTACAGCGGCGGCTGTAACACCCCGGCCGGAAAATTTATGTCGTTCATCTGCGGGTTGAAGTACGCGTTCACCGTCGGCGGCGTCATCCCCCACTCGTTCAAATCGACCGGCTTGCCCAGCTTCGCCCACTGCCGCGCTCGCTCGAACGCAAACGCCCGCATCGCATCGCCGAAGTAGTCGTCCCGCTTCACGGTCAACGCCTTGTAATCCCGCCAGTGCGCCGGATACCCCACCTTGTTGCGAATCGCATGCAGTTTCCGCAGCGCCTCGGCCTTCGTCGCCGGGCTCATCCAGTCCAGCCCCTCGATCTCCCGGCCCATCTCCTGTTCGATCTGGCCGGTCATCAGCTCCGTGCGCGCCTTCATGTCGGCCGTGAACGTACGCGCCACAAACTCCTGCCCCAGCGCCTCGCCCAGGTTGGTATCCACGGCCCGCACGCAGGTCTTCCAGCGCGGCGACTTCTGATCGATCCCCCGCAAGGTCTTTCCATAAAAATCGAAGCTGGCTTCGCGAAACGGCGTTGCGAGATAGTTTGCCGACCCATTCAGCAGGTGAAAGCGTAGATACGCCTTCAGCGCCGGTAACGGCTCCGTCGCCAGCTCAGCCTGCACCAACTTCATGTACGCCGGCTGCGATACATTCAGCGTTCCGCTGTGCGGCGCGCCTTCCTTGTCGAAGAACTTTACCCACTCGATCGCAGGCGTTAACTGGGCAAGTCCACTCACCTTCATCGGGTGATAGATCTTGTGTGGGTCGCGCATCTCCACACGGGTGAGTTGCGCCCCCGCCAACGTGGTCTCGATGTGCAGAATGGATTCCGCATCTGTCTTCGCCGCTTCCGGCGACTCACCCGCAAGCGCGAATACGTGCTGGATGTATGCGCTGTATTGCCCAAGAAGTTTTACGCTCGCGGGATCGCTCTTTAGGTAGTAGTCCCTGTCCGGCAAGCCTAGCCCACCCGCATTCACCCCGGCGATGATCTTCGAAGCGTCGGCCGCATCCTGTTCGGTACCGCTGTTGAAGAAAAAACTGCCTGGATACTTGCGTGTTAAATACGGGATGGACTGGAACACCTCGGCCCGCGTTTGGAGATCGTTCGTCGCTTGCAGAACAGGCTGCAGAGTCCCCAGGCCAACGCCATCGATTGCCGCCGTATTCATGCAACTCTCGAAATAGTCGCCCACCTTCTGCTGCACCGCTGTGCGGTTCGCGGCTTTGGCGTCGTCGGCCAGAATGCCCCACAGAAACTGCTCGTTGTCGTTGCCCAGCTTGGCGTAAACGCTCCACCCGGCCTGATCCGCCGGGATCGGGTTCTTCGCCATCCATCCCCCGCAGGAAAATTTGTAAAAGTCCGTACAAGGGTTCACGCTGCGGTCCAGGCTCGTCACGTCGAGCGAAGGCGAGTACGGCATCTTCGCAAGCGGCATCACCGCAGGAACGGGTACCGCGACCGGCTGCTGCGCCAACGCAGACATGCCACCCCCTGACAAACAGCAAAAAAGCGCAGTCGCCGCGAGGGCAAACCCCTCCATACGAATCCCGATACGAATCAAAGGACGCATGAGTTCTCCTGTCCGCCCATCCTACAACGCTGCCTGCTTTGGACGCCCGACCGCTTGAACCACTGGCCTTTAGAGCAAATCTCCTATGGCCAGGGAGTGTCATCTCGACCGAAGCAGAACAGTTTCACCGTTCTGCGCAGTGGAGAGACCTGCAGTTCTAGGTATAGCTTTCGTTTCCAGGCTGAAGGCCCGGCACATCATAGCCTGGGGCGAAGCCCCCCATGAAAATGCAAGACAGACCCCGGAGGGGTGAAAGCCCGACACAAAGGTCAGGGCCATACCGATGCGGAAAACACCATAGAGATCGACTGGAATCTGAAATTGCATCATGTTTCCCCACATCCGCTAGTCTGGATCAGGAAGTCGAACGATCTGCCCGGCGTCGGGATCACCATAGAGCAAGCCGCCCGACTTCTGGACCAACGACACACTCTGGAAGTCCGGACCTAACCTCCATCTTTCGAAGACTTTACCCGCGAAAGTATGAGGAGGGCACCCGCACCTCCCTGCAAACATCCGTTATCCTGCAGCTCGAAGCCAATCAACCTACAGGACCCAAGCCCATGCGACGCCGCACCTTTCTTGCTACACTCCCCGCCGCCGCCGGTGGCTTCGCGTTCGCACAGAACCAGACAGGCAGCCCAGGCACCACGGCAGGCCCAGGGCAGGGCGGCGCGCCTCTCACCGGGCCGGAGCACCCGAAATTTCAGGCTGCCGGCCAGGAGCGCTTTGAGCGCCCGGATGTCCACGCCGGCGACCGGCCTTCAGGCGCGAGCTTTGCTTCGCGATCCCCCGCGCTCGGCTGCAACGGTGCGGCCGGCACCGCGCATCCGTTGGCCACGCAGGTGGCCATCGACACCCTCAAGCGCGGCGGCTCGGCGGCCGACGCGGCCGTCGCAGCCAACGCCGTGCTCGGCTTCGTCGAACCGACCAGCTCCGGCCTGGGCGGCGACTGCTACGCCTTTGTCTGGGACCCGAAGACCGCCAAGCTCGAAGGCATGGCCAGCTCTGGCCGTTCGCCCATGGATCTGAGCCTGGCCACGGCAAGGGCACGGTCGCAACCCATCGACGGCAGGCACGTACTGCCCCGCCTGGGCGCGATCACAGTCTCCGTTCCCGGCGCCCTCGGCGGCTGGTGGGCCCTGCACCAACGCTACGGCAAGCTCCCCTGGGCGACGCTCTTTGAGCCTGCCATCCATTACTGTCGAGAAGGTTCGCCCACCCCCCAGATCATCGGCTGGTACATCAAGCGCAACCTCGCTGCCTTCACCAAAGCTGGCTCCGGCGTGGAAGAGACCGTCAATGCGCTGCACACCTACGCCCCCGGCGGCCGCGCGCCGAACGAAAACGACGTGCGCCGCAACCCCGATCTTGCGCGGACCTATAGCCTCATCGCGCAAGGAGGCCGCGACGCGTTTTACGACGGGCCGATCGCCGACACCATCGAAGCCTATTTCAAGCGCATCGGCGGCTGGATGACCCGCGCCGACCTGCGCGCGCACCAGGCCGAGTGGCCCACGCCGCTCCAAACCGACTACCGCGGCACCACTGTCTACGCGATGGGCGCCAACACCCAGGGGCTGGCTACCCTGCAAATGCTGTCGATGATCGAACACTTCGATATGCGCGGCTTTGGCTTCCAATCGCCCGAAAGCCTGCACGTGCAGATCGAGGCCAAACGCCTCGCCTATGAGGACCGCGCTCGCTTCTACGCAGACCCGCACTTCAGCAAAATCCCGATCGACTGGCTCAACTCCAAGGCCTACGCCGCGGAACGCGCGAAGCTGATCGACCCACGCAAGATTCTCACCCCGGTCCACCCCGGCCAGGCACCATCGCACGGCGACACCACCTATTTCAGCATCGCCGACAGGGACGGCATGATGGTGTCGGTCATCCAGTCGAACTTCCGCGGCATGGGTTCGGGGCTGGTGGCCGACGGGCTCGGCTTCATGTTTCAGGATCGTGGCGAACTATTTTCTCTCCAAGACGGCCACCCGAACGTCTACGCCCCCGGCAAGCGGCCATTCCAGACCATCATCCCCGGCTTCGCCGCCAAGGACGGCAAGCCCTGGCTCAGCTTCGGTGTGATGGGCGGCGACATGCAGCCCCAGGGCCAAACACAGATCATCGTCAACCGCGTCGATTACGGCCTCGACGTGCAAGCGGCCGGCGACAGCCCGCGCTGGCATCACGAAGGTTCTTCGCAAAGCATGGGCGAAGACCCGGCCGGGCTTGGGCCCAAAGGCATCTTGCGCCTCGAAGCCGGCATCCCGCAAAGCACGCAGAACGCCCTGAAAGCGCTGGGCTGGCCCATGGCCGCCAGTGACGGCGGCTTTGGCCGCTACGAGTGCATCGAGGTGATTACCTCCCACTTCGACGGCCACACCGATCGCGTCTACGCTGCCGCCAGCGAGATGCGCGCCGATGGCGTCGCGCTGGCGTACTAGCATGCGCATCCAATTCCTCATGACTAAACTCACCGTCGTTCGTGGAGACATCACCAAACAGCACGTCGACGCGATCGTCAATGCTGCTAACAGCTCGCTTCTGGGTGGCGGTGGCGTGGATGGGGCGATCCATCGCGCCGCCGGCCCCGAGTTGCTCGACGCCTGCCGCGCTCTGGGTAGCTGCCCTACCGGCGATGCCAAAGCCACCCCCGGCTTCCGCTTGCCCGCGAAATGGATCTTCCACGCGGTTGGTCCGGTATGGAACGGTGGTGACCGCGGTGAACCCGAGAAACTTGCGGGCTGCTATCGGCGCTCGCTGGAGTTGGCGCGCGAGCACGGGGTCACAAGCCTCGCATTCCCGGCGATTTCGACCGGCATTTACCACTACCCCAAAGGCCCCGCCGCGCAGATTGCCATTCGCGTCTGCCGCGAGTTGGCCGATAGCTGCGGTGTAGAAGCCATTCACTTCGTCTGCTTTGACGAAGCGACCGCCATGACCTATGAACGGGAACTCGGCGAAGCCTGATCGGACACTACGCATGCCGAGACAGATACAAAGCTCGGCACCCGTTGATGGCGGCTCATCGCGTTGGGTTATTAGCAAGAAGCCCCAAGTTGATCCACCTTCCGAAAAAATCGCGCGCTGTATAAGGCATTCGCGAGGCGGGTACAAGCATCATCACGGCACTGCACACGACGCCAATGGTGTCCGCAATGATATCCAGTCGCTCGACCGGATAGTGGTACACGATGCTTTGAGCAATCTCCGTACCGCATCCCATCAACACCGCCCCGGCAATGCAAAGCAGCCGTGTATATAGCGTTTTCGCATTGCGCAGGAAGATAAAGGTAAGCGCCGCAAAGGCGACGAGGTGATACCAGGGGTGAAGTATCCCTCGCGTATGCAGGAGATGCTTGACTCCGGGTGGCAGAAACGACAATGCCGGCACTGCGGCTCCGGTGAAGAGGAGGAGACCCACAGGCATCCTCCTCGAAGCCAATTCTTCGATGGGTCGATAACGTGAAAGAAGCGCTTTGAACATATTTCCAGCATGCGTTGGGGTTACCCGCATTTACCATGGCGCGAAGGTCTCAAAATGCGTGCTTTACTGTCCCAAGTCGAGACATGGCGCAGAATAGGACAAGAACACTGGGGTGTTCAGGCCCAATCGTCCCGCACCCGCGCCGCATCATTGAGCACCTGTTCGAAGGTGTCCGTCTTTTTCAAAAGGATATCGCCCATCTGCTCGCGCTGGTGCAACACAATAGCCTGCAGCCGGACCAGCTCCAACATCGCTAAAAAGGTGCAAATCAGGGCACGTTCCGAGTGCAAATTCCGCAACAACCGGCGCAGATTGACGGGTTTCTCGTCCATCAGCAAGCGGCCTTTCACGAAGTCGATCATTTGCCCAACGGTCACGGCGTCCTCATCGATGCGGTGCACAGGCCGCTCGCGCAGGCGCTCCATCACCTCGCGAAAGACGCGTACAAGGTCCACGGTGTCGGCGGCGATTTCGCGCTCGCTCCCAAGATCGGGGACACCTTCATCGTTGAGAAAGCGCCGCAGCCCTGGCCGAGTCCACGTCGCGGCCTCGATCTGCTGTTTTTGCTGCAGCATCTGCGCGGCAGCCTTGAAGCGCTCATGTTCGAGCAGCTTTTCGACCAGTTCGCGTCGCGGGTCTTCCGCCTCAAGTAGACCCTGTCGCCCTGCCGGCTCACGAGGCAGCAAGGTGCGGCTCTTGATATGAATCAGCAAGGAAGCCGTGTAGACAAATTCGCCTGCGGCATCGATGTCGACTGCTTGCAGGTGGCGCGTGTACTCCAAAAACTGCGCCGTGATGCGCGCCATGGGGATGTCGTAGATGTCGAGGTTCTGCTTGCGGATCAGGTCTAATAACAGATCGAATGGACCGTCATAGACATGGCCGATGGCAACCAAAAATGGAGACTGCGAACTTCCCGCAGCTTCATCGCGCTTCAGGTCCCTCCGCGCGGGTTCCGGTCGCTGCGCCTCCGCATTCGGCGTCACCGTTTCATGATCTTCCACCGCTTTACGATCTTCCACCACGGTCGCTAGCGCCCCAGCGGGCGAAGGCCCATGGCGTGCTGCACCTCATCCAGTGTCTGCTGGGCACGCCTAGTGGCGCGTTCGCGGCCGTTCGCGAGCACATCGTCGATCACATCAGGACGTTGTTCCAGATCGCGGCGGTGCGCCTGGATGGGAGCAATGGTGTGCAGAATCGAATCGGCACACCAACTCTTGCACTCAATACAGCCGATGCCGGCGGTCGTGCAGCCGTCGTAAACCTTGGCCAAGGTTTCCTGGTTGGAAAACACCTTGTGCAGGTCGCCGACGGGGCAAATGTCGGGGTTGCCCGGGTCATCGCGGCGAACTCGAGCCGGATCGGTGACCATGGTCTTCAGTTTGGCCCGCAACTCCGCTTCCGGCTCGGAAAGCATAAGGAAATTGCCATAGCTCTTGGACATCTTCCGTCCGTCCAAACCCGGTAATTTGGGGCTGGGCGTGAGCAACGCTTCGGGCTCAGGCAGAATCGCGTTCCGGCCGTAGCCCGTGAGCTTCTTGGTATTCTGTGCTGCTTCAAAGAGCTGGTGGGGGGTGAACTGCACGCGCGGGGAGTCCTTCAGTTCGCCCGCATTTTTGCGCGCTCTTTCAAGGATGGCGGGCATCTCCCACGATCTCGCCTCAGGCGCAAGAAAGAACGCACCCGGGTAGAGCTGATTGAAGCGCCGGGCGACCTCGCGGGTCAACTCCACGTGCGCCACCTGATCGGCCCCGACGGGAACAAAATGCGGTTTATACAGCAAGATGTCCGCCGATTGCAGCAGGGGATAGCCTAAAAAACCGTAGGTATTGAGCTCTTTTTCTGCCAGTTGCTCCTGCTGGTCCTTGTAGGTCGGCACGCGCTCCAGCCAAGGTACAGGGGTGATCATGCCGAACAGGGTGTTGAGCCGGTCGTGGAGCATGATGTCGCTCTGGCGAAAGATGACGCAGCGGCCTGGATCGAGCCCGGCAGCGAGAAAGTCGAGTGCGATCTGCCGTGTGTTCTCGTTCAGCATCTCCGGATCGGCGTAATCCGTCGTGAGGGCATGAAGATCGGCGATGAAAAAGAAGCAGTCGTATTGATTTTGCAGCTGCACCCAATTGTGGAGCGCACCCATGTAGTTGCCGAGGTGTAACCGCCCGGTGGGCCGCATCCCGCTGAGAACGCGCGGTCGTGGGGTGGTGCGTGTCGTGGAAGGGCTCATTACAGTGAGCTTTCAGCATACATTGGCTGGGTCTCGCTTCGCCTTTCCGCTCGTTTTCTACGATGAGAGCGTGTCCCAAGTGCCGGGTGCCTGCCCACATCCTAAGTTGTCGTTGCCGCCAGCAAACCTTATGCCTGTTCATAGACTCTGATGTCGATGGGACCCCACATCAGCAGGAGGCACTAGCCATGGCGCATGGTTTCATCGCTTGGATCATCATCGGACTAATTGCCGGCTTTATCACCGGCAAGATCATGAAGGGCTCAGGTTTCGGAGCACTCATGGACATCATTGTAGGCATTGTAGGGGCCATCATCGGCGGCTTCCTCATGTCGCACCTCTTCGGTTTGGCAGCGTCGGGTGGCCTGATTTATTCCATCATCGTCGCAGTCATCGGCGCGGTATTGCTCACCTTCCTTCTGCGGCTTGTCACGGGTAATCGCGCAAGCAATCTATAGCCGCAGGGTACTCAGAGTAGGCCCCGACAACTTCAGAATATATCCGCATATGCACCAGGTAGAGAGAGCGGCTTTGCCGCTGCTTCTGCCTGGTGCATATGCTTTTCGTCCGTACCGCTTCTGCGTCAGTACACAGGAGTGGCCGCGGATTTCCGGCGAAGAGCCAGGACCGCGGCTCCAAAGAGACCCGTTCCGAAGAGCAGCAGCGCGGAAGGCTCCGGTGTGACCGCGGCGGACTCGCCGATAAACCGCTGTGGCGTTCCATCTGTCCAGCCGGCGGGGTTGCTCGTCGGCGCATAAACTGCGAACTGATTGAAGAAGCCAGACGCGTACAGCGAGTTGTTGTTGGCAGCAGCCATTGCCTGACTCACCAGGAACGAGGAAGTGCTGTCGAAGGCCGACGCATATGCCGCATTGGCGCTGATCCCGCTCGCATCAAGAACATCCCAGGCGGCAAATTGGATCTCGGCGTTGGTGTACGCGGTGTGTGTTTGCGGATCGATGTTGCCGAACTGCGAAAACAGCCAAGCATCCTCACGGAAGGCCGTGTCTGAAGCAGAGTTGCTGATTCCCTGCGTTGTGGCATTCCAGCTCTCCCCGATAGTCACCTCGCGGTTCAGGTCGATGCACATGAGCGCTGTAGTTTTGGCAGCGCCATCCACACTGAAGTTATAGGGATATACATAGACACCACCGGCATTTTGACCACCGACACTCAGTAAGGTTAGGGTTTCCGCAGTACTCTGGCGGGCGACAAAAGATGCAAGGACAGAAGCCGCGATAAGGGCAAAGTGTTTCAGGCGCATGGAGCGCTCCTCGGCGATAAATATTCGCAGAGGCGAGAAGGTGCACGAACAGGGTCCAGAAAGTGTGCGAGTCTCGCTTCCGGTATCTGCTTACTGTAGACACTGGAAGATGGCCTGGCACAATAAGTTAGTAACCTAGCTGAATTGTTGGTAAGTCACGACTGTACCAGTACTGAAGTAATAGAATGCATAACAAGACAACGGGCACACGATCAACACTGCGAACGCGCGGTCTGCCGGCGCTCCAACCCGTGAGGACACTAGAATGAGGCGATGTCGCTTGCGTTTGAGGTGAAAGCCGAGGGGGCGTCCGGTGACCGGCGCGGTGTCTTGCATTTGCCGCACGGCGACGTACAAACGCCGGTGTTTATGCCCGTGGGGACCGCGGCTACAGTGAAGACCGTGGAACAGGGTGTGTTGGAAAGGCTGGGTCCAGAAGACCGCGGTGCCGAGATCATTCTGGCGAACACGTACCACCTGTATCTACGGCCGGGCCACGAGCTGATCCGGCGCATGGGCGGGGTGCATCGCTTTATGAGCTGGCCGCGGCCGATGCTGACCGATTCGGGCGGATTCCAGGTGTTTTCTCTCGCCAAGCTGCGCAAGATTACCGAGGACGGTGTGGAGTTTCGCTCGCACCTCGATGGGTCGAAGCACTTCTTTTCACCGGAACACTCGATGGCAGTGCAGATCGCGCTTGGGGCGGACGTGATGATGGCCTTCGATGAATGTGTGGAAACGCCCGCGAGCTGGGAGCGTACCCGGGCATCGATGGGGTTGACGCATGCCTGGGCGGCCCGGTCGTTGGCGTATTGGAAGGCGCACCGGCACGAGGTGCCGTGGGCGGGGCGAAGCGAAGGCGAGCCCACGCATCGCCAGCAAGCCGCGATGCATGAGGAACCCAGCACCGATGCTAACGAGACGCAGATCCCCAACGGAGAGGACAACAGAAGAAGCGGGGGCGAACGCCCTGGGGGTCAGCATCAGGCGCTGTTCGGCATCGTGCAAGGTGGGATGTACAAGGATCTGCGGACGGAATCGGCGGAGCGGCTTGTGGCGATGGGGTTTCCGGGCTACGCCATCGGCGGGTTGGCTGTCGGCGAGCCGCGGGAGGTGACCCGCGAAATCATAGCCCACACGCTCGCCCTGCTGCCGAAGGACAAACCGCGCTATGTGATGGGGGTTGGGTATCCCGACGAGATTGAGGAATATGCGCGCATGGGGGTGGACATGATGGATTGTGTGCTGCCCACGCGGGCCGGGCGGCATGGACTGCTGTTTGTGCGCGAAGACCCGAAGGATCGCGCGAGTGCGGTGATCCGCCTAAATGTAAAACGGGGTGATAATGCGGAAGACCAGCGGCCGCCGGATGAGGGTTGCGGCTGCCCGGTATGCAGACGGTATACCCGGGCGTATCTGCGGCATTTGTACGCCAGCGGCGAACCGTTGGGGGCGATGCTGAACTCGATACACAATCTGGCGTTTTACCTGGAAACGATGGAGCGGGTGCGAAAGGATTTAGCGAGGAAGTCGAGTGATCCTGCGGCGACCGACATACTGGGTGGCTCTTCGGCATGCGGGGATTGACGCATCGGTCGTCTAGGCGTTAGTACCGATAAGGACACTGCAGGAGATTAAAGGGTGGAGGCTTTATGAAGCGCGACCTGGTGTTCAGTGTGGGCCCGAGACAGCCGAATCGGGAGGATGATGTGGCCTTTGTGCAGAGGCTGCTCAATGAGCATGCCCATGGCGCCTACCGTGCTTTGCGGATCGATGGCATCTTCGGGTATGAAACGGCAAGCGCCATCGAGCGATACCAGATGCACACGCTGAAGATGTCGTTTCCCGATGGCGTGGTGAGCGTGATGGGGCCGACGTTGCGCAAGCTGTTGGAGCCGGTTGCGCCTCGGTTTCCGCCTGTACCGTTTGTGAAGGCTCCCCATCTTCCACCAGGGTTAAGTGCGGGATCGTCGAGCTTGGGAGGAGCATCACCCATCGACCCTGGCGGCCAAATGGTTGGCGATCTGACGGATGCGGAATATAAATCTGCGGCGGCGCAGCTTGGCTGTGAGGCTGCGGTGGTGAAGGCTTTGACGGCCGTCGAGTGTCATGGGCCTGCGTTCGACTCACTCGGGAGAGCGGTGATCTTATTCTAAAGAGTTTGGTTCAGTAAGCTGACCCATCACGTCTGGGATAAAACGAATCCAAATCTTTCGCTCCCGAAGCATTTACATGATTCTAAGGGAAATGAACTGTTTCGATGAGGAGTATGGACCCACCAGCCTGCAGTATCCCCGTTTGGGCGAAGCGTACCGTTTGGACGCCGACGCTGCTCTACAAGCGGCATCTTGGGGAATTTCAGATCATGGGATTCAATCGTAAGAAAGCAGGTTTACTTCTCCTCAGAATATGGTGGCGGCCATGCGTCGTTCTATTGCGGCGCAATTAGGGGCGTTTGTTAGCTTAGTTCAACATGACACGCGCCTGCTTGGGGCCTTTCAGATGAAAGACTGGGCAACACTCGCCGAACATCACAACGGAAGCGATTACAAAAGGAGGCACTACGATCAAAAGCTGGAGCAGCAGTACGAACTTTACACTAGGAAATGAAAGAACCTTCGCGAAAACCAGAAAGAGATTCTTTATTGCGATTGTATTCGTTTGCTGGGCGTTTTCGACCATCGCGCAGGTTCCTTCCCGTCCCCTGACAGCGGCGGAGCTCGCCGTAGCGAAGAGCAAGCTGATACCCAGTGCCATTCCGCAGTACTCGGGATATTTGGAGATCGAGCCGAAGCAGGCATTCGCTGTGCCTGGGAAAGCATCGAGCATGTTGTGGATATTGCCGGTGACCTACCAAGGAAAGTTCCAGGAGGGCACCGGCCAGCGCTGCGGCATCTTTACGCTTGCTCCTAGCGGACAGACTAGTTTTGTTGAAACTTTCGGTCCTGATATTTATTGGCCTTGGGAGTGTAACGGGGTTGAAGCATTGGGTTTTATGCAAACGAGCACGGGTAAGCCGCCTCGTGTGCTCGTGCAGTATGAGGGAGCGGCTTTGATCGCAATGGGAGACACGCAAAGAGCGAAAGGTTTTTTCGTTTTTGATTGGGACGAGGCAGCTGGTCGGTATGTATTAAATGAGGCGATTGAGGACCGGCTCAGGAAGGAGAAGCGTCCTACAAAAACCATCCCGGAAGCGAAGCGCGTCATCCAGTCGTACGATGTGGGCGTGAAAGCGCCCTAAATATACAAAGACTGTTCAAGAATTGTGAAATGATGCCGGTCCTCAAAACACTAACGAAGTGCTGCGGGCATCGCTTCTTGGCACCAAGAGCGATCATCGCCTTCTATCTTTTAGTGGTACCGCTATCGGCACAAAGCCTATCCAAACCCCTAACGGCGAACGAACAAGCAGTCGCTCAAGGCAAGATCACGCCTGGCACCATTCCGGAGTATGCGGGGGATCTTCGGCTGGAAACGAAGCAGGAGTTTGCCGTTGCCGGCCCGGGCGGCGGACCTTTGTGGATCGTGCCGGTGAAGTATTTAGGCAAGAACGCGGAGGGTGCCTGGCAGCGCTGCGGGCTTGTGACGCTGCGTGCTGCGGGTGCGCTAGGGTTTCTGGAGACGTATGGGAGCAATCTGTTTCCGGAGATGCAATGCGGCGGGGTGACGGCGTTGGGGTTTATGGCGACGGCCCAGGGGACGCCGCCGCGTTTGTTGCTGGTATTGCTGGCCTCCGGTCCGCCGCGGTTAGGCGTGCCCCCGGATACCTTCCATGATGTGCGCGTGTTGGATTGGGATGGAGGGAGTGGACGCTATGCTCCAAACAAAGGTCTGGAAGACAAGTTGGGGCAGGAAAAGCGGCCTACGGAAACCATCGCCGAGATCAAACAGCGGATTCGCCGGTATGAGGGCGGCGCGGCGAAAGCGCCATAGAGCACATGGCGGCGTTCGAGGATCTGGTTGCGTCCAATGATCATGAGGTGTGTGCACGTTCTTTCGATGGGGCAAGAGCGCAGGGTCAAAGGGAAGCCTCTGCAGGATGCGAGGGGCACCCGAGTGGACCGTGGCTACGCGGGGGTGAGTCAGGCGAAACTGGTTCGTTTCTACCTGGCAATAGGCCTGCTCCTGTTCGCCGGAGGCGCGGGTCTTGGATGGGGGCAGGTCGTGGCGAACGTTCCTCCGTCGCTCGCCGGTTCGCCGAATCCCCCCACCGGGGCGATGGTAACGGGCCGTGTCGTGTGCGCGGACACACAGCGGGCGGCGCGATTTGCACAGGTTGTGCTGGTACCGACCTCAACGGAAGCAAATGAAGGTGAGGGCGGTCGTGGATTTGGCCGATATTCGGGACGCACCGATCTGGACGGCAATTACAGCATCGCCGGGGTGCAGGCGGGGGATTACTACGTCACCGGCCAACTCACCGGCTATGTGAATAAGACGATCGATGTGCAAGCGGCGGCGAACTCCCCGCAAAGTAACAGCGCTGCATTAACCGGCGTGCCTGTGGTGCATGTGAGCGCCGGGGGTGCTTCAGCGCAGTTGAGTTTGCAGCGTGGCAGTGTAATCGCCGGGAGAATTCAGTGGGATGATGGGAGCCCGGCCGCGGGAGTGCAGGTGTCCGCCCAGCCGTCCAGCGATAGCACCTCGGGGCAGGCAAATGGGCAGGGACGGCCCGGTGGCGGCTTTTTCGGGTCCGGCACGCAGACCGACGACCGCGGCGTCTTTCGGCTTACCGGCTTGGCGTCGGGCAGCTACGTCGTACGGGCCAACGTGCTGGCGCCGGCACCGCAGCGCGGAGAAGGTCAAGCCTTCGCCCGCAATCTCAACATTTACGTGTATGCACCGGACAAGATGCGTCGCGCCGATGCCGCGGCCATATCGCTGGCTGCCGGGGAAGAGCGGGACGACGTGGCGGTGATCCTGGGCCTGGCGGCGCTGCACACGGTTTCCGGCACGGTGAGCGCCACCGGTGCGGCGGTGCGTTCCGGCTCTGTGACCTTTACCGATCAGGCCGATGCAACGCTGACCCGGACGGGCGTTATCAATGCGGACGGTAGCTTTCTTGTTCCCTACCTACCGGCAGGCAATTATGCCCTGCGGGTGAATGCGAGTGCGCAAAGGCAGGGTCAGGGTGGCCGCGGCGGCCCAAGCACACCGGCGCCAACGGATGCGGTTCGTTTCCAACCCCTGCGGGCGGCGGTGACGGTGGCGGATGGCGATGTCACCGGCGTAGCGTTGACGGTTACGGTCGCGAGTGGAACGCCATAGCGGGGCGGCAACACTGAACCGCTATGAAGATTTAAGGTGCACTCCCGGTCACCTTCGGTCCGGTGTCGCTTGACATGAGACGCCCGGCAAAGGATGCTGGAGGCTTGGGTGCGCGTTGCCCGTCTGGCATGTATTTTGCAGCGCAGGGAAGTTGCCGCGTTCGCGTTTCCCCAGTCAGCCGGACGGGTTAGGCAGAGGCCAAACGTGCCCGCAGAATATGCACGGGAAAGCAGCATGCCCTTCCGTGCCGGAGTGATAGTGCAGTGACCGTAAGTTTGAGTGCGTTGGGTTGGATGATGGCAGCGGCCGGGGGCGGTGGGTTGGCCTCGTTTACCGGGTTGCCGCTGATTTTGTTGATGTTTGCAGCGATGTACTTTCTGCTGATTGCCCCCAACCAGAAGAAGCAGCGGCAATGGCAAACACAGCTGGCCGCCCTGAAAACCGGCGATCGCGTGACCACCACCGGCGGTCTGCGGGGAACGGTGGTCAGCATTAAAGATGATGTATTTATCGTGCGTACCCAGCCGGACGGCGTGAAGTTTGAGATCGTCAAGAGTGCCATCGCGGCCGTTACGACAGAAGAAGTGGTCAAGACTTAAAGCCGTACCGCGGGGGTCTCCGCGGAAGCGCAAAGGGTTGGAACGAGAGAGATGGGCAAGAATTTAGCTGGAAAAGCGGGCTTCATCGTTGCAGTGCTGGTGATCTTCATCTATGGGATCTTCGGGATACCGCATGGGGGGCTGAAGCAGTCGCTCACGGATCGCATCCACCTGGGCCTGGATCTGCGCGGCGGGACGCATCTGGTGCTGCAGGTGCATGTCGCCGAGGCCGTCAACGCCGCCACCGATACCGATGTGCAACGGCTGAACACCGAGCTCGCGGCCACGGGCGCAACCGCAGCCAAGCTGGACCCGGCGCACCAGGGTACAATCACGATCGCGAATGTGCAGGCCGCGCAGGCAACTGCCGTACGCGCGGTGCTGAACGGCACATCGTATGCGGGCTACGACCTGGCGACGGCGCCCTCCAATGCGCTTACGCTTACGATGAAGCAGGCGGCAGTGCGCGACCTCGAAGCGCGCACATTGCAACAGTCCATCGAGACGATCCGCAGCCGGGTCGACACGCTTGGGCTTTCCGAGCCCGAAATCTCCCAATATGGGCTGGGCGAAAACCAGATTTTGGTGCAATTGCCGGACGTTAGCGACCCCGGCCGGGTGGAAGACATCATCCAGTCCACCGCCAAGCTCGAAATACACGAGGTCGTCAGCAGCTATCCAGATGAGGCGCAAGCGCTAACAGCGCTGGGCGGCGCGGTGCCGCCGGATCAGGTACTGGTAAAGGGTTCGGGCGCGCCCGGCACCGGCGACCGTGAGTGGGTACTGAAGCGCGCCGCCATCGTCGCCGGTCAGGACTTCCGCGACGCGCAGCCCTCGACCGATCAGAACGGCCGGCCGGACCTGACCTTCAATCTGACCACCGAAGCAGGTGACCGTTTTTACAAGTACACCGATGCCAATAAGGGCACCGGGCAGATGGCCATTGTGCTGCAAAACCAGGTGCGCGAAGTGGCCACGATCCAATCAGCCATTCGCGATACGGGCGAGATCACGGGCGGCTTTACGCAACAGCAGGCGCAGGACCTGAGCATGATGCTGCGCACGGGCTCGCTGCCGGCGTCGATCTCGTATCTGGAAACGCGGACGGTCGGCCCCTCGTTGGGAGCAACCAGCATTCATCAGGGCATCGTGGCGGCAGTCGCGGGCATGCTGGCCGTGATGGCGTTTATGCTGATCTACTACCGCGGCGCCGGGATCAACGCCGACCTCGCATTGTTGTTGAACCTGGTGATTTTGCTCGGCTTCATGGGCTTCAGCCACGCCACGCTGACGTTGCCGGGGATTGCGGGCGTGATCCTGACGATTGGTATGGGTGTTGACTCCAACGTACTGATCTTTGAGCGTATTCGGGAAGAACTGCGGCTCGGCAAGAGCTCCTCAGCGGCCGTGCAGGACGGCTTCGCGCACGCCTGGATCACCATTATCGACACTCACATCACCACCATCGTTTCGGCGGGCATCCTGTTTATCTTCGGCACCGGTCCGGTGCAGGGGTTCGCGGTCACGCTGGTCTTCGGCCTGCTGGCGAACCTGTTTACGGCGGTGTTTGTGTCGCGGGTGATCTTCGACTGGCTACTGACAAGGCGGGAACGTGGGGCGGCGCTTTCGATCTGAGAGGCGAGCTTCTAGCTGTTAGCTGCTAGCTTAGGAGCGCGCGGATTCACCGTACATGCAGTAAGGGATATGCCTTGGTGCAAGCCGTAAAGAACAAAAGAACAGGGCAGCCCAGAGCTAAAAGCTAAGAGCTGACAGCTAGAAGCTGCTCTTCAAGGGAAGAGCAAAACGTGGAATTGTTTCGGGAAGTAAAGATCGACTGGCTGGGACGCAAGTGGTATTTCCTGGCGTTTTCGCTGCTGTTTTCGGTAGCCGGCGTGGGCAGCATGCTGTTCTGGCATGGCATTCCGTTGGGCGTGGACTTTCGCGGCGGTACGCAGGTGACGGTGCATTTCGACGCGCCGCCCAATGAGGACCACATCCGCGCGGCGATGGCCGAAGCCGGCGTGCGGGATGCCAGCATCCAGCGCATCGGCGCAGCGCAGAACGCTTCAACCAGCCAGGCGGCCAACGATGTCATCTTGCGCCTGCCCCAGAGCACGGCGCAAGATACGGCACACGATCAGGGCCGCTCGGCGGTCGAGAACGCGCTGCGTGCGCGTTACCACGACTCCGGCTTTTCGGTGCAGCAGGTAGACATCGTGGGTCCCACCGCCGGTAAGCAACTACAGCGCCAGGCATGGCTGGCGACGATTTACTCGCTCATCGGCATGTTGATCTATCTTTGGTTCCGCTTTGAGCTGATCTACGGCGTCGCTGCGGTGGTGGCCGTCTTCCACGACACCTTGATTACGGTGGGCTTCTTCTCGCTCGTGAACAAAGAGATCACGCTGACCGTCATCGCGGCGATCCTGACGCTGATCGGATACTCGATGAACGACACGATTGTGGTCTTTGACCGCATCCGTGAAAACCTTGCGCTGAGCCGGCGGGAAACGCTGTCGCAGGTGGTAAACCGCTCGATCAATCAGACGCTGAGCCGGACGGTGCTGACCTCGGGGCTGACCTTCCTTACAGTGCTGAGCCTGTATCTCTTCGGCGGCGAAGTGCTGAATGGGTTCTCGTTTGCACTCGTGGTGGGCATTCTGATCGGGACGTACTCGTCGATTGCGGTCGCCGCGCCGATGCTGGTCGCCTACCAGGACTGGCGCGCGAGCCAGGGCCGGCGCGTGGCGCTGCCGGCGGCGCGTGCGGTGCGGCGGCAGGGGTAGGCTACGACGTTCCGAATGAGCGCTCCTATCGTTCTTTCTGTCATTCCTCAGGGAACCTGCTTTTCGGGCCCAAACGCAACCACGCGAGATCGATCTTCTATGGCCGCCTTTGTCTCCCCCGCATGGGGGATTGTAAAAACTTTTAGAAGATCGGGCACACCGGGAACAAATCCGAATACCCCGGTGTCTAAGCAAACAAGCTGCGCTCGCAAGCCCCGAGGTTGCTCCCATGTTTGAAGATTCCATGCTCGAATCGAGCGGCCGGATCAAGACGAAGTCGAAATACTGGATGATTGCTACGTTCGGTATCAACGGCGCCATCTTGGCCCTGCTGATCATTATTCCGTTGATCAATCCGGAGGCGTTGCCGAAGAACATGATGGCTGCCTCCCTGACGGCACCACCGCCTCCGCCTCCGCCACCCCCGCCGCCTCCCCCGCCGCCCCCGCCAACGCCATCTGTACCGCATACCGCTGCGGCGGCGCCCTCGGAGATGGACCAGACCCTGCACGCGCCGACCAAGATTCCGAAGATCAACATGATCAAGGACACAGGGCCGCCGCCGCCGCCGAACTCGGCGGGTGCCAGCTTTGCGAGCGCCGGGGGTGGAAACCCGACCTCCCTCTTCGGTAGCCCGGATGGAACCGGATCGGCAAGCAGTGGTCCGGTTGTGGCTGTCAAAAAGCCCAGCGGTCCGGTGCGTATTTCGGGCGGTGTCATGCAAGGGCAGATCACCAATCGGGTGAATCCCACCTACCCAGCAATCGCCCGTTCCGCCCGTCTCAGTGGCACCGTTGTCTTGAGCGCGCAGATCTCGAAGACAGGCACCATCGAGAATCTGAGCGTCATCAGTGGTCCGGCGATGTTGACCGGCGCAGCCATTGATGCGGTGAAGCAGTGGCGGTACAAGCCATACATGCTGAACGGCGAGCCGACCGAAGTAAACACCACAGTGACCGTGAACTTCAATCTGAACAGCGGTGGGTAAGCCCAACGCGTGAATCGGCTACCCTGCCCGTGGGATGGGATAACCCCCACGGGCAGGGTAGTGTTGTTCCAGCACGCTTTGGCGCCTGGGCCGACTTCAAAGTTTTCATTTCTTGCAACCGCCGTGGCAATCGTTTTTGCCGCCTCGCCCCGACCTCCCGTTCCCGTCCGCTTTGGCGCGAACCGCACCATGGCACTCCCTTCGCACTCAGCTTCAGTACTCAGCTTCAGGAGGAAAGAAACATCGTGATTCTCGCTCATCTCGCACAGTCCGCCCACGTCTCCCTCGCCTCGCTCGCTCTGCTTCTGCAGGACAACGCAGCAGCCGGCCCCCAGGTGGGCTTCAGCCCCATGCAACTCTGGGGCAACATGGGCATCCCTGCCAAGGGCGTCGTTTTGATTCTCTTCATCATGTCGATCTGGTCGTTGGCCGTGATCATCGACCGCGCCATCTACTTCTCGGCCGCGCGGAAGCAGTCGCGTGAGTTTGCACCCCGTGTGGCTAATGCATTGAAGGAAGGCCGCTTGGACGAGGCGATCAAGGTTGCCGACAAGTCCAAGAAGTCGCACCTGGCCGAAGTCGTCACCGCCGGTCTCACCGAGTTCCGCTCCTTCGGTTCGGGCGGCGCGATCACGGAAGAGCAGGTGGAAAGCTCCAAGCGAGCATTGGAGCGTTCAGAGGCGATCGTGCATGCCAAGCTGAAGAAGGGCCTTGGTGGTCTCGCCACCATCGGTTCCACGGCCCCCTTTATCGGTCTGTTCGGCACGGTGGTCGGTATTTTGAATGCCTTCCAATCGATCGCCAGCTCCAAGGCAACCGGCATCGGCGCGGTCGCCGGCGGTATCTCGGAAGCGCTGGTCACGACGGCCTTCGGTTTGCTGGTCGCCATCCCTGCCGTGATGTTGTTCAACTATTTCACCAATAAGGTTGAAGCCTTTGACGTGGAAATGGACAACAGCTCGTCGGAGTTGCTGGATTATTTCATCAAGCAGGCACACCGCTAAACAGCGATTCCTGTAACAGCGGAGCCGCCGTCGGATGTGAGGCACAGTGTGGTCTCACATCCGGCGGAAGAGCGACACGCCGCACGGAGCGGCATCTACCGGGAGATGGATCCCGGACGGAGTAGACGTTATGGCAATGGCAAAGCGGAATGAAGGCAAAAAGGTCAACTCCGACATCAACGTCACGCCGATGGTGGACGTGATGCTGGTGCTGTTGATCATCTTCATGGTCGTCACCCCGATGTTGAATAACAAGGTGAACGTGGATCTGCCTGTGGTCTCGGCGGCAACCATCATGGACAACGCAAACAAGGAAGATGCAATCAACGTGGCGGTCACCCGGGACGGCGGCATCTTTGTTGGCGGCGATAAGGTGACGAAAGACACCCTCGGCCAGAAGGTAGCTGATTTGGAAGCCAAGAAGACCAACCCCGGCGATGACAAATCTGTGTACTTCCGCGCCGACACGCGTGCGAACTACGGCACGGTGATGGATGCGATTGACGGCTTGCGCACCGGTGGTGTTAGCCAACTCAACCTGCTGACGGATTCCGTCAACGAAAACCACTAAAGCGAACGTAGGGGGCGCACAGCGCCTACTGCGATCGAAGGAGGTACGACTATGGGAATGAGTGCAGGTGGTGGTGGTGGCGTCGGTGCAAATATCAATGTGACGCCGCTGATTGATGTACTTCTGGTGTTGCTGATCATCTTCATGGTAATTGTGCCGAACAATCCGAAGGGCCTGGAGGCTCTGGTGCCGCAGCCGCCGAAAACCAAAGCTCCGGATATACCGAACCAGCGCACGATTGAAGTAATTGTGCAGCCGGCGGGTAACGGTCAGCTCTCGTACAAGATCAATGACGAGGCCATCGCGAAACAGGATATTACGTCGCGGTTGCAGCAGATCTTTGCGATCCGGCAAGAGAAGATCATGTTCGTGAAAGGTGATCCGAAGCTCGATTTTGGTCCCATCGCTCAGGTAATTGGTTTTGGGCACTCGGCCGAGGTGACCAACATCGGCATCATTACACCGCAGGTGGAAGCGGGGCACTAGCCTTACGCCCGCCGCTTACAACGCATGAGTGGAACGAAAGTATGCTGAATGGCGGCAGAGAACTCTTCTCTGCCGCCATTCAGTTTTGTGACACAGACTGGGTCAAAGGGCGATCCATCCGGCGCGTATGGCTGTGAAGGAGAGGCCCGCTACGACGATCCACAGAACCACGCCTTGCACCATGGGGCGGAGCCCGACCTTACGCAACAGTTCTCGCGAAAGTCCGGTGCCGATCAGATACAGTACGACGGTCAATCCGTCCTTGCCGGCAACGGTTAAAGGCGCGTAGACCGGCAGCAGTCCTGGAAGCAGGGTGCGGCAGGCGGCCGCGAGAACGAAGAGGGCAATGAACCAGGGTATCTGGACACGCGCCGCCGAGGCGCTCCCTGCCGTGGCCGCGTCCCGATCCGGAGGGTCTACCGGGCCTGCAAACGCCGTTGGGCGATTGCGCAGCAACGCAGCCGTAACAAGCGCGACCGGCACAATCCAGAGTGCACGCGCAAGCTTCACAGCGGTACCGACGGCAAGTGCCTGCGTCCCGTAGCGGGCGGTAGCGCTCACCACGGAACTGGTATCGTGAACGGCGAGAGCGGCCCAAAGACCGAATTGCGTTTGCGACAGGTGAAAGTGCCAGCCGATTGCTGGAAAGAGCAGAAGGGCGAGAGCGTTCAGGCTGAATACAGTGCCTAGCGATACGGCCATGTCCTCCTCACCGGCACCGGTGACGGGCGCTAATGCGGCGATGGCGCTGCCGCCGCAGATGGCAGTTCCACAGGTAATCAGAAACGCGGCCTTGGGTCGTACCCGCAAGACCCGGCCCAGCGCCCAACCGAGAGCAAGCGCCAGGGCGATGCTGAGGGCGGTATAGGCAAAACCATGACCGCCGGCGCGCAGCACCTCATGCAGATTCATGCCAAAACCCAGAAGCACGACCGAAGCCTGCAGCAGAAAATGCGTGAGGGATCGGCTGGCGGCCGCAAAGGGGTGCGGCAGAAACAGCGCGAACGCGATGCCACCCAAAAGCGCGACCGGGGAGGAGATTAGGCCGGTAGCGGAGAACACGAGACCGAGGAGAAAAAGTAATGTGGGGTTCAAGAAAGCCTCTACCCGTAGTGTGGAAGCATTGTCCCCGCGCCGTCCAAGTAGAAATCGTGAGGGCCGATAAGCTGCCCTTATCAGGCCTGTGAGGCCACGTTGGACTGAACGGCCTGTTTTGCCTGTCGCCGCAGCGCATAGTCGCGTAGAAAGACCGCGAAGGACTCATCGATACCGGTTGACTGCGGGCCGCGCTGGCGCAAGAAGTGCAGGGTACGATGAATGTGCAGTCCATTTACGCGGACTGTGGCCAGGGTCCCAAGCCGGCGCTGGCGACGCAGGGCGAACCGGGAGGCAAAACCGACACCCAGGCCGGCCTCGACACAAGCCAGCAGCGCTTCAGTCGACCCGAGCAGCATGGAGACCTGCAGGGAATCGAAAGCCAGGCCTGCATGTTGCAGAGCCGTTTCCAACACGGCTCGTGTTCCCGACCCGTGCTCACGCAGGAGCAGCGGAACCACTCGCAGCGCAGAAAGATCGACTTCTTGCCCTGCCCACTCATGGCTACCCGGGACCACAAGCACAAGTTCATCGTCGATCCACGGTTCCATCACCAGATCCGCCCGATGGGCGGGACCCTCGATCAGTCCTAACGCCACCGAGCCTTCGACGACACGCGCGACGACCCCCGTCGTGTTGGCGCTTTCCAACTCAAGCGCGACACCCGGGTGCCGGCGGCGGAAGGAGGCCAGCAGCCGTGGCAACAGGTATTGTGCAATGGTCGTGGATGCTGCCAGCCGCAGGGTCCCGCCCGGCTCGCCGTCGACGGCTGACATTGCCTCCGTGGCCTGTTGCAGCAATGCCTCGGACGCCTTTGCCGAAGCCAGCAGAATCTCACCGGCGGCGGTCAAACGCACGGTACCGCCGGTGCGGTCGAGCAGCCGTCGGCCAAGCTCCTCCTCCAGGGCCTTGATCTGTTGCGTCACCGCCGGCTGCGAGATGTACAGCACTTCGGCCGTTTTCCGAAAACTGCGCTGCCGGGCAACCTCGCGAAAGACGCGCAGGCGGAAATTTTCAAGCATGGTGCTCACAGTATGCGGTCAAAGCTTCAGCCGATGCAGGAAGCGCGTCCTTCCACAGACCGGTCGATACAGAACAGACCGGACCCATACACTGGCGGTATGAGGTTTTGGAGTGAATGTGCCTTGCTGGCAGCCGCGCTTTGCGGCGGTATGGGGGCAGACCGAGCCGCAGCACAGGAGCCGCTGTCACAGAAGTCCCCGCCACATAAGCCGTCACTGCAGGTGGCCTTCACCTTCGACGATCTGCCGGCGCACGGGCCGTTGCCGCCGGGGATGGCCAGGCCTGCGGTGGTGGCCAGCATCCTGCGCACGTTGCAGCGGGAGCGGCTGCCGCCAGTCTATGGTTTTGTAAACGGCTTTCGCGTGGCACGCTTTCCGTACCAAATCCATATAGTGCAGGCGTGGCGGGCGGCTGGGGAACCATTGGGCAACCATACGTGGTCGCATCCGGAGCTCGATAAGCTTTCCGCCGCGGATTACGAAGCAAACATCCTAAAGAACGAAGCACTGTTGCAGCGCGTCGACCCGAAAAGAAACTGGCACTGGTTTCGTTACCCTTTCCTTGAAGAAGGAGACACAGTCGCCAAGCGCGAAGCGGTACGCACCGCCCTCGCGGCGCACGGGTACCGCATAGCGGAAGTCTCCATGGACTTCCAGGATTACCTTTGGAACGAACCGTACGCACGCTGCGCGGCCAGGCATGACGAAGCGGCCATCCGCACGCTGCATAACACCTATCTCGCGACCGCCGACGAGTATATCGGGGTGTATCGCGAGCTCTCGCACCGGTTGTACGGGCGCGATGTGCCCTACGTTCTGTTGATGCATGTCGGTGCGTTCGATGCGCGCATGCTGCCCGAGTTGATTGCGCTGTTTCGGGAGCGGGGCTTCACCTTTACGACGCTGGAGACAGCGATGGCCGATCCGGTTTACGCCGCCGATCCGGCGGTGCCCTCGCCAGGGGGCACGACCTTTAACGAACTGGTCGCCGGGGAACGCCACGTTACGGTCCCGGATGGGCAGGAACCGGACAAACTGCTCGACCGGTTGTGTAGGTAAACACCGTTGGTGCAAGAACCCCCGAAGGCTTCAGCGATGACCTGCGTACCGCCTACATTGCGCCCCAATGGGCTGTTCAAAACCGCTTCAGTGGGCTGTAAGGCTTGCGTGGGCGATTGACGCTACAACAATGGTGGTACAGAGCACGACCGCCAGGGGAGCATCCTTGCCACGCAAAGCTGGCATCACAGTAGTCATTGCACGCTCATACCAGTCGTTGTCGCTATGCGACTGGCAACTTGTGGATCCCTGGTCCGTTCAATCCGTCGTGGCAAATCACTTGCCCTTGTACAGGCTGACTTCAGTTCCGCATCTTTTTAAATCGCCGCTTCAGACGGCGTGGGGTTCCTTTTCAGGAGATTGCATCAATGGTTCATGCGAAGTTCAGATCGCTACTTAGTCCAGGCACAAAGGTCACCGCGGAACAACTTCGGGCAGACCGAGAGATCATCGCTTTCGAGCGCGAAGTGGAAGGACTTAGCCGCCGTAAATTCATGGGCGGCCTTACCGGAGCAGCTGCTCTGGTTGCCGGTGCCGGTTTTTTTGAGGTGCCAAAGAGTTTCGGCCAATCCATCATGCCGCCTATTCCCGATGTGCTGAACTTCGCGTTGAACCTCGAGTTCCTTGAGGCTGGTCTTTACCACTTCGTCTCGACGGGATCGGCTCTTCCAGGCCTTGCTACCGGTACCACCCTACCTTCGACTGCGCTTTATACTGCTGTGCAGGCCGATGCTCCCACAGCGGCGCTTGCCGCTGCCTTAGCAAGGGACGAGATGAACCACATCGCCCTATTGCAGAGCACCATTACCAGCTTGGGCGGCACTCCTGTCACGGCTCCGGTTTTGAATTACGCCGCCAAGGGGGCTCTCACGACGGCGGCGCAGTTCCTGGCGACGACCCGGCAATTTACCTCGGTCGGTGATAGCGCCTATAACGGTGCAGCACAGTTTCTCGTCAGCAATCCCACGGTGCTTACAGCGGCAGCGCAGATCACCGGTGCGGAAGGTCAGCACATGGGCGCGGTAAATTATCAATGCATCACGCAAGGCGTAACTGCGGCGCTCGCCGGCAGCGCTACGGCCATGATTGACCTTCAGGACCAACCGCCCGCGCCGACGCAGTATTTCACTGTCTTTACCACCGGTAGTGCCGCTTCTACCGCACTGCTTGGTTTTTCACCTTTACGCACCCCAGCACAGGTTTTAGGCGCGGTGTACGCCCTTTCGTCAGCGGCCACGCTCACTCCGCCGACAGGTCAAACTTCGGGTGGCTTCTTCCCGTCCGGGCTCAACGGCAACATCAAATCCACCTAGCGCTGAAGCGCTGTCTGCACACCTGAGCCGCCCGTCGGCTTATGAGATTCACTTTCGCAGTGCTTCAGGAGGAAATACCAAGTGTCTAAGTTTTCGAATGAGTCCAATACCGCCGTCGCCGAACGCTCCGAGGAGCAGCTCGTGCAAGAGGCTACACAATATCAAAATGCGCGGGCCGGTTCCCGTTTCGATCGCCGGAAGCTGATCACCAATCTTTCCATGGCCGCCGGTGCGGCCGGGATGCTCGGCGTGGCTGGTTGCAGCAATGCCGGTCCGGCAACCGCGCCGCTTGGGAATACTACCCCTACCGTGCTGGACATCCTGAACTTTGCTCTGAACCTGGAGTATTTTGAGGCGAGCTACTACTCCTACATCGTCACGGGGACGGGCCTTTCGGCCTCACTCACGGGCACCAATCCAGGAACGGTAGCAGGTGGTGCGCAGGTCACCTTCCAGTACAGTGCGATCGCAAATATCGCCGCTAACCTGATGACGGAAGAGGTGGAGCATGTGCAGTTGCTCATCGCCACGATTAACGGCGTTTTTGGTGCTGGATCGGCAATCTCCATGCCGAATCTGAACCTTGCTGCCGCCGGTGCCGTAACAAACGATGCTACCTTCGTTACAACCTCTCGTACCATCGAGGGCGTCGGCGTAAGTGCATATGCCGGTGGCGCGCAGTATCTTACTTCTAATGTCGTGGCATTGGATTACGCCGCGCAGATCCTGTCGACCGAGGCACAGCACGAAGGCGCTCTGCGACAGGCGTGCATCTATTTCCCAACCGGAGCTATCACATCGCCGGCTGCTGATGCGTTGGACACACCCCCAACGGCAACCGAATTCTTCAATACCAGCAACACCACCGGCCTGGCCCTCGCACGTACTATTTCGCAGGTTCTCGGCATCGTCTACGCCGGTATGCCAAACGCGTCAATCACAACTCCGGCTACAGGCATTACCAAGGGTGGTTTCTTCCCGAGTGGCTTCAACGGAACTATCTTCAGCACGTAGTCCAGTGCTCGACCGCAGCAACATAAATGCCGCCAGCAATGGCGGCATTTATGTTGCTGCATCATGTACTGCTATCTCCCTCGCCGATACGCATTTTATGTATGAGCTGTTTGTCTGAAATGCTCAGACGTTGAGCCCAATCATCCTCATGAGTGCTAAACCGTTGCTGCGCGTGATTACGCCCTCACGCAGGGTGTAATCAAACCGGAGCATACCGTCGGCGATGCTGTCTTCGAAATGCGCATTGTGGATGAGCGCTGCCTCGGGACCGCTGATGGAGGTGAGGGAAAGATCGTGTGTGCTGAGCAGCCCCATGGCATTCGCCTCCAGCAGCGCCTTGACGATACCGGTGGCCCCGGCCAGTCGGTCGTGCGAGTTGGTGCCTGCAAGCAGTTCATCCAGCAAAAACAGCACAGGCGGATGCGTGCGGGCGGCCTCGCAGACGGCGTGTAATCGCAAGATTTCGGCGTAAAAACGCGAACGACCGCTTTGCAGGGAGTCGTTGACCTGAATGCTGGCTGCGATTGTGACTGCGCTCAAGCGAAGGCGATCGGCACGCACGGGAGCCCCGGCTATGGCCATCACCGCCGCCGTTCCCACTGACCGCAGCAGCGTGCTTTTGCCGCTCATATTGGAGCCGCTGATCAGCAGCAGACGCGTGGTGCTGTCCAGCGTGACATCGTTACGAACACAGGCGCCTGCAGGCAGCAGCGGATGACCAAGCGCTTCCGCGCTGAAGGTTGCTTCTCCGGGGGCTAAAGCGACAAGCTCCGGAAAAGGGTCCGCAGGATGTTCAAAGTGGTATGCCGAAAGCGAGAGCAGTGCTTCCAGCTCCCCAAGCGCCGCGAGCCAGCCGGCCAGCTGGGCACCATGCCGTTGCCGCCAGGCTTCGACCAGCAGGCCCAGCTGAACGGAATACAGCAGGGGTACATTGAACAACGCGACCGCCCCCCGCTGGTCGATCGCCGTGGAAAACCGAGCCAATTGTCGCAGAGACGCCGAGGCGGACCGGGGACCGGCAAGCAGCGCTGCCTGCAACGCTTGCAGGCCGGACGTCGTAAAGCGCTCGCGTTCGAGTTCCTCGAGCAGTTCCGCCACCAGCCCAAGCTGGGCCGCCGTATGCTGGGCCTCGTCGAAGAGCGGACGTAACCGGCGCTGCCAGAAAAGATTGACTCCCGCATCGATAAGTAGAAGCGGCAGTAGCACGATAGGGGAGTGCCCACTGAGCCAGCGCAGCCCGGCGGCGACCGTCAGCAGAGCCAGAAGCGGCGCCATCCAGCGCAGTGCGTTCGGGAACGTTCGCTGCGCCTTTGCCCATTGCACCAGGGGCAACCGCGGCAACCGCGCCACCGCCGGCCCCGGCAGGCTGGCGATCCGCTCGCGCAGACGGAGGTGCGAGCCCATCTCCTGCACGGCCTGCTGGCGTTCGTGCACTGCGGCCGTGGTGGCGCCTTCGAGCAGAAAGGCGCCCAGAGTCTCCTCGCCGAGCGTGGTGCGGGCGGTGCAGAGCAGTTCGAAGAGGCTCCCCGCGCCGAACAGGTCCAGATCGCCTGCGAAGAGGCTGGCGTCCACCCCCGCCTGCAGCTCCGGCGATAGCGTACGCGTTCGTTTGCCTGCCCAGCGGTCTTCTATGCGGGCGAGGCCATGCTCGTACCACGCAGCGGCACGTTCACTGCGTGCACCCGCTGCCAGCACCCTCGCATGAAACCGGGCCGTCACCGCGAACCCGAGGCAGGGCAGCAAAACCCACTCCCAGGCGAACAGATGCCGCACGAACGCGAACCATGCCGCGGCAAGCACCGCCACCGCCCAAAGCAGCCGCAGATACCCCAGCAGCACATGCTGCCGCCGCCGCTGGGCTGCTTCCAGGCGGCAGGCGGCAAGGCGGTCCGTATAGGTAGCGTCCACAGTGCTGGATGGAGATTTCTCGTTCGGTGAAAGCTGGCTCATAACGGTACAGTGTGCCGCCGTTTCCTGCGCGGGGAAGCGCAACTCATAGGCTATCCTGAAGGTATGCCGGCTGCCGCAGAACCACGCCTCGCCAACCCCGTGCCCCCCGCCGCCGAGCCCTCGACGAAGCGTTCAGCGCCGTCGGACGCCTTTGAATCCTGGGGCCGCTATCCGGTGTATGAGGCTGAGGTGCACAACCTGCACTGGCAGGGCGACTTCCCGCGCGCCATCGCCGGTGTGCACCATGGGGCGCTGCCGGTGGGCATGGGCCGCAGCTACGGCGACGTTTGCCTGCTGAAAGACGGCACCCTGCTGAAAACGACCGGCATGAACCGCTTGCTCAACTTCGATCCGGAGACCGGTCTGCTGACTGCCGAAGCGGGCGTGACCCTGGCGCAAATTCTGGACTTTTCCGTACCGCGCGGGTTCTTTCTTCCCGTGACCCCGGGTACGAAATATGTCACGATGGGCGGTGCCATCGCGAACGACATCCACGGCAAAAATCATCACATCGCCGGAACCTTTGGCAGTCACGTTACCCAATTTGAGCTTGTGCGGTCCGACGGCGCCCAGATTCACTGCTCACCGACTGAAAACCCCGACCTGTTTTCCGCAACCATCGGCGGGATGGGCCTCACTGGAGTGATTACCTGGGCGCAGCTGCGCTTGAAGCCGATCGTCAGCCGCATGGTCGACTATGAGGGCATCCAGTTCCACGGCATTGACGAGTTCCTTGACCTGACCGAGAGGTCGCAGCACGTGGAGTACACCGTCAGCTGGGTCGATGTGAACTCGACCGGCAAGAACTTCTGCCGCGGCATCTTCATGCAGGGCGATCACTCGCAGATCCCCGCGCCTCTGAAACCCTCCGCCGAACCAAAGCTGGTCTTTCCGATGGAGGCTCCCGGTTGGGCGTTGAATAGCACCACCGTGGGCATGTTCAATACGCTTTTCTTCCATAAGCAGATCAAAAGCCGCGTCACCGCGCTCCAGGACTATGAGCCCTTCTTCTATCCGCTCGACATTATGCTGAAGTGGAATCGGATGTACGGCAAATCCGGTCTGTTGCAGTTTCAATACGTGATTCCATGGGAAAACGCCCGGCAGGGCACCGTGGCGATCCTGCGCGAGGTATCGAAGTCGGGCTTGGCGAGCTTTCTCGCCGTGCTGAAGGCCTTCGGGGATGTGCCCTCCCCCGGCATGATGAGCTTTCCCAAGCCGGGCATCACGCTCGCGCTCGATTTTCCCATCAAGCCGGGTAAGAGCTTCGAACTCTTCGACCGCCTGGCGCAGATGACGCATGAGTTTGGCGGCCGCTTGTACCCTGCCAAAGATGCGCGCATGACCGCGCCGCAGTACCAGGCTTTCTATCCGCAATGGGAGCGTTTCGCGCGCTACAAGGATCCGGCAATTACCTCCAGCTTCTGGGAGCGTGTCGTCGGCGAACGGGGTCTGTCGCGTTGAGTCCCGCACCCATTCCCACACTGCCGGGCGCGGATACCACGGCTGAACCGCCGGCGGCGCTGCGGCGTGACCCACGGCAGCCGGACGCACAGGGCCGCATGGCGTTTGCCGGTACATCCGTCGCGCGCATGCCGCCGAAGCGCATTCTTGTGCTCGGCGCAACCTCCGGCATCGCCGAAGCGACCATCCGCATCTGGGCTTCGCACGGGGAAAGCCTCTTTCTAGTGGGGCGCAACGCCGACCGTCTGTCCGCGGTCGCTGCCGATGCGCGTACCCGCGGGGCGCACCTGGTCGAAACAGCGGTCACCGACCTCGATCACACGGCCACCCATCCGGAGTTGCTGGCGCATGCCGTCAATGCGTTGGGCGGTTTGGACATCGCCTATATCGCCGTGGGGCTGTTGGGCGAGCAATCCCGCGCCGAGCGCAGCTTTGCTGAAACCGGACAGATTCTGCACACCAACTTCGTGGTGCCGGCCAGTCTGCTCACCTGGCTTGCCAACCATTGCGCACAGCGCCACGGCGGCACGCTGGCGGTCCTGAGCTCTGTCGCGGGCGAGCGCGGCCGCAGGTCGAACTATATTTATGGCTCTTCAAAAGCCGGGCTCACCGCCTTCGTTGACGGACTGCGCAACCGCGTAGACCGTGAAGGCGTCCGCGTGCTGACCATCAAGCCCGGCCCGGTAAAAACCGCCATGACCGAAGGCATGAAGGGCGAAGGCAAGTTCGCCGACGTGAACAAGGTCGCCGCGACCATTGTCACTGCCATCGACAAGGGCCCTAAAGGCGCGGATGTTCTTTACGTGCCGGGCATCTGGCGGATCATCATGGGCGTGATCCGCGCGATTCCCGAATGGAAGTTCAAGTCCATGGATTTATAGATCGGGGACCGGCGAGGTGGTGCGCCTCGCCTCTGGACCGAAGTCGCGCCGCGATGCTCTATGAAATGCAATATGTCGCTCCATAAGATTGCAGCCTTCTCCAGTTCCTAGCCGAGTTGCTTGATTGAGACGACTGTTCGAAACGTCAAAATTGGGGTAATTGCTTCAATGCAGTGGAAACCGCGCGCAAACCTTCTTTGGCACATCAATTGCATACTCCGCGAATATCAGCTCAGATCAGCAGTGAGAGATGTCGAATCGGCGCTGAGAAATCTTTTTCCGGGGAAGATTTTGCATGAAGTTGCAACATAGCCTGCGCGCCTTGGCGCTGCTTGCGGTTCTTGGTACTCCAGTCACCTACGCCTTCGGGCAAGTTGAAACGGCCACCGTGGCCGGTACCGTTTCGGATCAATCTGGCGCAATCATTCCTAACGCTACCGTTGTGGTCCGGAACGCCGATACAGGCTTCCAGCGCACCGTCACCACCAATGGCACAGGCCTCTACTCCGCGGTGGAGCTGCCCGCCGGTACCTACACCCTGAAAATCACCGCACCCACCTTCGGCAGCTTTGAGCAGAAGGTTGTACTCACCGTCGGTGAGCCGTTCACCCTCAATGCCAAGCTGGGCGTTGTCGACACTACGGTGATCTCCGTGGGCGCGCAGACCGACACAGCTACCTTGAACACCTCCACCAACGAGGTTTCTCAAGTCATCACGCCGGAGCAGATCATCAATCTGCCTAGCCTCACCCGTAACCCGTATGACTTTGTCGCCCTTTCCGGCAACGTATCGAGCGACCCGGGCGGCTCCACGCAGCAGGGTGTCGGAGCCTCGCTCGGTGGCGGACGCGCCTCCGGCACCGAAGTTCTGCTTGACGGTGTCGAGAACCTGAACCTTTATTCACAGACTGTCGGTCAGACCATTCCACTCGACTCCGTGCAGGAGTACCGCATCATCACCAGTGGCTTCGACGCACGCTACGGCCGCGCCACCGGCGGCGTCGTCAATCTCACCACCAAGACCGGCACTAACACCTTCCACGGCTCCGCCTATGAATACAACCGGATCTCCGCGCTGGCTTCCAACACCCACTATGAAGACGCCACCAACTACGTCCGCCGCGCCGCCGGTCTGCCGAATAATCCTGCCGATCACTTCGTGCGTAACCAGTTTGGCTACTCCGTCGGCGGTCCGGTCTTCAAGAACAAGTTCTTCTTCTTCTCAAATACAGAGTGGATACGCATTCGCAGCTCCGCCACCCAGAACAACTACGTCCCGACCGGCAGTTTTTTGGCTACTACGTCCACACAGACGCAGGCCTTCTTCAAGCAATATGGGACTTTACGCCCCGGAGCCGTGCTTGGCACCACCGCGAATATCAACTACAAGCCGCCTACCGGCCCCTCGGTCGTCTTCCCCAACGCGATCCAGCAGGTAACCTATGTGCTGCCCGCAACCACCACGGCCGGCACCCCGCAGAATACCTATTTCACGCTGGACCGCGTCGATTACACTCTGTCGCAAAAGACCAACATGTACTTCCGGTACGGCCTGTACAGCCAAAACGCCTTTGCGGGTTCAAATGCCTACAGTCCCTATGCCGGTTTTGATACCGGCTCGACCGCTTACGATCAGGCGGGTCTGTTCTCCCTTACGCACATCTTTGGGGCGAACCTGATCGATGTTTCCAAGGTGTCCTACTCGCGTGACAACGAGCAGCAGCCACTTGGGGCCAACCCCGCCGGCCCCACGCTCTACGCGCTCGGCTCCGCGGCCACCATCAATGGGCTGCAGCTCGCTATGCCGGGGTACCTGCCCTTCAATCCGGGCAGCGCCATCCCTTTTGGCGGTCCGCAGAACTTTTACCAGTTCGACAACGATCTCGAATACCTCAAGGGTCGGAACGACTTCCACTTCGGTGGTGAGTTCGATCAGCTCCGCGATAACCGGACCTTTGGCGCTTATGAGAACTCGGTCAATACGCTCAGCTCTCAAAACCTTGGCGACGCCTTCAACAACCTGGCCATCGGTCACGTATACAGTTTTTCTGCGGCCATCTATCCGCAGGGCGAACTGCCCTGTGCCAACAGCCTAGCGACTGGCAAGCCTGTGGTGACCGCGGCCTGCACGCTCCAACTGCCGCTCAGCCTGCCCAACTTCGAGCGCGAAAATACCTTCAACGATGGCAGCGCCTACGGGCAGGACTCACTCAAGGTCACCAAGAACCTGACCGTTACCGGCGGTCTGCGCTGGGAGTATTTCGGCGTTCAGCATAATCACAATCCCAATCTGGAATCGAACTTCTTCCTGGGCTCCGGCAGCACGTTCCAGGCGCAGTTCCGCGCTGGCAACCTGCTCACCACCCCCAACAGCCCCGTGGGCGGCTTGTATGCGAAGCAATTTCATAATTTCAGCCCGCGCCTTGGCTTTGCCTATGACGTCTTCGGTAACGGCAGGGATACAGTACGCGGCGGTTACGGCATCAGCTACGAGCGGAACTATGGAAACGTGACTTATAATGTCATCCAGAATCCACCCAATTATGCTGTCGTTTCGCTGACCGCCCAGGACACCGCCGGTGGAACCGATGTGCCCACCCTGCCCATCACGAACAGCAACTTTGGTCCCTTAGCCGGGACGAGCGGCACCAAGGCCTTTCCGGCCACTAGCCTGCGTCCGGTGCAGCAGAATATTCCGACCGCCTACCAGCAGAACTATAACCTCTCCGTGGCCCACAGCCTTGCACGCGGCGCGCTGGTAGAAGTCACCTATGCCGGTGCACGCGGCGTTCACCTTTATTCCATTGCGAACGTCAACCGATCCTACTTCGGCGGGAACTATCTGGGTGACGCCCGCATCGCGAACCGGCTGCAGCCGCAGTACACCACCGCGAACCTTCGCGGCGCTAACGGCGACAGCTACTACAACTCGGTGAACATCCGCACCGAGTACGATCGTTTTGCCGCGAACGGTCTCCATTTCACCGCAAACTATACGCTGGCCCGCTCGCTAGATGACAACAGCTCCACCTTCGATACCGGAAATGGCAGCAGCAGCCCGACGGGCTTCCTGGGTTACCTTGATCCCTTCAATCCCCGCTCGAGCTTCGGCAACTCGGATTTTGACGTTCGCCATCGCCTCGCCCTCTCGGCCATCTACACCCCGCGCATTCTGGAACGCCACGGAGCGTTGCTGAAAGAGACCCTCGGCGGCTTCAACTTCGCGCCCATCATTGTCGCCCGCAGTGGTGCACCGTTTACCGTTTTCGACAACAGCAATACCGACGGCCAGGCTACGCCCAACATCGTGCCGGCGGCAGGGCTAAAGTATCACGGCACCTCGGTCCTGAACGGCGGCACCAACACGTACAACTACATCCAAATTCCACTGGCGGCCAAGAACTTGGGCGTCAACCCGGTCAACGGTAAGTCCGACCTACCCTGCACCCCAGGCGCGAACGGTTGTACCTTCACCAACGGCATGGATCGCAATCAGTTCTACGGTCCGCTTAACTATAGCGTGAATCTAGGCGCCTATAAGACGTTCACCGTCTTTGAGCGCTACCGCCTGCAGTTCCGTGGTGAGTTCTATAACTTGTTCAACCACGCAAATCAGTATGTTCTTTCGGGCGCGGCGGCCGACTACGCCGCTGTCACGACCACGCAAAACGGCGCACTTACACCCGGCTACATCCAGACCTCCAAGGGAACCAGCACCCCCGGCAATCTCGGGACAACTGGATCGCAGGACGAGCGCCGCAATATTCAGCTCGCCGCGCGATTCGAGTTCTAATCCGTAATCCAGCACGAGAAAAGCCGGGCATTTGCCCGGCTTTTCCTTTTCCAAGTGGAGACTCAGTTTGTTGTAAAAGACCTAATCTGGTCTAGTAATCAGAGGTAAACGTCAGAGCCGAACCGGAGGACGTGAACAACAAGAGGAATTCTTAGCTTCCCCTCTGTTTGCTCCTATGCTGACGATAAGCAATCGTCGCAAAACTGGCAGCGACATTGCTATTGCTGCGCCTGCTGGTGTTGGCGGCGGGGCGGTGGGGGTTGTTCGGGGAGGGCGGTGGCTTTTTCGACCAGGATGGACCAGTCCTCCGGGACCGGGAGTTCGCGGTCGAGGGACGGGGTGCCTTCGCTGGGGGTAACGCGCACGGCTACGGTGAGCTCGCTCTTGGTGCGACCGCGGAACATGCCGTGCGTGGGCGGCACGTCGGCATAGTCGCGGCCAATGGCGGTGCGGATGTGGCGGTCGCCGGCGATCAGGCAGTTAGTGGGATCGAAGCCGACCCAGCCGAGCTCTGGTAGGAGGCACTCGACCCAGGCATGCGTGGCGGAGTCGTCGGAGCGATCCTTCCATTTGTCACCGTGGTAGAGATACCCGCTGACGTAGCGGCAGGGAATTTGCAGCCTGGTGCGGACAAGGGCGGTCATGATGTGCGCGAAATCCTGGCAAACGCCGGCGCGCGCGGTGAGGGCCTGGTCGATGGGCGAATCCGCACGGGTGGACTTCGGTTTGTAGGCAAAGTAATGGTAAAGCTGGTCATTCAAGCGGTGCAGGATGGTGAGGGGATCCTCGGTCCGGTGGAGGTTGAGGTGTGCGGCGAGGGCGTCGAGCCCGGCTGTGGGCGTCGCAAACTCACTCGGCAGCAGCCACTCCCAAAAATCACCCGCATGCACGGTGCGATCGAGCTCGTCCCAGGCAGAGGCTGACAGCGACGCGGGGACAGGCGTGTGAGGCTGCATCTCCACCAGCGCTTCCGCGACGATGACCAGTTGGCCGTGCTGGCCGGGAATATCGAAGTGATGCACATGGTTGGCGAGGTGGTCGCGGTAGCTGAACGCACGGCAGCGCGGGGTTACGGAAAGCTGAAAGGTGAGGCAGCGCTGGTAGGTGTCGGAGCGCGGATGCATGCGCGTTTCCATGATGCTTTCCGAGACCGGCTTTTCATAACGAAATTTCGTGAGGTGGCGGATGGAGTAGTACATGGAACCTCATGCAAGGGCGGATCTACCCTGCCAAAGCTACCTGAATCGGGTAGTCGACGTAGAGTTCGTAAATGCTTTCGTGGATGGCCTGGCACTGCTTCTGGATGGAGTGCAGATACTCGATGACATTGCTGCTTAAGAGTTCGTCGATGCCGGAAAAGCTAAGTTGCGCGCTCAGACGGCCGGCAATGCGGTGCAGTTGATCGCTACGCCCTTTCGGGTCCTTGGGGCCGCTTTTTGAGTAGATTTTGCCGAGCGCGACCTCCACGCTTTCGATCGAAAACCGCAAGGAATGGGGGAACTCGGGGTCAAGCAAAAGGAACTCGAGGATGCGTTCGGGCGTAAGGTCGGCAGTGTACACCTTGCAATAGGCCTCGAAGGCGGTTGCACTGCGCAACAGGCCCATCCACTCCAGGTACTCGTTGTTTTCGACGGCGCGGTCGGGCTTTGCCCAGAGGTCTTCGTAGTAGGCTTCGAGCAGCTTGGCCGTGGCGGAAGCGCGCTCAAGAAACCGGCCTACTTGAATGAATTGCCAGCCTTCCCCGTGGCTCATGGTGGAGTCGGTGATGCCCTGGAACTGATGAATGGCTTCAAGCACCTGCTGTAGAAAGGTGGAGGGGGCTTCGCTGGAGGCCTCAGGCGATTCGATCTGCAAAACATGCCGGTGCTCAGGCCGCGTCACCTCATGGTAAAGCGAGTTGAGGCGTTGCCACTGTTCGGTCGAGATCTGCTCGCGCACATGGCGCGCATTTTCGCGGGCTTGCACGATGCAGGCGAGTACGGAGGACTTCAGCTCCATATCGAAGGTCAGTTTGCCGGCAAGCACATAGGGGTTGCCCTCCCATGGAATGCGCCGCGGCTTGGACAGGCACTGCAGCAGGCGCGGCCAGCGATGGTCGGCGCTGGAAGCGCTCTCATCCAGCATGAGGTTGAGGTTCACTTCGAGCAGGCGCGTAGTGTGTTCGGCGCGCTCGAGATAACGGGACATCCAGTAAAGCGAATCGGCGACGCGGGAAAGCATACGAATCTCCTTTCCTGCACCCAGACCAAAGTTAAAAACACGTACCTGCAACGTAGCATGACTCAGGGGCTGTGCGGCGGCAACTGCATCAGGTGTACGAAAAGTTTGTAGAAATGCGCGGTGTCGAGTTCCTGTTGCACGTGTACAAGACGCAGGTCGGCACGGGCGGGTTTGTGGGCGGCATCCCAGGTCAGCGTATCGCCGTAGTTGGGACCACGGATAAGGTCCACATCGGTGTAAAGTGACTGTTCTTTCGTAACGATCTTGGGATCGAGCCAGGCACAGGCCGCGAGTTCGTCCCACATGTAATAAAACTCCTGCCCGGTGTAACGAGCGAGGTAGATGGCCGCGGGCTGTTTGGATTTGACGATCTGCGCCAGAAGCTGGGGCGTGAAGCGGGTCTTCAAGGAGATATCGGCCGTGGTGAGGTCGATGCGTGGCCACGGGGCACGCAGTACGAGGTGCGCGGCTTCGGGGTCGAACCAGAAGTTGAACTCGTGGCGCGGATGTAGAGCAAATTCCGGATCATCGGTCTGCGGCGATAGGCTGCCGCCCATGAGGATGATGCCCTGCGTGAGCTCGGCGAGATGCGGATCGAGCGCCAGGGCGAGCGCAATATTGGTGAGCGGACCGGCGGCATAGATCGTGACCTGATGCGGATGCGCGTGCACCTGGCGGATGAGGAAATGCGCGGCATCTTCGGTCAGCGGTGCCGTCATAGGCACACCCTCGGCCAGTGGTGGAATGACCTCCGGTGGGTGATACGTTCCGTTCGCGGTGTGCTCGGCAAGGTCGCCCCAGGCGCCATACCAGGAGAAGCTGCCGTTGGCCGCGCGATCGGCCAGAGCTTCGTCGCGCGTGTGCAGCAGCGGATAGACGGCACCGGGCACGACAGGCACATCGGGGCGGTGGATCAACTCAAGCATGCGCAGCGTATGCGCAACCTCTTCCGGCTCCCAGGCGTTGCCCGAGACGACCGTGATGCCCAGCACACGCACCTCGGGCGCTTGCAACAGCGCCATCATGGCCATCTGGTTGGAGCCGGCCGGGCCGGAGCCGTCCTGGTCGATGAGGATGAGGCGTTGAGCGTGCGCAAGCTGACTCACATTCGGCAGCAAACTCATGAGGAAGGCGGCGAGCACGCGTGTGACGCGGCATCTCTTACGCACTGGCCGCTAGAGGAAGATGATCGATGGCCACTTCCGAAAGGTCGAGACGCTCGGAGGCATTCTGGATATCAAGGCCAACGATGTGCCCTTCTTCATCGAAATCGACAACAAGGCCGTCTGCGATTTCTCTTGAATCTGCGCTGGGGGAGGCGGATAGGTCGATATACAGAGAATCCGTCTCTGAGTAGTAATGCAATTTCATGGTTGCCTCCGAGGATCCGCTATCCGGAAATGCGTTTGTGAACCGTTTCACCGTCTTCCAGAGTAACAACCCGCAAAGCTTTACCGCCAAGCTCTGTAATGTATCCCCAAAAACGAATACGCCCGTCCTCTTGCACGACTTTGTCACCGGATCCGCAATGACCCGCATACACCAAGTTTCTTGCAGTTATGCCCGTTTTCGCAAGACCTGCTCTCGAAAGTAAGCGGTCGCTTTCAAGCTAGACACTAGCTCAACACCCAGGTGTCTTTAGACCCGCCACCTTGCGAGCTGTTCACCACCAGCGAACCACGGTTCAACGCGACGCGCGTCAGGCCACCAGGCACAATCGTCACCTTATCGCCATAGAGCACATAAGGGCGCAGATCGACGTGGCGCGGCTCGAGTTCATCGCCGATCAGGCAGGGAGCGCGCGAAAAATTGATGGTCGGCTGTGCGATGTAGTTGCGAGGATTGGCCTTGATCTTATCGGCAAACTCCGTCCGCTCTTTGATCGACGATTGTGGCCCGATCAGCATGCCATAGCCGCCGGATTCACCGACTGCTTTCACGACCAGCTTGTCCAGGTTGGCGAGAACATGCTCCCTTTCCTTATCGACCGAACACAGAAACGTCTTTACGTTCGGCAGAATGGGATCTTCGCCAAGGTAGTACTTGATGATGTCGGGCACAAAGGCGTAGATCGCCTTATCGTCTGCGACGCCTGTACCGAATGCGTTCGCGAGTGTGACGTTGCCGGCACGATACGCATTGAATAAGCCTGCCGAGCCGAGAATCGAGTCCATGCGGAAGGCGAGCGGATCGATAAAGTCGTCGTCCACACGCCGATAGATCACATCCACGCGCCGAAGGCCGCTGGTCGTCCGCATATAGCAGACGTTGTCGTGCACGACGAGGTCGCGGCCTTCCACAAGCTCAATGCCCATTTGGCGCGCCAGATACGCGTGCTCGAAGTAGACGGAGTTGAAGACGCCCGGCGAAAGCAACACAATGTTCGGTTCAGGCCGGCCTTCGGGCGCAAGCGAGCGCAGCGTGCTGAGCAGCACCTGCGTGTAGTGTTCGATGGGGCGCACGTTGTAATTGCGAAACAGCTGCGGAAAGATGCGCTTCATGACACGGCGATTGGTAAGCATGTAGCTCACGCCCGAAGGCACGCGCAGGTTATCTTCCAGCACAACGAAGTCGCCGTTTTCCAGCCGGATCAGGTCCGTGCCGCAGATGGCCACATATACATTGCGCGGCACGGGCAAACCCTGCATCTGGCGCCGAAATTGCGGGCAGCTGTAGACCAGCTCGCGCGGCACGACACCGTCTTTCAGAATGCGGCCTTCGTTATAGATGTCTTTCAGAAACAGGTTCAACGCGGTGATGCGCTGGGTAAGGCCGCGCTCGACCTTTCCCCACTCAGCCGCCGTAATAATGCGTGGCAGCAGATCGTAGGGGAAGATGCGCTCCGTACCTTCTTCGCGGCCATACACGGTGAAGGTGATGCCCTGGTTCAAGAAAGCGAGGTCGGCCGCCTGCTTGCGGCGTTGCACCTCGGTTGAGGGCAAGGCAGCGAAGTGTCCCAGAAGCGGTTCATAGTGGGCATGCAGCACGTCTTTTTCGGCGAACATTTCATCGAAGGCGTGGTCCAGCATGTAATTGCGCAACGCCGCGAGCTGCGGGTGCAGCGGCAAGCCTTCCGGAGCGAGCGGGTCCATGTTGCCCCAGTATAGAGGGCCACCTGAGGCGCGCCTTTCCTGTGCGGTAAAATAAGCAGGTTACGATCTTTTCCGATCCGCGCGCCCCAGAGTTTTCACCGTATCTAGCAAGTCGCTCCAGCCAATCAAGTCAATGACCCAGTGCCGGTCGAGCCTCTGCGGACCGCGCCCCAGAATAGGAAGATTCCCTCCGTGAGTTCCGCTACCGCCATTGCCGTTCAGCCCATTCGCAATATCGCCATCATCGCGCACGTCGATCACGGCAAAACCACGCTGGTCGACGCCATGCTGCGTCAGTCCGGCACCTTTCGTTCCAATGAGGCCGTTGTCGAGCGCGTCATGGACTCCAACGATCTCGAAAAAGAGCGAGGCATCACGATTCTCGCGAAGAACACCGCGATCCACTACAAAGATTCAAAGATCAACATCGTCGACACGCCCGGCCACGCCGACTTCGGCGGCGAGGTGGAGCGTGCATTGAAGATGGTCGACGGCGTTGTGCTGCTCGTCGATGCCTCTGAAGGCCCGTTGCCGCAGACGCGTTATGTGCTTTCAAAGGCGCTCGAGGCCAAGCTGACGCCCATCGTCGTGGTCAACAAGATTGACCGCCCCGATGCACGTCCGCAGGAGGTGCTGAATGAGGTGTATGACCTTTTCATCGACCTCGATGCCGATGAGTCTGTGCTCGAATTCCCGGTGATTTATACCAACGGGAAAGCCGGTACGGCGACCATGGACCTCAATCAGCCGGGAACCGATCTACAGCCCCTCTTTGAGCTCATCTTCAAGACCATTCCTGCCGCTCCCGGCACCGCTGCCGGCGATCTGCAAGTGCTCGTCACCAACCTCGATTACTCCGACTATCTGGGCCGCCTTGCCATCGCGCGGGTCTTCAACGGCACATTGAAGAACGGCCAGGAGGTCAATCTTTCACGCGTGGACGGCAAGCTCGAAACCGTGAAGGTCACCAAGCTTTTCACCTTCGACGGTCTCAAGCGCATTGACACCGACGAAACCACCGTGGGCGATATCATCGCGGTCGCGGGCATCCCGGGGATCACCATCGGCGAAAGCTTCTGCGCCCTGGAAGACCCCAAGCCGTTGCCCAATATCAAGATCGACGAGCCGACCATCGCCATCCAATTCGCGGTGAATAACGGCCCTTTTGCCGGCCGTGAAGGCAAGCTGGTCACCTCGCGCAACATCAAGGAACGGCTCGAACGCGAGCTGCTCACCAATGTGTCCATCCGCGTCGAAGACACCGGCTCACCCGATACCTTCAAGGTGCTCGGCCGCGGCGAGCTGCAGCTTTCCGTGCTGATCGAGATGATGCGTCGCGAGGGGTTTGAACTCATGGTCTCGCGTCCGCAGATCGTGACCAAGCGCATCGACGATAAGCTCATGGAGCCTTCCGAGATACTCACCATTGACGTTCCCGACAACTTTGTCGGCACCGTGATCGAGCGTCTCGGACCCAGAAAAGGCGAGATGGTGAAGATGGCCAACCACGGCTCCGGCCGTGTGCGCATGGAGTTCAAAGTGCCGTCACGCGGGCTCATTGGTCTGCGCAACGAAATGCTTACCGAGACGCGCGGCACCATCGTCATGAATTCGATTGCGGGCGAATACATCCCCTACACCGGCGAGATCCCGCAGCGTCCGTCGGGTGCGCTCATCTCCGATCGTCAAGGCACGACGACCCTGTATGCGCTTGACGGCATCCAGGACCGCGGCATCCTCTTCCTCGGCGATGGCGTGGAGGTATATGAGGGCATGATCATCGGCGAGCACTCGCGCGATAACGACCTCGACGTGAACTGCGTGCGCGAAAAGAAGCTCACCAACATGCGCGCTTCCGGTTCCGACGATGCCGTGCGTCTGGTCCCGTTCAAAGTGCTCACATTGGAACAGTCCATCGAGTTCATCGCCGATGACGAGCTGGTTGAGGTAACGCCCAAGAGCCTGCGCATGCGCAAGAAGGTACTGCAAGCGAACCGCCGGCCGAAGAAAAATCAGCCGGTGGAGTAGTCTCCCGTTGAAAAGCCCTCCGAACGGCCAATTGCATTCAGCGTACGCTGAATGCAATTGCGTTTCAGGAGGGCTTCTTCGCGCAAAGCACACCCATGGCTCATCGCTACGCGCTACTGGGGTAACTGCCCGCGGATGGCGTCGTCCAGCACGATGTGGTTTTTTTCGAGCAGGTCGCCCAGAGCGTGGTCGAGTTCGATACGAGCCTTCATGTAATTCGAGCGTGCGGCAATTTCAGTGGAGCGGGCCTGCGCCAGGTAGGCCTCATCCTGCAGAACAGCCAGATCGGTAGATTGACCGACGGAGAGCCGGTCGCGCTCGGCGTCGAGCAACGCCACCTGGTAATCGCGGCTCGAAACGGCAGCGCGGTAGGCGGCGTCGGCGGTTTCGAGCGCTACCACGGCCGTTTCCACATCCTGCCGCACGCCCTGCGCGAGCTTCTCGGTGCGGGCCTGGACCTGGCGTACCTGGACGGTATCGCGCGCGGCATCGGCTTCGGCAACCCGGTTGCGTAAAGGCAGCGTGAGTTGAATGCCGGCCTGGTAGATGGTGGACACACGCAGCCCGCCAACCCCGAGCTCCTGCGGAATCAGCGGCAGGCCGGTACCGATAGAGCCCTGCACCTCGTAGGGCTGTTCACTGGAGCCGCGCGTTTCGATGTTGGCGTAAAGATTCAACTGTGGCAGGGCAGCGCTGCGGCTGCCTACGGCCTGGATTTGGCCGGTTTCCACCTGCAGTTGTGCCTGGGCAAGATCCGGCCGCCTGCCTAGACCTTGTTGAATAAGGGTGGGCAGGTTCAACGGCTCGAGTTCCGTGGGCACCGAGATGTGATCGGTGGGGACGATCTCATCGAACTGTGCCGTAAAGGCAGGCGAAGCGGTGCGCAGCAACTGGTTGCGCAGGATGATCTCCTCCTGCTTGTACAGGCCCTGCGCCTGCGTGAGATCGAAGCGGCTGGAGCTTTCCAAAGCCTGCGCGCGGGTGAGTTCAATGGGCGCCAGGGTGCCCTCGGTCACCTGATCCTGATCGTCCTGGCGCTGCTTGGCGGATGCCCGGAGCGACTCTTCTTTCACGAGCACGTTTTCGCCCAGAGAAACGAGATCGTAATACAGCCGCGAGGTGCCGTAGACGGTTTCCAGGACCTGTTGCTCGAAAAGCAGGCGGGAAATGCGCTGGTCGGTGCGCGCAATGCGGAGAAAGCGCAGGTTAACCTCGCGGCCACGACCCCGCAGCAGAGGCTGCGTGAGCGTAATCGAGGTGCTTGGCCGCGAAAACGGATCGAGCTGCCCGGCAGAGCCGTAGATCACCACGGGGGCATTGTTCGCCACGGCCTCCAGCTGCGCGCCGGAGGAAAAGCCCTGCAGATAGGAAAGATTTACCGCGATGAAGTCGAGTGGCTGCAAGGTGGTGGCCGTGGCTCCGGCCCCATTGGTACCGGTACCGGTGCCTGTGCCGGTGCCGGTCGTGTCCGTGGTACCGGTGAGGGTAACGGTATCGGAGCGGCGGAGGTAGCCGATGGTGCCGATCAGCTGCGGATCGAAGATCGGCAGGTTGGGGCCCGTGGCATAGGTGAAACCGACGCCGAGTTGGCCTAGGTTCGTCTGTGCCTGTGTTGTGGAGTTCAGTGAGGTGAGATCCGTGACGGTCGGGGTCGTCGGGTTGGAGTTCGAAATGGCCGCATTGAGCAGCGGCGAACCCGGGCCGCCTACCCCTGCCGGTGGTTCGGTGATCCCGTAATCGATCCCGCGCAGATTGCCGCCGCCCGCCGCCCGGGTCTGGTCGGTGCGGGCAATGGTGAGGTCGTAGCGCTCCGCTTCCACGTCCAAATTGTTTTCGAGCACCAGCGCAAGTGCATCCTGCAGGGTGAGATACAGTTTGCCGTCGCGGATGAGACGCGTCAGTCTTGTTTGATCGCCCGGGAACAGGGCAGGGATCGTCGGCCGTCGGTACGGCCCGAGAAAGCCGAGGAAGTCCGGCGTGAGCCCGTGGGCGTCTTCGCGCGGCGGCCGCAGGGTGTTGGCCTGCGCGGCTGTGATTTGCGGCGCGGGTGCGCTGGGCGGCTCGACGTGCCCATCGAGCGAAGTGACGATAGGCGATCGGATCCCGCTTGCAGGGCCGGTGGACGGGGTAGGCCCGATCGGCTCCGAACGCTGGTCCGGCACGGGACTCAGCGCCGGGAGTGGAAGGTCGGGCGGCAGCGCGGGGGAGGGCGACGGATTTTGCTGCGGTGTGGGTTGCTGTGTATTCGGGCTGTTGGTTTGGGTGGCGGGCAGTGCGGGCGAAGGCGTCGGCACCGTGGAGGGTACCTGCGCCGCAGCACGGTTTGCTGCCAACAGGAAGGTGAATGCCATGCCGGTGCGGCTTGCAAAGCCGGCAAGTTGCGACAGGCGGCGTTGGTCCACGTGCGCTGAGCGTAAGGCGCTCATGGGAGCAACGATACGACGAAGCCCGCGCACGCACACGCCTTGGAGGGTAGCGATCTTCATGGTTTGCTTTGACTCGTCGATGCTTTGGCGCCGCTCCCGCCGGCCTTGCCGTGCTGCCCGCCCTGCTGGTTTTGCTGGGCCGCCTGGCCCTGCATAGCTTCGTCGGTGATGCCGATGTTGCCGTAGCGTGAGGTGGCGCCCGGCGGCGTATTTTGCGGCGGCGGTTTCATTGGCTGATCTTCGGCCATCGTGGCCATGTGGGTTTGTACGGCGACCCCGGCCACCACGTCGTCGGTCACCTGCGTGACGATCAGGTCCCCTGCTTTCACGCCGCTGACCACTTCAATCACGTTGCCGAAATCGCGGCCAACCACTACCGGCGCAATCTCGATCTTCCCATTGACGACCTTGGCGACGGAGCTTTGGTCGCCCCGGATGACGACCGCATCACCGGAGATCAGCAGCGGTCCACCCAGGCCTGCGGCGGGTGGAAAGGTCGCCACCGCATACATGCCGCTCTTGAGTTTGCCTTGCCTGTTGTCAACCTGCACCTCCGTAAGCATGGTGCGGGTGTTGGGATCGACCGAGTCGGCGGTGCGGGTCACATCGCCCTGAAATTGTGCGCCGGGATACTCCTGAAAATTGAGCTGCGCATGACCCCCGGGGTGGATGACCGTGCTGTACCCTTCCGGCACGGAAACCAGGATGCGCAGCCGCTGCACCTGCGCCACACCGAAGAGCGGTCCGCCCTGCCCGGGCGATTGCCCCGGCGTGGCTGCTGAACTGGTCGTGCCTGCGGTGCCGCCGGTGTTGGCCTGGCTGGCCTGTTGCGTGCCGCCCGTTGCGGAGGTTTGCCCCTCCGGCGCGGGTCCGCTGATCGGGCCGCCGGCACTGCCTGCACCCGAGATCAGCGCGCCCACATCCACGTTGCGCTGCGTGATGATGCCTGTGAAGGGGGAGCGAACCTGTTCATACCCCTGCAGCGCGATATTCCGCTGCAGGTTGGCGCGGTAGGCGTCCACGTTGCGCTGCGCCGCGGCAACATTGGCCACGTTGGAGGAGTAGTTGGTCTCCTGCGTGTCGCCATCCTGGCGCGAAAACACGCCCTTGGCCACCAGCACGCGATACCGGTTCACCGTCACCGAAGCCAGCGCAAGCTGCGAGCGCTGCTGCAGCAACTGCTGTTCAGCCTGGTCGAGCTGCTGACGCGCCTGGGCCACCTGCGCGTCGAGATCGGGTGCGTCGATGGTGCCGAGCAGCTGGCCTTTGATCACGTGGTCGCCGATATCGGCGTAACGTTTCTTCAGATAGCCGTTTGCCCGGGCGTAGATGAAAGCCTCCGTGAGCGGAAGCGTGGTGCCGGGCAGCACCAGCCCCTGTTGCGATTGCACCTGCCGTGCCGTTTGCACCTCAACGATGGGTTTTGCGCTGGCCTCGGTCTGCGCCTGGGTGTCGATCTTCTTCTCGCGATTGTGTCGCGGCAGATACCCGGCCAGCCCGCCAATCAGCGCCAGCAAAAGGATGCAAGCCACCACGATGATCGCGGGGCGCCAGCTTCCGGGTTTATGCACCCGTTCGGCGATGGGTTCTTTTTTCTTCTTGCCGCTGAAGTTGGTTTCTTCAAAGCTCTTGCCAACGCGGGCATCATCCTGCGCGTTTGGGTCGGTAAAGCTTTGGGCAAGCCGCTGGGCATCGCCGGCGCGTGGGTTCCTATCACGTGAGTCCCTAGCGCTTGCATCTGGAGAATGTGGATCGGCAGAGTGTGAATCTACAAAATGTGACCCGTCCAAGCGCGGAGCAGTACTTTGCTGACCGGGAGTCCCCTGACCGGCGCTGCGAGGGCTGATCCGCAGCGAGTGATCCACCGCGGACCGTTCGCTTGTGTCGCTTTGCCACGGGACGTATTCGAGACGCTCGCCCGGTTGCCGCGCGCCGGCTGTGTGATCCGGCGCCGGAAGACGATGGGCAGGGTCTGCGCCTTCCGGCTGCGGCAGCGTGTGGCTGCCAATGGGATCGGTGTGCGGAAACTGCGGGGCGTTTGCATCGCTCTCGTTGGTCGGCTTGGTTGTGTGGTCAGCCATTAGGCCGGTTGCTCCTGTGTCTGCGGGGCGGGATGGCCGCCCTGTTGCTTTGGCACCTTGCCGCCCTCGGACAAGCCGGACTCGTCGGCGATCTCCTGGGCGTAATCCACGGGTGGCGTTTTCTTCAGCAGCGAGTAAATCGTCGGCACAAGAAACAGTGTGCCCAGCGTGGCAAAGAGCAGGCCACCAATGACGGCGCGGCCCAGCGGTGCATTTTGTTCGCCGCCCTCACCAAAGGCCAACGCCATGGGCAGCATGCCGATGATCATCGCCAACGCGGTCATGATCACTGGCCGCAGACGGGTGTGGCCCGCGTTGAGTGCGGCTTCATGCTGATCTTTACCAGCGATACGTTCGTCGTTGGCAAAGACCACCATCAGGATCGAATTTGAGGTAGCTACCCCGATCGTCATGATGGCGCCCATCAACGACGGCACGCTGAATGTTGTCTGCGTGAGGAACAGCATCCACAAGATGCCTGAAAACGCACAGGGAATGGCCATCAAGATGATCAGCGGGTCCAGCCAGGATTGAAAGTTCACCGCCATCAGCAAGTACACCAGGCCAATGGCAAAGACGATCCCGATACCGAGCCGCAGAAAGGAATCGTTCATCGTCGCCACCTCGCCACGTAAGGCGAGCTGCGTGGTCTGCGACAAGCCAGCCTGCTCCTTTTGCATGATCTTATCGATCTGACTGGCGACGCCGCCGAGATCGCGTTGATCCACATCGGCGTAGATGTCATAGACCGGCTGGATCTGGTAGTGATCAATGACGATGGGCGAGGCGTCGCGACGAAAGGTCGCCAGATTGCCCAGCAGCTGTTCGGCATCTCCCTGCGCCGTGCTGATCGGTGTGCGCGAAAACTGCTGCAGCGAGCTGTTGCGGTAGATGGGCGTCTGCACCACGACCTGATAGTTGACGCCGTTCTTCGGATTCAGCCACTCATTGGGCGCGGTCTGACCCGTGCCGCTGAGCGAGACCAGCGTCGAGTTGGCGACATCGGCCTGCGTCAGGCCGATCTGCTCAGCCTTGATGCGGTCGGCGTTGACCAGCATTGTTGGATACGAAACCTGCTCATGAATATGCACATCCACCGCGCCTGGAATCGCCGCGACTTCCTTCATCAGCTTCTGCGCGAGCACGTAGTTCTGCGGCCCGCGACCGATGACTTGCAGATCGATTGGCGAAGGCAGGCCGAAGTCGAGGATCTGATTCGTGATGTTCGCCGGAGTGAAAAATAAGGTGGCGCCCGGAAACTTTCTCCCAAGATCGGCACGCAATTTCCGCGTGTACATCATTGTGTCTTTGGGGCCGGGATTCAGGGCGATGAGGATGTCGCCATCGGAGTTGGAGATGGTTGCCGATTGCACGAAGGCAAGATTAATGCCGCCTGCGGGCAGGCCGATGTTGTCCAGAATGAGGTGCAGGCGCGAGGCCGGAATCTGCGTACGAATCTCTTTCTCAATCGCCGCGAAGTATTGTTCAGAGTCCTCGATGCGCATGCCCGCCGGTGGATTGACATGCAGGGTCATCTGTCCGGAGTCGACATAGGGAAAGAAGTCGCGCCCGATAAACAGGGCCAGCGGTAACGAGCACAGCACCAGCAAAACAAACAGCGCCAGTGTGATGACAGAGTTTTCGATGCACCAGCCGAGAGCCCGTTTGTAGGCATGCTGCATGCGTTCAAACTGACGGTCGAAGCGCGAATGCCAACGCCACAGGAAGTTGTCCCGCTCTTCTTTTTCGCTCGCCGCGGGATCCTGGTAGAGACCGATCTCAGACCCTAGCAGGAAGTGCATCATCGTCGGCACCAGGGTGCGCGATAGGGAGTAGCTGGCCATCATGGCGAAGACCACGGCCAGCGCCAGCGGCGTGAATAGGTATTTCGCAACGCCCACCAGCAGCACAACAGGCAGAAACACGATGCAGATCGATAGTGTGGAAACGAAGGCAGGCGCGGCCACCTGCTGTGCGGAATCGAGGATGGCACGTGTGAGCGGCTTTCGTTCCGCCATGTTGCGATGCGTGTTTTCGATCTCTACCGTCGCATCGTCGACGAGAATACCCACTGCGAGCGCCAATCCACCGAGCGTCATCGTATTGATGGTTTCGCCGAACGCCGTAAGGATAACCAACGACGTGGCGATCGACAGCGGAATCGACGTGCAGACGATGAGTGTGGAGCGCCAGGAGCCGAGAAACAGCAAGACCATCAAGCCCGTCAGTACGGCCGCAATGCCGGCTTCACGCGCCACCTCGTTGATGGAATCACGCACAAAAATCGACTGATCGAACAGGGGCGTGATGGTTAGATCACCAAGGCCTGCTTTGAGTCGCGGGATCAGCTTGATGGTTCCGGAAACGATGCTCAGCGTGGAAGTTTCGCCGTTCTTGAGGACGGTCAGCAAGGCGGAGCGTTTGCCGTTTTCGCGCACAATGTTGGTCTGCACGGCATAGCCCATATGAACCGAGGCGACATCCTTGATCGACACCACGGCGCCGTTGGCGGCGCGCATTGGCAGATCGTTCAGAGCAGCGATGTCAGAAGGGCTGGAGTTCAGTTTGACGACAAATTCTTTATCGCCCATGCGCGCGGTGCCGGCCGGCAAAACTAGATTTTGCTGATTGATGGCGACTGAAACGTCTTCCGCGGAAACGTGGTGCGCAAACATCAGGTTCGGGTCGGCATCGACCATCACCTGCTTCACTTTGCCGCCATAGGGCAAAGGCACGCTGGCGCCGCGTACCGTAGCCAGGCGTGGCCGGACGAACGAGGTGCCGTCATCATAAAGATCGGCTTCGCTGACGCCTTGCCCGCTCAGAGCCAATTGCACGATCGGCACGGACGAGGCATCGTACTTCACGATGTTGGGAGCAAAGGTGCCGGGGGGCAGGATGCGCAAAATCGTCTGCACCAGCGCGGTCACCTGCGCCACGGCGAGCTCGACCTTGGCAGTCGGCTGAAAGTAGATCCGGATGACGGCGACGCCCTGGTAGCTCTCACTCTCGAGGTGCTCGATGTCATTGACGGTAGTGGTGAGGCCTCGTTCGCAGGGCGTTACCACACGCCCTTCCATCTCTGTCGGAGTTAGGCCGGCGTAGGTCCAGACCACGGTTACGACGGGAATGTTGATGTACGGGAAAATATCCTTGGGCGCCTGAATGGTCGACGCAATCCCCAGCAACAAGATCAACAGCGAGACAACAACAAACGTATACGGACGACGAAGCGCCAGCCGGACAATCCACATGCCAAAGCCTCAGGGACAATCTGTGATCGGTGCTGCGATCGATTCTGTATGCGATCGGTTCTGTATAGGACGCGCCAGATACGGGCTGGGACTCTTACGGTCAAGGTTCCATAAGTTGTTAACGGGTGAGAGCGGCAAGCGGGCGTGGTGGTCACGTCCACTTGCCGTCCCGTTCAAACACAATGAATTCGCCTACGCGTTCTTTTGTGCTTCGGCGAAACGTTTATTGACCTCTTCCCAATTCACAACGTTCCACCAGGCGGCCAGGTACTCGGGGCGGCGATTGTTGTACTTCAGGTAGTAGGCATGCTCCCACACATCATTTCCAAGGATTGGGTAAAGACCCTGCATAAGCGGGTTGTCCTGGTTGGGGGTGGTGATGATGGCAAGCTTGTTCTCTTTATAAACGAGCCATCCCCAACCGGATCCGAACTGCTTGGCGGTGGCTTCGTTGAACTGCTTCTTGAAATCGTCGAAGCTACCGAAGTCGCCACGAATCTGCTCGGCGATGGCGCCGATGGGCTCGCCGCCGCCGCCCGGCTTCATGATCTGCCAAAACATGGTGTGGTTCACATCCCCGCCACCGTTGTTGCGCACGACCGTTCGCACCTCTTCAGGAACGCCCGCCAGGTCCCTGATCAGTTCGGCAGGCGTCTTCTTGCTTAAATCCGGATGTTTCTCAGCGGCGCCGTTCAGATTGGTGACATAGGTCTGATGGTGCTTGTCGTGGTGCAACTTCATCGTGGCTTCGTCGATGGTGGGCTCGAGCGCCGCGTAGTCATAGGGGAGGGGCAGAAGTTCAAAGGCCATGCAAGGGCTCCTTAATCGTGTCACTGCGTTCGTGCGGTATGCCTGAGGTCGGGGCGGGAGAGCGAAACGTCACTGCGTTAGGATGCATTTCGGGAGGTCCACGAACCACCCGGACGCGGGAGCCTCTTCGCTTCCTGGTGAAATGCATGTGAATGCGAAGGAAGCCCTTATGTGTGCGGCATTCTTGGTATTCCGCTTTTTGTTGGCACGGCAAAGACTCTGGACGCCTCCCTGTAGTTTCGTCACGCAATCCACAGTGGGGCGGCAGGGCCGTTCCGGGGGAACGCATCCGAAACTGAGAACGGGACATTCCCCAAAGCTCGTTACACAACTGAAAAGGAACACGCATTATGCCAACCACTCGCTTAAAGACCACATTGGAAGCCGTCAAGGGCGGCGTCAAAAGCTTCACCATCGAAAAAGCCACCACCAACATCGAGGGCTGGGAGGATTACCTTTCCAAGCATGAGCACGATGGGGTGAAGAAGGTAGTGCAGGATCTCGGCAAGTTGAAGAAGCTTCTGCATGCCAAGGAGCTCGACGGCGAAGCGATCAAGACGCTGGTCACGAAGCTGGGCAAGGATACCGTTGCCGTTTCGGGCGACGAGCAGAATGCAAACGCAAAGCACATACGGGAGCTCGGCGAAGCGTTGTCGGAAGCTGCATCCAGCGCAGCATAAGCGCTGCTTGCGCACCCATGCGTTGTAGAAAAACGAGCCAGCTCCAAGGCACCTGATCGCAAGATCTGAGTCTTGGAGCTGGTTTGTGCTGTTCCTACCTCGTTTGTCGGGTTTAATGACCGTATGAGCGAACTTGCACATGTGAATTATCGTTGGCTTCCCGATGACGGCCCCGCTCCCGGCGGCCCAGGGGTGGAACCGCGCTGGACCTCCAGCAAAAAGGATGCCGTTGCGACCGCATATGCGGCGTCCAGCAAGATATGGTTCACGATCTCGCATGGAACATTGAACGAACTGTATTACCCGACCATCGACCGGCCGCAAACGCGCGATATGGAGCTGCTGTTTTCCGATGGGGAAACCTTCTTCCACGAAGAAAAACGCGATTTTGAATATGACTTCCACTACATCGATCCGCAAGCATTGGCGGTCCGGGTCGTTGCCAACGATCTGAACGGGCGCTATACCGTCACCAAGGAGTTCATCAGCGACCCCCACCATCCCGTGGTGCTGATGCATGTAACGGTGAGTGGTGAAGAAGAGATCCTGTCACGGCTGAAGTGCTATGCCTTGCTCGCGCCGCACCTGGACGGCGGCGGCGCGGGAAATTCTGCACGCTCGCTCGATATAGCCGGCCAGCGGTGCATCCTCGCGTGGCGGGAGAACACCGCGTTGGCCTTTGGCGCCAGCTGCGGCTTTTCACGCTCCTCCTGCGGTTTCGTGGGGGTCAGCGATGGCTACCAGGATCTGTCGCGCGATCTGCACATGGCTTGGAGTTACGGCGAAGCCCTCGAAGGCAACATCGCCGTCATGGGCGAAATCGATGTGGCGCAGCACCGTGAATTCACCATTGCGATCTCCCTCGGGGAGGGCGCGCATGCGGCACTGGCCGGCATGATGCAATCGCTTTCGACACCGTTTGAGCTGCACTCCAAGCGGTTCATCGAGCAGTGGCATCGCGCCACCTGCCCCGAGCGCCTTGCAGCGGTTTCAGGTGACGGCGGTTCACTGGCACGTGTGTCGCAGAATGTCGTGCTGACGCATGAGGACAAGACGTACTCGGGCGCTTTTATTGCATCGGCGTCGATTCCGTGGGGCAATGCCAAGTCGGACGATGATTTGGGGGGCTATCACCTGGTCTGGACGCGCGACATGATCCAGTCCGCGACCGCGATGCTGGCGTGCGGCCGCGCGGAAACGGCGCTGCGAGCACTGGTGTACCTGGCCTGTACCCAGCACCCGGACGGCGGTTTCTCGCAGAACTTCTGGATCGACGGAACCCCCTACTGGTCGGGCATTCAGCTGGATGAGGTCGCCTTCCCGATGATCCTGGCGTGGCGGCTCTGGAAGACGGATGCCCTGGGCGGCTTCGATATTTTTCCGTTTATCACCCGTGCGGCCGGCTTTCTGGTGCGGTATGCCCCCGTGACGCAGCAGGAGCGATGGGAAGAAAACGCAGGCTATTCACCATCCACACTGGCGGTGGTGATCTCGGCGCTGGTGTGCGCGGCGGACATTTGCCGAGGCTTCGGCTCCGGGGAGCTCGGCAGCTTTCTGGAGGATTACGCTGACTGGATTGAGGCGCACCTGGAGGAGTGGACCACCACCACCGCAGGAACGCTGCACCCGGAGGTGAAGTACCACTACATGCGCATCCGGCCGCCCGCGGAAGGGGAATCGTTTCACAATCCGGAGGTGCCCGCGGGGCAGATCCATCTCGCCAACCGTGCCCCGGGAGAGCAGTTCGCCTTTGAGGCGCGCGCGGTCATCGATGGCGGGTTTCTGGAGCTGGTACGGTATGGCATCCGGCGCGCCGACGACCCGCTGATTGTCGATTCGCTCAAGGTCGTCGACAAGATCCTGAAGATTGATACGCCCTACGGCCCTTGCTGGCGTCGCTACAACCACGATGGCTACGGGCAGCGCAAGGATGGCGGCCCCTATGTGGGCTATGGGCAGGGCAGGGCGTGGCCGATCCTGACCGGGGAGCGCGCGCACTATGAGCTCGCCGCCGGAGGCGATGTGAAGCCGCTGCTGCGCGCGCTGGAGCGCTTCTCGTCCATCGGCGGGATGCTGCCGGAGCAGGTGTGGGACCACACGGATCTGCCGTCCGAGGGCATGTACTGCGGCCGTTCGGCGGGCTCCGCGCAGCCGTTGGTGTGGGCGCATGCGGAGTATCTGAAGCTGCTGCGGTCGCTTGCCGATGGGCAGGTCTTTGACCGTATCCCGCTGGTGGCGGAGCGCTACGCGGTACCCGGCGAACAGCGCCGCTTCCGCAGCCGCATGGAGATCTTCCGCGTCAACCGCCCGATTACCGCGATGACGCAGGGCGGCACGCTGCGCATCACCGACCCCGAGCGTTTCCAGGCCGTGTGGAGCGCCGACAATTGGGCGACGGTGGGACGGACCGACTCGCGCCAGGTGGGCGAATCGGGCTCATATCTTGATCTCCCAGCGGCACCGGAGGCGGCGGGCAGTTTGCGGTTCACGCTGTACTGGCCTGCGGAAAACCGCTGGCTGGGCCGCGACTGGGAGGTGGTCATTCATCCGGATCCGCCCAAGCAGGTGCCCGCGGCGGTGCGGCCGCAGTCGTAGGGAGGGTAACTGATTTCGCGTTGAAGTAACCACCTGGAGATACGCCGTATACGCCGTCATCCTGAGCGCAACGAAGGACCTCGGTATCTCCTTTTGGTCATCCAGGAGATCCGGGCAGAATACAGAGGTCCTTCGCTGTGCTACGGGATGACAATTCAAAGAACGGTGGCGCTTCTATATACCGCTTTAACGGGCGGCGGCGCGGGCAATGAGCACGGCGCTGTACGCCGCGCCGAAGCCGTTGTCGATGTTGACCACCGATACATTGGGACTGCAGGAGTTCAGCATGCCGAGCAGCGCCGAGGCCCCGCCGAACGAGGCGCCGTAGCCGACAGAGGTGGGCACCGCCAGCACCGGCACGCCCACCAGACCGCCGACCACCGAAGGCAGCGCGCCTTCCATGCCGGCGCAGACGATGACGGCATGGGCAGCCGTGAGCTGGTCGCGCACCGCCAGCAGGCGATGGACGCCCGCGACGCCTACATCGTAAAGCCGCGTCACTTGCGCGCCGAAGGTTTGAGCGGTAATCGCAGCTTCTTCGGCAACGGGCAGATCGCTGGTGCCGGCGCACAGGACGGCGATGTGCCCGTGGAGTGTTCCCGCCGCGCTTTGACGCAGCGCCAGGGTGCGTGCGGTGGCGTTGTAGGCCGCCTGCGGTTGGCGGGCGAGCACGGCGTCGGCAGTGGCGGCATCGGCGCGCGTGGCCAGCACATCGACGCCATCGGCAGCGAGCGAATCAAAGATTGCCGCGGTTTGCGCGGGTGTTTTACCGGCAGCGTAGATCACCTCCGGCAGGCCTGTGCGCAGGCTGCGGTGATGGTCGACACGCGTATGGCCGAGGTCCTCAAAGGGAAGCGTGGCCAGGCGCGCCGCCGCGGCCTGGGCCGTGGTGTGCCCCTGTTCTACCTGGGCGAGGAGAGCGAGCAGGTCCGTGGGCGTCATTGCCGGCTCGCTTGCCGCTCGATCGCCATGTAAGCGGTGAGCGCGGCCTGCTGCACCTGCTTGAGCGGAACGTGATGGGTGATCGCGGCTTGGCGGCAGTCCTCGAACTCGGGCGCAATGTTGCGCTCCTGGTCGCCGTCGAGACCGACTTTTACGCGGATCTGGCCAAAGGGCGTGTCCACACCGACGTGTTCCCGCGCAAGACAAACGCGGCGATCCTCCCGGATACGCACGCCCAGCGTGCTGGTTTCGCGCAGCAGCAACTGCTCGAAAGCATCGCTGTCCGCGGGATTGCAAAGCACCGTAAGCAGGGTGCCGGGACGGCCCTTTTTCATGATCACCGGCGCCATCATCACATCCAAAGCGCCGTCGGCGAGCGCCTTTTCGGCGACATATGCCAGCAGCTGCGGTGAGGCATCGTCGAGCGCGGTTTCGAGCACGGTGACAGTCACGGCTTCGTGGTGCCCGTGCGCTTCGGGCATGGGCGCAGTGTTCTGGTCCGCACGAAACTGGGAGAGCGCGCCTGCAGAGGTTTCGCCGATGCTGAGGCGCAGAACATTAGGAAAGTCTTTGGGATTGCGTGTGCCCGCGCCATAGCCGATCGCGGCAACCTGCATGGGCGGCTGCTGGCCGAAGATAGCTTCGAGTGCGCGCAGCAGAGCCGCACCCGTCGGCGTCACCAGTTCTTTTTCAATGTGGGCCGAGTAGGTCGGCAGGCCGCGCAGCAGGTCGGCGGTGGCCGGCGCGGGCACGGGGAACGTGCCATGCGCACACTGAACCATGCCGCCACCGACGTTCACGGGCGAACTGTACCAGGCGCCGATCTGCAGATGGTGGATGCCCGCGCTCGCGGCCACGATATCGACGATGGCATCGACGGCGCCAACCTCGTGAAAGTGGATCTGGTCGACGGGAACATTGTGGATCTTGGCTTCGGCGTGGCCGAGCAGATCGAAGGCGCGAATCGCGAGTTCCTTCACGGCCTCATGCAGCTTTGCCTTGCCGATAAGCGCACGGATCTCCGTCAACGAGCGGCCGTGGACATGCGAGTGCGGGTGCTCCTCATGCGTTTGCGGGGGCTCCTCATGCGTTTGCTCATGGTCATGCGTATGGCTGTGGCCGGTTTTGTGCAGGTGCTGGGTGCGGAGCTGGTGGGTGTGCCCTGTTTTCTCGGCGCCGCGCTGGTGCAGGGCTTCGTCGCCCATCGCCATAGGCTCATGGCTGTGTCCGTGCTCATGGCTGTGTCCGTGCTCATGCGTATGGGCCTTGGTCTCGGCGAGCTCGCCGCCTTCGAGGACATGCACCTTCGTGGACGAAATCCCGCTGCGATCCACTGTTTCGATCTTCAAGCTCGCGCCAAGATTTAGGGCCGCTGTAGCGTCATCCAGCACTCCCGCTGGCACGCCGGCATGGAGGAGTGCGCCGAGAAACATATCACCGGCGATGCCGGCAAAGCAGTCAAGATACGCGATACGCAAAGAGGTCTCCGGTGCGGTGGTTTGAAGACGGCTGGATGTTGGGTCCTGCCGGACGTACTCGAACTTGTTGAGGGTTGAGGAGCTAGAGGCTAAAAGCTAGGAGCTTCATCTTCGCGCTGCGGCAATGGCGGACGCCGGCAGCACATCGTTCATGGAGCCGGTGCGGTAGCCCTGCGTATCGAGCGTGACATACAGAAAGCCCGCGCCGCGCAGAGCAAGGGTGATGCTGTCGAGCATCGGTAACGAAAGCGCCTGCGGCAGCTCGGGACGAGCGATCTCGACGCGCGCCAGGTCGCCGTGATGACGGACCCGCACCTGCCGGAAGCCGAGCGCATGGAGGGCATCTTCGGCGCGCTCCACTTGGGCGAGGGCCTCGGTGGTTACGGGCCGGCCATACTCGATGCGCGAGGAAAGGCAGGCGCTGGCGGGCTTGTCGGCTACGGGCAGGGCGGCTTCGCGCGCGAGGGTGCGGATGTCGGCTTTGGTGAGCTGCGCGTTGACGAGCGGCGCCAGGGCGCCATGGAGGGCTGCCGCGCGTTGGCCGGGGCGGATCTCTCCACGGTCGTCGAGGTTCATGCCATAGGCGATGTGGGCGAAGCCAAGCCGCTCCCGCGTGTCTTCCATCTGGGTAAAGAGTTCGTCCTTGCAGTGGAAGCAGCGCTGGGCGTCGTTACGCTGGTAGTCGGGGTTGGCGAGTTCGGCAGTGGAGATGACCTCGATGGGGATGCCGGCGTTGGCTGCAAATTCCAGCGCGGCGGCGAGCTCTTTGCGTGGCAGCGAGGCCGAATCGGCGATGACGGCCAGCATGCGGTCGCCCAGCGCCCGGTGCGCGGCCCAGGCCAGAAAGGCCGAGTCCGTGCCGCCGGAATAGGCCACCAGAAGTGACGGCAGCGCGCGGAGCGTTTGCTCGAGCAGCGCTGCTTTTTGCTGGAGGTCCAACGGCATGGGGGAGGTTGAAGCCGGGCTCGTTTCCACGCCCTGATTGTAGGCCTTTGAGGAGAAAGGAAGCTAGCGGGTCGCTAGCAGGGCTATCTAACGGGCTCGTTTAGCGAGCCAGCGGCGGGAGCTTGTCGCTGAGGCCGAACAGGAAAATCGCGCCCACGACGAGGCTGTAGACCGCCGTGAGCGAAGTGACGGTGAACTGCAGGCGTGGGCGGTTGTGGCTGCCGACAAAGATGCCCGAGGCGCTGGCGGTCATCAGCGTGTTCATCATCAGCAGGCCGACGAGGAAGCAGCCGAGGCCCAGCAGGCCGCGGCTGGCGCCCCCCAGATTGGCCGCGTACAGAAATAACAGCAGTTGCGAGGGTGTTTCCGCGCCCAGGCCATGGATGATGCCGACGACGAAGACCGAACTGCGGTCGTAGCGGAAGGCGAAGGGGTCGGGCCTGGGCCGGGTGGGGTCGGCGAGGCGCTGCACCCGCCAGAGCGCGTAATGGGCGCCGGAGACGAGCAGCGCGATGCGGCTGCGGGGGATGTGCCGGTGGCCGGCGTCCGGGGGTGGACTTGAATCCGCAAGGTGCGCGCGCGAGCGCCACAGCCTGGCGGCAACGTAGACGGCCAGGGCGATCAGGGTGGCCCCGACCAGGCGCTCGCCGATGGCGTCCAGGCGGGCGGGCAGCGACAGGTGCAGCGAGATAACCCCCGCACCCAGCAGGGCCACGGTGAGCGCGTGTCCGAGTGCGTAGAGCAGGCCCAGCCCCATGCCCTGGCGCCAGCCGCGCTGCACGCTGGTGATGTCCGTGATGGCGGCCAGATGGTCGTAGTCGAAGCCGTGGCGCAGCCCCAGCAGCAGGCAGGACAGCAGGGCGAGCTTGAGCGGGGTGGACATCGGCCATCAACAGCTTACCGGACAAGGGGAATGAAGGGCTTTACCTGGGGGAACCGGTGATGGGCGTTTCTGCATAAGACGTCATTTTCAGCGCCTTCCCCGAGTCCACACCAGCCGCAGGAGCATGAGATAGACGCGCAGGGAATCTTTGAAGAAATGGAAGTGTGACCCGCGATTGTTTTCCAGATACACCGTCGCGATGGGGACCTCCGAAGGGATATGGCCGTCCCGGCACAGCTGGGCCAGCATCGCCATCTCATACTCATAGCGCTCGCCCGGAACAGCCAGCAACGAGGGCAACAGAGGAGAAGGCAAGCCGCGCAGGCCGGTTTGCGTGTCGCTGCAGCGGACGCCTGTGAGCAGGCGAAAGCTTTGCCGCGCGAAGCCATTGCCCCAGCGGCTGCGCCAGGGAATGCCGGGGACATCGGCTGCAAAGCGACGCGATCCGAGCACCGGCCGCAAAGGCTCGGCGAGCAGCGCCCACCCGACGCGCTCGATGTCTTCGGGCGTGTGCTGGCCGTCAGCGTCGGCCGTGACCACGCCGACGAGCCCCGGCCGTGTCTGCAGCAAATGCGCGAAGCCGGTCTTGAGTGCGCGGCCCTTGCCGCGGTTGGTGGCATGCCGGACAATCTCGACGCGAGGCACGGCTGCTGCTTGCGTAAAGATGGCTGCGCAGGTGGAGGGGCTGCCGTCATCGACGACCACGATTCGGCCAAAGCCACGTTGCTCCAGCGCCTTCACCAGCGCCGGCAAGGTTGCCGTCGGCCGCCAAACAGGGATCAGGGCGGCCAGGTCGCGGAGGGAGGGCGGCGGCGGGGGCATGCCGCTGGCGTGGATCGCAGCATCCGGCGCAGGCATACACGGAGCTTAGCGTAAGGAAGGTTCCACGGTGCAACAATGGGGGGCAAACCATGCGCCCCTGCAACATGGACGTGTGCGCCGCATCCGCAGAACGCATCCTTCTACATACTGAACAAACATGCGCACGCGATACTGAACAAGAAACGCACGGTACTAACGAAGAAAGCGCACGCGAATTCTTTCTGGATGGAAGCAGGAACCTGCATGCCTGAACCCGTGGAGTGGCCGTCCCGTTCGCGCCGCCTGCCAAGACTCTTGTGGCTTGCCGCCGCGCTGGCGTTGTTCCTGTTTGTCGCCAATCGCGCGTTGTCGTATTACGTGGACGGGCTGTGGTACGGCTCCCTCGGCTATGCGGCCGTCTTTCGCAAAACGCTGGTGCTCGAGTGGGGCTTATTCACGTTTTTTGCCGTGCTGACCTTTGGGCTGCTGTATGGGATGTTTCTGCTGCTGCGCCGCATGCACTTCGGCGAACTGCCGAAGCGGCGTGCGCTCGTGGTGAACGGCCAGCAGGTTTCCCTCAACATCGAGCCGCTGTTGGGGCCGTTGGCGCTGCTGCTGGCTGCGTTTGATGCCTACCTCAGCGGCTCCAGCCTTTCGGATTCCTGGCCGACATTTGCGCGTGCCCTGTATGGCCCCCACAACGCCGGGTCCCCCACTGATCTCCTTGACCCGATCTTTGGCAAAGGATTGAACTTTTATCTGCTCACGCTGCCGGCCTGGACGACGGTCGCTGATTGGCTGATGACCGTTGCCGTGCTGGCCGTGGGTTTGGCGGTGCTCTTCTTTCTGCTTACCGCACGTCCAGGGGCACCGAATGGCGTGTTGGAAGCGCGGCTGCTCGGCTCGTCGCGGTCGCGCTGGCGCGGGCTGCTGCTGGGGGTTGGTTTCTTTCTGGCGGTGCTGGCCCTGCGTGTGTACCTGAGCCGCTTTGAACAATTGATGGCGGAGCACACAGTTTTCTCGGGCGTTACCTATGTGGACGCGCATGTGCTGCTGCCGGGCATGCTGATCATCTGCCTCGCCCTGCTCCTGGGGGCCGCGCTGGCGATTTTCAGTGCGACGGCGCGCCCGGGCGGGCGCTGGCTGGTGCTCGCGGTGCTGCCGGCGGTCGTGTGTTTTTTCGTGATGGAGATCGGTGCATGGTTTGTCGGCACCTTTATCGTCAAGCCCAATGAGCTCGTCAAGGAACAGCCGTATATCGGCAATAACATCGAGTTCACGCGGCGAGCCTTTGCACTCGATACCGTGGAGCTGCGCCCATTTTCTGCGCAAACTACTGTCGCGGCAGCCGACGCGGCAAATAATGGCGCGACGCTCGAAAACATTCGCCTGTGGGACTGGCACGCACTGCAGGACACCCTGCGCCAGATCCAGGAGATCCGCACCTATTATGATTTTCCCGACATCGATATCGATCGCTACCAGATCAACGGCACCACACGCGAGGTGATGCTTGCCGCGCGCGAGCTCAACGTGGATAAGCTGCCCGAAAGCAGCCAGAACTGGATCAATGAGCGGCTGATCTACACGCACGGCTACGGCCTGACGATGAATCCCGTGAACGGCTTCACGCCCGAAGGCCTGCCCACGCTGCTGGTTAGCAACATGCCCGTGCAAAGCACCGTGCCGAGCCTGAACATCACACGGCCGGAGGTGTACTACGGGCAGCTGACGGACACTGATGTATACGTAAAGACCGCGCAGAAAGAGTTCAACTATCCGCAGGGCCAGGCCAACAGCCTGACCTCATACAGCGGCGCGGGCGGTATCGCGCTGGGTGGCTGGCTGCATCGCACGCTGCTCGCGATTGAACGCGGCGATACGGCCAAGCTGCCGTTCAGTGACGACGTCACCCCGGACAGCCGCCTGCTTATGCGGCGCAATGTGCGCGAGCGCGTTTCAACGCTGGCGCCGTTCCTCAGCTTCGATTCCGACCCGTACCTGATTGTCGGCGACGATGGCAGACTTTCGTGGATGCTCGACGGCTTCACCACCGCGGACACGTATCCCTATGCGCGCCACTACGCGTTGGGCGATGCGGAGATCAACTACGTCCGCAACAGCGTCAAAATTGTCGTCGATGCGTATGACGGCTCGACGACGTTTTACGTCTTCGATACAGCCGATCCGGTGCTGTCCGCCTACCGCAACACCTTTCCAAGCTTGTTTCGCGATGCATCGGCAATGCCGGCGACCTTGCGCAAACACATCCGCTATCCCGAGCCTTTATTGAAGCTGCAGGCCGAGGCCTATGGCCTGTATCACATGACCAATCCGGAGATGTTTTACAACCGCGAGGACCTGTGGACCCCCGCCACGGAATCCGGTGTGGATCAAAGCGGCGAACGTACGACGCAGTCCATGGAGCCGAACTTTGTACTGATGAAGTTGCCCGGCGAAAGCGGGGTCGAATTTGTAGATATCCTGCCGTTCACGCCGGCCAATCGCAATAACATGATCGGCTGGATCGCGGGGCGCAGCGATGGCGCGCACTACGGCTCGGCGGTGGTCTATAACTTCCCTAAAACGCGGCTGGTGGATGGGCCGTTGCAGGTGGAAGCCCGCATCGACCAAAATGCGCAGCTTTCCGGCCAGTTGACATTGTGGAACCAGCAGGGGTCGCATGTGCGGCGCGGGAATCTGTTGGTGATTCCGACCGGCAGCGCCTTGCTGTATGCGGAGTCGATCTATCTGCAGGCGGACCGCAGCCCCATGCCGGAGTTGCGGCTGGTGGTGCTCGCGTTGCAGGACCGGCTGGCCTACGGCACAACCTTTGAGGCGGCCATGGCCGGCTTGTTTAACGGCGCAGAGTCATCGACGACGGCAGTGGCGAGCGCGGTCGACACGCCGCAACCGGCGGCTGCTCTCGGCAATGCCAACACGGCGGCCGCAGCCGCACCGACGGACCGCAATGCGCTGGTGCATGAGGCGGCGCAGGATTTAGCGGAGTATCAGCGGCTTACCGCTGAAGGCAAATTGGGAGAGGCCGGCAGCAAGCTGGAGCAGTTGAAGCGGGCACTGGGAGAGTTGACGGCGGGGAACCGTTAAGAGTGACGCGGCCGACAGCAACAGCGAATTAGCGAGCGAACGCAGATTTCCTCGGGAATGACGATAAGAAAGGCAGATGATCTGTTTGTCATCCTGAGCGAAGCGAAGGACCTCTGTAGTTTGGCACGATTGAGTAGGTGCCTCGGGGATGAGGGATACAGAGGTCCTTCGCTTCCCTCAGGATGACGGAGTCTGTATGGCGCTCTCATGCGAACAGCGCGAGCGCCTTTTCCAAGCTCGCCGCATCGTCGATGCTTGCTGTCACGAGCGCACGGTCGATCTGCCGGTTCAGTCCGGCGAGGACCTTGCCGGGGCCGACCTCGAGGAAGTGTGTTGCCCCGGCGCTTTGGAGCTGCTGGATGCACTCCACCCAGCGCACCGTGCCGGTGACCTGGCGGATGAGCGTGTCGCGTGCGTCGGGACCGCGCCGGATTGGCCGCGCATCGACGTTGCACATGACGGGAAAACGGGGATCGGCAAAGGAGACGGACTCAAGTTGGGTGGTGAGACCTTCCTGCGCGGGCTGCATGAGCGCGCAGTGAAAAGGGGCGCTGACGGGCAAATCCACCGTGCGCTTGGCGCCGGCTTCCTTGCACAACGCCGCTGCCCGGGCCACAGCTGCGGTCTCACCCGAGATGACGATCTGCTCCGGAGCGTTGATATTGGCCGGCGAGACCACCGCGGACACGCGCGAAGCGGCCTCGGCGAGGGTGGACGCCGGATTGAAGGGGTCGGACAGCGCGTCGCGCGCGGCCGCAGTCTGTTCGGAGGGGTTGGAAGGGTCTTCCGGCGGTGGGGCCGTTAGTTCATCGGAGACCCCGGCGCAAATGTCATTGACCTTTTCGTACGAAAGCCCAAGTATGGCTGCCATCGCGCCCTGGCCGACCGGAACGGCGCTTTGCATGAGTCGCCCGCGGCTGCGCACGGTGCACACGGCATCGGCAAAGGAAAAGGTTTCGGCGGCGACATGCGCGGTGTACTCCCCCAGGGAGTGCCCGGCGGCAAAGGAGACCGGGAGATTCCGTGCGGCAAGCTCCGGCGCGAGCACGCGCCAGATCGCGACGGATACTGTGAGGATGGCGGGTTGGGTGTGCTCGGTGAGCTTGAGATCGTCCTCGGGACCTTCCAAAATCAGCTTGGAAAGGGGGAACCCAAGCGCCTCGTCGGCCTCTTCGAAGACGGCGCGGGCGGCCGGTTCGCTCTCGAAAAAGGCGCGCCCCATGCCGACGGTCTGTGAGCCCTGGCCGGGGAAGAGCAGAGCAAGCTTCCGCGTGCCGGGGACGGTGTCTACGGTGGTGCTCTCAGGTGAGACGGGTGGGGTCGTTGCTTCACTCATCGAATTCATTGGATCAGTGGGGCCCTTCCATGCCGCGGGTTTCTACGCGGCGTAATACCGATGCGCGGAAGCCTGCTTTCCTGAGTGTACCGAGGGAGCCCCGCACTCCGGCATGCCGGCGGTTTTATTCAATCGATGCGGTAGTAAAGGTTTGTTCCGCGGTAGCTGCCGTCAGCCGGTAGAGGGCAAACTGCCGGCCCGTATTGCCGCGCAGCTCAAACAAGAGGCTGGCGCGGTGCGAATCGTCCGGATCGACGGCGTCGATCAAGCGAAGGCGAGGGCTACGGTCGAGGTGATTGCTGTCGGTGACGGCAGTGAGTGCGGTTTGCATCTCGCCCGAGGCCAAACGCTGCACAACAACTGTGACGTAAACCACCGGATGCGCTGCCGCTGCCGTACCGTTGCTCGGTTTCGCGACGGCTGCCGCCGCCGCCATGTACACAAACGTTGGCAGACCGCCGTAGCTCAAGGTGTAGCCGACGAGGTCTTCCCGGCCCAGGGTGAGGGGCGCGCCGTGTATCGATGCTGGACTCGTCCGACTGCGTACGCCGGCAGCGGTCGATCTGTTTGTGGACGGAAGTGCCGGATTGTCAGTACCGGCGACCGTAGGACGCGCCGCCGCGGTGCCGGGTGAGGCCGGCATGGCGACGGTAACGGCGGGAGTCGTGCTTGGGGTTACCGGCTTTTTATAGGCCTGTGGAACACCCCGCTGCAGCCGCGGTGCCGCCCCAGCCTCCACGTCGTCCGGTGATGCGGGCACGGTTGTGGGGGTCGGGCTAGTTGCGGCGGTCGTGGTGGATCTTGCCGCCGCATTGTCCTGTCCGGCAAGCTGGGCAGGCGGGTGCTCTGCCGCGGGCTCGAGAATCGGGCCTCCCGAGGCAACCAGGCCATTTGCGGCGAGATACGCCGCCACGCGCGGCTTGGCCAACGCATGGAGCGCGACCATGGTTTCCGCTCGCTCAGCCGGCGAGTCCCAGCCCCGCGCGAAAGCATGGGTGTCGCGGTGGGTGGCATCGGAGACGGCGACGGCCTGGTGCAGGTCCGCGGGCATACCGTTGAGCTCCGGTGTGCCGGTATTTTCCAGGTTGTTGCGCCCGAGCATCGGACGGTCGGGGTCGTCCCCAGGCGCAGGACCGGCGGCAACCACCCCAGAGGTGTTGCCCTTGCCGCCGACACCACGATGCCGCGCGGCGTCCTGTGCCGGGTCGCGCCGCCGGAGGGTGGGCCGGTCGGTATCGTCGCCGCTGTCTGCGGTCGTGCTCCCGCCTCCTGTGCTGCCGTTACTCGATTTGGTGCCCTCGTTGCCGTCCGTCGAAGTCGGAGCCTTGTCCTGCGGCTGGGAGCCGCTGGACGCATCTGTTCCCGACTTGTCTGTGCTCGGTTTGTCTGTGCCCGGGTCATTCGTACTCGATGAGCGGCGCGACATGTGGGGTCGCTCATTGTCCTTATCGGCAGTTTCTGTTGTTTCTTTAGTACCCGCCGGAGAATTTGGACCGGCGCTGGATTGAATCGGCGTTAGATGACTCGACGCGTGCAACGGGGCCGCGTGTTTGGGCGCGGCATCGGGCGTGAACTTGCCGAAACCGTACCACCCGCCGGCGGGCGCTCCAGCCGCGTCCTCGCTGTTTGGGACTTTGGCCATTGCCATGCGATGGGCGGTGTCGATATCGAACATGCCTTGCGGAGTGCCCGCAACTTCGAGTGCATAGGTGTCGCCATACTGCAGCGCGAAGGGCACGGGGCGCGGCAGGTACAGGCCCGCGTCTTCAAAATGGCCGTCAATAAAGAGCGATACGGGAACGAAGCGCGCGGCGGTGGGTTTGCTTAGCTCGCCGGTCCATTCGTACACGCCAACGGCGCGGGTCACGCGCTCCGGTGCGTCGACATGGTGCATCTGCGCGTACAAGGGGGCCTGCAGGGGAGCGTACATCGCAGGCGCCAACGCAGCGAGCATGCCGGCAAAGGTGAATCGAGCTTGGGAAAGGCGGATGGGCATACAGACCAGTGGCATAAGGACCATTTGTTAGACGCGACGGCCCCGCATGGCGTTTCGTTGCGTCCGGCTGCTGGGACTCAGGTGGGGTGTCCCGGATGTCCGTTTGCGCGGGCGCAATGATGAGGCAGGCAGGCCGCCAGCCTTGCGCGATCGCAACAACCCGACCAACCGCGCCAGCAACAGGTAAAATAAAGATCAGCGCGGATGGGACTCGAAACCGCCGAAACGAATGATGGCCTCTAGTCCAGCGACTCCCCATACCCATACGGACGCACAGCCGGATACACAGCCGGGCGCCGGCCCGGAACACGCCATTTTGCGCGCGGGGGTGCCCCTGTGTGTCGACCTGGACGGCACCCTGGTGAAGTCGGACACGCTGGTGGATTCGGTTCTGGCGCTGGCTCGGCAGCATCCGCCCGCGCTGCTGAAGGTGCCCGGTTGGATCGCAGAAGGCAAAGCCGCCCTCAAGCAGCAGGTGACCACGGCGGTGCCCCTGGATGTCGAGCACCTGCCCTATAACCAGCCGCTGCTGGAGTGGCTGCGCGCCGAACATGCAGGGGGACGCGCGATTTATCTGGCCACGGCCGCCGACCATCGCTTGGCGGAGCGAGTTGCCGAGTACCTGGGGCTGTTTGCGGGGGTACTCGCTTCCGACGGGGAGACCAACCTCGCCGGCAGCAACAAATTAGCGGCGTTTCACAAGTATTTCGGCGATAGCTTTTGTTATATCGGCAATGCAAAACCCGATATCGCCCTGTTGCGTGCCTCCGAAGCGCCCATGGTGGCCAATCCTGACCGGGCGCTGCGCAGCGGCCTTGTGCGTGCGGGCGTGGTGCCGGTACGCCGCTTTGAAGACCGGTCGCCCATCCTGAAAAGCTGGCTGCGGGCCATACGGCTGCACCAGTGGGCCAAAAACACGCTGATTTTTGTGCCGTTGATTCTGGCGCATGCCTGGAATGCGGCTCTGATTACTGCGGCAATTCTGGCTTTTTTCAGCTTTGGGCTGTGCGCGTCCGCGACCTACATCATCAACGATCTGCTGGACGTCGAGGCCGACCGGCGACATCCGCGCAAGCGTCGCCGGCCCTTCGCGGCAGGCGATCTTTCGCCGATCACGGGTGTGGTCGCGGTGGTAACCATGTTGTGCGCTTCGATCGCGCTGGCATTGGCCTTGCCGCACCTGGTCGCGGTAGCACCGAGCGTACACGCGGCGCTGGGCCGCTACGGTTTTCTCGAGTGGTTGGCGCTGTATACCGTCACGACGCTGGCCTACTCGTTTTATTTAAAGCGCAAGGTGCTGCTGGATGTGTTTGTGCTCAGCGGCTTGTACACGATTCGCATCCTCGCGGGCAGTGCGGCAACGGGCGTGACGATCTCAGCGTGGCTGGCAGGCTTCAGTGTCTTCTTTTTTCTGTCGTTGGCCTTTGTGAAGCGCTTCAGCGAATTGGAAAGCTTACGCGAGCGCGGCGCGGCGGTCACCAATGGGCGTGGCTACTGGGTAGGCGATCTGGAGCAGTTGCGCGCGCTGGGCACCGGTGCCGCGTATGCGGCGGTGGTGGTTATGACGCTCTACATCAACAACCCCGAAACCACGCGGCTTTACACGCATACCACGCGGCTGTGGCTCGTGGTGCCGGTGCTGCTGCTTTGGCTGAGCCAGGTGTGGATGCTCGCGAGCCGGGGAGAAATGCATGACGATCCCGTGGTGTGGGCGTGTACCTCGAAGCGCAGCTTGTGGATGGGCGTGCTGATGGCGGCGGTGATTTGGTGGGCGCTGTAAAGTGAACGTGGGGTGCAGGCGCTTTAAGCATGGCAGCTTGAAGGAGCCCATTCCAGACGAGCACAGCCGCTAGCGTATCGCCCAGCTAAAATCCAGGTCCACCAGCGGAGGCTTCTCGCGATACCATGGCTGCCAGCAGCTACGCGCGCCGAAACGCGCGGCAGTCTTTCCACGCTTGGGGGAGCACGTCATGCAGCCTTATCGCAAACCGTCGGCCGCCTTTGTCGGGGCCTCCTGGATCGCGCTCTTCCTCGGCGCGCTCACCTTTTCGATCGGTCTATGGAACGCCACCATGCCGCTTACGGCCAAGGGATTCTTGTTTACGCTGCTCATGTATGGCTTGTTTTCCGCCGTTTCGGTGCAGAAAAGTGTGCGCGACCGCCTGGAAGGCGTTCCGGTCACCAATATCTATTACGGCCTCAGCTGGATCTCGCTGATGCTTTGCTTGCTGCTCACCGCGATCGCACTTTGGAACGCACAAATCACCCTCGCCGAGAAGGGCTTTTACAGCATGGCGTATCTCCTTAGCCTGTTTGCGGCCATCACGGTGCAGAAGAACACCCGCGACAGCGCAGGCTTACGCGACGGTGTTTCTGGCTTTCCCGCTGAACAGGGCTGACCGTTCCGCAGCCATCAGCTCCCCATGATTTGTGGAGGCAGGTGCTACGCTGCCTCCATGACCCGCGGTCTTTACGTTGAAACGCGCATCCATAACCCGAACGGCGCGAATGCATCGCTGGAGCGCCTGTGGGAGCTGACCCAAACACCGGCCCTGCATCAGCGCTGGGATTTACGCTTTTCCACGATCACCTATCTGCCGCGTCTGCAGCCGCAAGACCCGCAAAACCCGCAAGACCCGCTAGACCCGCAACGCTTCGAGTACGCCACCCGCATCGGTTTCGGCCTGCGCATCGCCGGCACGGGCGAGTCAATCGCCACACGGGAAAGCGAAGGTAACGTCCGTGTTTCGTCGTTGCGCTTCTGGTCCGAAAGCCCCCTTTCGCTCATAGAGGAAGGCAGCGGCTATTGGCGCTATGTGCCGGTCCCAGGCGGAGAAGAAGCAACCAGCCTGCGGTTCCTCACCTGGTACGACTACCGTGTGCGCTTCGGTCTGCTCGGGCGGCTTGCAGACCTCGTTTTTCGCCCGCTCATGGGATGGGCTACGGCGTGGAGCTTCGACCGGCTGCGTCTCTGGGTTGAGGACGACCTCACGCCTGAGGTGGTGCGGACATGCACGCTGATCTATAGCTTTGCCCGACTGACTATCAGCTTCGTCTGGCTCTGGCATGGTCTGGTGCCGAAGCTCCTCTTCCGCAACGCCGATGAGCTGATCATGTTGCGCGAATCTGGCCTCCACGCTGCCGCCCTGCCCTTTATCGGCAGCGCTGAAGTCCTGATCGGTTTGGCCGGCCTGCTTCTATGGCGATGGCGGCCCTACTTGCTGCTCACCGCCGCGGCGATGTTGCTCGCCCTCGTGGCGGTCGCGCTCCGTTCGCCCGAGTATCTCCGGGCCGCTTTCAACCCTGTCACCCTCAATCTCAGCGTCTTTGCCCTGGGTCTTGTGGGCTGGTGGGCGTGGCGGTACACCGCCTTCGCTGGACGCTGCCTGCGCCGGGCTCCGCGCGTGGAAACGCCACGGAAGGAAGAACAATGAGTGAGTTCCGCTCCATCTACGAACGCGTCCTGGGCACACCGGCCTTTGAGCGGATGCACCCGCAAATTCAGCGCCGCTTCGGCTTCGATAGCGCTTCCGGCATCAGCGCCATCGGCCGCGGCACCATGCAACGCGTCTGGCACGGCCGCTGGTTTACCCTTCCCTTCCTGTGGATCGGCACCTGGCGCGCCATCATGTTTCCGGAGCGCGGCACGGAGATCCCTTTCACCATCCAGAACTATGCGTACCGGGACAAATTCGGCCGGGAAACGGTAAGCTGGCTGCGTACCTTTCAGCTAGGGAAACGCCGTCGTTTCGATGCCTACATGATCTTCAGCGAGGAACGCGGAGTGATCGTCGACTACCTCGGCACGCACCAGCATCTCGCCGTAGACATCGAGATGAGCGTCGCCGAGAACGGCGGCCTGCACCTGCGCTCCGGCGAGCAGCGCTTCTACGAGGGGCCCGTGGCCTTTCAGTTTCCCATGGCCATGAGCGGCTATGCCGATGTGTGCGAGTGGTACGACGACGCAGCCCAATGCTTCCGCATCGAGGTCGTGGTCACCAACCGCCGCTGGGGCAAGCTGTTCGGCTATACCGGCGCGTTTCAAGTGGAGTGGCAACAGCATGTTTCGCCACCCCCGGACATCTTTCCCAAACGCACCGAACGGCGCGAGTGATTCGGCTTGGCACTCCCACATACGAGGCATGCCTGTTCAAACCACAGGCTCGCTATACTAATCCGACCTTCCCATGGGAGCTTTTTTGGATCGTTTCGCCGGCCGCAAACTGCTTTGGGCCTATGCGCTGTTGATGCTTCTGGCGGCCATCGGCTACGCCCGATTTGACAGCTACATGATGGACGGCGACGGTACAGCCTTTCTCGACATCGCTCAGAACCTGCGCACCGGTCATGCAAACCTCGCCATCAATGGCTATTGGAACCCCGGCTATCCCGCTGTGCTCGCCTCGGCGGAAAGCCTCGTCAAGCCGTCGCTTTGGCATGAATTAGTCGTGGTGCGCTATGTGAATATCCTGATCTTCGCCCTGGCCATGCTGGCGTCGGTCTTCTTCACCACGGGCCTCACGCGCGCACGTGCCCTGCACGAAGGAGCGGACGGCAGAGCAGTGCCCGCAGGGGCGTTGCATCTGCTCGGGCTGGCCTTGCTGACGCTCAGCATGGGCCGGGAACTGCCCATCGCCGCGCCCCGTGCCGATACCCTTTTACTTGCCTTCCTACTCTTCGCCATGGGCTTGCTGCTGCGCCTCTACACCGGGGCGGGGCTCTGGGCCTTTCCTGTTCTTGGCCTCACGCTGGGCTGCGCGTACCTCACAAAATCCTTTGCCTTTCTGCCTTCTGTCGCGCTCATTGTCGCGCTTTTCATCTATGGCCTTACTGCCGGCCCCACGCGCCGGGGGGCGCAGCGATCGCGCATCGTTGGTGGCACGTTGCTGCTCGCTGCCGCCTTTGCGCTCACAGCAGGACCCTACATCAGGGCAATCTCCCATCAGCTCGGCCACCTTACCACCGGCGACTCCGCCCGGCTTAACTACGCTTTCTTCATCGATGGCACCGCGCGTTGGCACGAGTGGTTCCATGGCACCCTCGGCCATGCCTCCGGTCCATTTACGCATCCGGAGCTTCCACTCACCGCCGCGCCGCCGGTTTATAGCTACGGCGCGCATTCTCAGGGCACCTTTCCGCTCTGGTTCGACCCCGCCTGGTGGACGGCCGGCCTGAAGCCGCACATCTGGCTCCCTGGGCACATCGCCCGGCTGGCCCGCAACTGCGTCGTCTTTGTGCGCTTTCTGCTCGGGCGGCCGGAGCCCTTCGTTCTGCTGGCCGTGCTGCTGGTCTTCGGTGCGGCCTGGCCGCCAATCTCTCAGCAAACCTTTCATCGACGCAGGCACCCATCCACCTCCCTTTGGGCCCTCGCGCCGATAGCGTGGGGCTTGCTGATGCTTGGCATCTACTTTCCTATCGATCTTCAGGACCGCTATCTCACCGGCCCGTTTTTACTCGTGCTCCTGCCTGTGTTTGCGCTACTGCGCGCGCCGGCAACGACCGCATTGAAGGCTGGATCAGCCGCGAACGCAGTGACTGCCAACGCGGCTCTGCCCACCATCGCATCGGCACTCATTGCCCTCTTCGCTTTTCTCAACCTCAGCCAGGCCGCGACCTACCTTGCCGAACGCCGCCGCCACATCCCACCCGCCGAGCAGCAACACCCTGGCTATGACGACCGTATCTTCCCGGCCGCAGCGGCGCTCGACCAACTCGGTCTGCAGCCCGGAGACAAGATCGCCTGCATGGGTGATGTAGCCTGCTTTACCGATCATTACTGGGCGCGGCTCGCCGGCACGCAGATTTTGGCGGAAGTCGAAACTCCGAACGAGGCCGATCCGCTCGCCGTCTGGAACCACATCGCTGACAAAGGCACCGTGACGGCTCCCCTGGCAGCGCACGGGTTGCGTTACCTTGTGACCCTCTTTCCGAACTCCACCGCCAAACCCGCCGGCTGGATTCAGTTGGGCCACACCGACTTCTTCGCCTATCCGCTGCAAGAACCAGCGTCAGCCGAGAACGCAGCCAGCATCGTCAATTTCCAGCCTACCCCTTGAAATATGCACCCGAACTCGTGTCATCTCGACCGGAGCGCAGCGAAGTGGAGAGACCTGCAGGTTCGATCCCACAGCGCCCAGCCGCACGTCGCTCACTGAAATCGCGGGATTGACAGATACACCATGCGTTTGGCCTCTTTACGGCCACGCGACACCGAATCCAGCACCAAACCGCACACCAGCAGAATGAAGGCCAACAGCACCAAACCCGTCGAAAGAATCGCCGTTGGAAACCGCGGCACCAGGTGTGTGCGATGGAATTCGGCAAAGATCGGCACGCTAAGCCCAACGCCGAGCGCGGCCAGCATCGTCGCCAGCAGGCTGAAAAACTGCAAAGGCCGCTGATCCTTAATCAGGTTCACAATCGTCCACAGGATGCGCACACCATCCCGGTAGGTGTTCAGCTTGGAGGTGCTTCCTTCGCCGCGATCGCGGTAGGGCGTTTCGATCTCGCCAAGCGGCATTTTCAGCTCCAGCGCATGAATCGTGAACTCGGTTTCCGTCTCAAACCCCGAGCTCAGCGCTGGGAAACTCTTCACAAACCGGCGGCTGAATACCCGGTAGCCGGATAACATATCGGTGATGCGGTTACCGAAAACCCCGGCCACCATGCTCGTAAGCAGGCCATTGCCAAAGCGATGCCCCGGCCGATACGCCGCCCGGATGTTGGTGATCCGCGTGCCGGTAACCATGTCCAAACCATCGGCCAGCAGCAGATCGATCATGGGCGCGGCACTTGCGGGCTCATAGGTATCGTCGCCGTCCACCAGCACGTACACGTCGGCTTCCACGTCCGAGAACATGCGGCGAATCACATGCCCTTTGCCCTGCAGCGTTTCGCGGCCTATCACGGCGCCGGCGGCACGCGCCACCTCTACCGTGTTGTCCTTCGAATTATTGTCGTAGACGTAGATCACGGCATCGGGCAACGCGCGCCCGAAAGCGGAAACGACCTTGCCCACCGCCACACTTTCGTTGTAGCAGGGCACCAGCACAGCGACGCGCATTCCGAGTCGCTGTGACTTTGTTCTGAGCGCCGCCGGATTGGGAGCAAGGCTCGCCATACCCTTCCAACGTAACATCGGCGCAGCACCGAAGGATATATCCAGGGATGTGCCGGGACTTTGTCTCGAAACTAAAAAGACCGCCAACTGACGTCAGCGGTCTCTTATCCTAGGCCAAACTACTTCGCTAAAGCCGGCTCCGGCTTCCCAAGCTCGGCTACTCGCTTTGCCAGCATGTCTTCCAGCTTATCGAGTGCTTCTGAGAAGCCCTCGATGCCTTCCTTCAGCTTGTCATGCGCCATGTGGTTCTCCACGTGCATTTTTTCGAAAGTCGCCTGGTCCATCGAGATCTTCTCGATTGGATCATCGGCTGCGTTTGCCGGACTGAGCTTGCGCTCAAGCGGCCCATCGGTTTTTTGCAGCTCTTCCAGCAACTTGGGCGAGATCGTCAGCAAATCGCAGCCGGCCAATTCCGTGATCTCACCGATATTCCGAAAGCTCGCGCCCATAACCTGCGTCTTGTAGCCGAATTTCTTGTAGTAGTGGTAGATCTCCGAGACTGATTGCACGCCAGGATCTTCCGCCGCGCTGTAGTCTTTGCCGGTATCTTTCTTATACCAATCCAAAATACGGCCCACAAAAGGGGAAATCAGCGTCACCTTCGCCTCCGCACAGGCGACTGCCTGGTGAATGCCGAAGAGGAGCGTCAGATTGCAGTGGATGCCCTCTTCTTCGAGCTGCCTGGCAGCCTGGATGCCCTCCCAGGTCGACGCAATCTTGATCAAGACCCGCTCGCGGCCAATGCCAGCCTTATCGTACTGATGAATGAGGTCATGCGCCTGCTCGATGGTCTTGTCGCGGTCATAGCTCATGCGTGCATCGACCTCGGTCGATACACGGCCCGGAACGATCTCCAGAATCTTGCGCCCAAAAGCCACCGCCAGCGTCTTGAACGCGGCAGCTGCAACCTGCTTGTCGTCGGCATCCGCACCCAGCGCTTCGCGTGCCTGACTCAGCACATCGTCCACAATGGACTGATATTCCGGCATGCCGGCGGCAGCCTGGATCAGCGAAGGATTCGTCGTCGAATCCGTCGGCTTGAACTGCTTTATGGAATTGATGTCGCCTGTATCGGCGACCACCGTCGTCATCGACTTGAGTTGATCGAGTAGGTTGGCCATCGAAGCTATCTCCTGGGCGAGGCTGGGGCGACACGCCGCGCGTTCTCCTCAGTATAGGCGTATCCGCTGTGCTGTCTCATTGGATGCATAAGACGAAGGTCAGGCGCACACCACATTCGTGGCATGCCTTCCCTTAACGGGTAATCTGTTGTTCCGCAGCGCCTAGATCAGGTGCTGTGGCGAGCTTCCAGCCGGTTTTTACCTCATCCTCCTGCTCTCCGATGCTTTTGAACAGCAGGGCATGGCCGCCGATATGCACATGCGTCTCCGTGATTTGCCATCGGCCCGGCGCGAGTTCCCGCCGTTCCACATCGAAGACCCCGCCCTTTTCCAGCTTGCCCAGAATGCCGAACCCGATCCGGACATCCTGCGTCAGCGTGCCGCGCAGCGTTTTGATCCGGTTTCCTCCCCGTGCCACCACCATCTCGCCGGCCATGGTGCCCAGCACGCGCGATTGCATGTCCGTGGGATTGAAGGCCGGGTTGGGCCGGAAGCGCAACTGCGTCTCTCCGGCATTCTGCCCGCTGGTGGTCCACAGAAAGGCATCGGGCAGCATAGTGAGCAGTTCGCGTGCCTGAGCTTCGTCCTGATCCGCTGCTTTTTTCTTATGGGATTGCGCCTCCGCATCCCGTACAAAATCGCGAATCCGGTTCAACTCCGCCTGCGCATCCGCACCCTTGAGCGGTTGGCCGTTCAACTGCTCCAAGCGGCGCAGATCGCCCTTGGGGGTTTCAATCACCTGATACACAGCATCCTTACCCGGCTGCACGTCATGGTCGCGATACTGCCACGGCGTGTGGTCGAGCTTCGCCGCGTTCAGTTCCGCGGCAACCGCAGCATGCACCACGGTCAAGGCATCATCACCACCCTGCGCGAAGGTGGGGTGTGCAAAAACTACGGGGCCCAGCAGCAGAAGCAATCGCTTCCAGCGGCGCATACCGAGTTTTGAGAACAGGTTCATGGACGAGATGACATCAATCAGCGGGACACACCACCCTTATCGGCTATTCGGGCAAAATCTTTACAAAGACGCCCTCAGGCAGCTTCGCGCCGCCTAAAGGATGGACGACACCATCCCGCACAAAGCCGCGCAGCATCGTCCGTCCCGGTTCAGGATTTTGCCTGATTCCACCAAAACTGGCCGGGATCGGCGGTGCAGGCGCAGCGGTTGGGTACGGCGTGGCACGCGGCGGCGAGTCCGACGGACTTCCCGCGATCCCCGTCCGCGCTTTGCCCATGCCGCGATCCATCGCTTCGTTCGCCAACCGGTCGGCATCCTTGTTCTTATGACGCAGCGCATGATGAATCTGGAAGCCGTCCAGCCGTGCGACGCGCCGGCGGGCCTCCTCGTAGAGGGGCCGCAGATCCGGTGAATTTACCTTGTACTTGCCCTGCACCTGCTTGACCATCAGCTCCGAGTCGGAGATCACCCGCAGCTGGCCGTGTCCATTTTCCAGCGCCCACGCCAAGACCGCCAGCAGCCCGGAATACTCTGCATAGTTGTTGGTCCGCATGCCTAGGAATTCACTCAGTTCCACCAGCGGCTCCCCCGCGGCATCGACAACAACCGCCCCGAACCCTGCGGGACCGGGGTTGCCGCGCGATCCCCCATCACAGTGCCCCAGCACCCAACCGGGCGGTAGCGGCGGCAACTCCGTATCCTCGGCTTTGGGCCGGGGCCGGTGGGGGAACTTGCGCGGTGGGGTACTCGGACCGGGGGGGTGGGCACCGCGGGGATCGTCAGGAAAAAGCGAAGCCATCGCTCGCTAGTGTAGAGCCGAAACCGCAGTCGTGCCTGGGAGTGGGCGGTCGACGACCCGGCTGTCTACGATCTGGCTGCTAGTTGCGGGCTTAGCCGGCCCGCGTTTGCAGCACATCCACCTTGCCGTCCTTTGTCTTTCGAAAGGCGTGCAGTACCTGTCCGTTCGCGTCGATGTGGCGCAGAACCACCGCCCCCTCCACGATCTCGAGATCTGAAAAACCGAGCACCTTGGCCCCGAACGGACCACGCTTTTCAGGCGGCGTCGTCCAGTTGACCAGCTCCGCCCCGCCTCCGCCGGAGATGATAAAGCTCGTCGGATGACCCGCAAATTCAATGTGCTGCAGATCGTGGTCGTGACCGGTAATCCAAAAATCGACTTTAGCCTGCCGGATCAACGGATCCCAGCGTTTAATCAGGAGCTTATTGTCTTTGTGAACGCCATTGGTATACAGCGGATGGTGGCAGACGACGGCCACAAAGGGCGTGGTGCGCGGCTTGGCGAGCTCGTTCCCGAACCATGTTTCTTGTGCTTCCGTGTGCTCCTTGCTCATTGTGAAGCTCCACGGGAAAGGGTCATCCTTGGTGCCGGGCAGGTTGGAGTCCAGGCAAATAAAGGTGATGACTGGGTTCCTCTGTGGCCACTGAAAGGTATACCAGCGGTCCGGCATGGTCCAGCGCGTCTTCACATGTTGCGGATACGCGAGCTCCAGTTCGACTTTGCTGTCGATCCGGTGCTCATAATCGTGGTTGCCGAGCACGGCGTAGAACGGACAGGAGAAATGCGAGGTCGGGTACATCTGCTCGAAATCGTTTTGCCAGCGGGGTGAGCTCAGGCCGCCGAGCATATTGCCATACCAGTTGTCGCCGAGCAGAAACACCGCTTGCGGATGTACGTCTTTTTCATCCACAAACCGCTTCATCTGCGCAGCCACGGCACTCTGCTGCTGCGGGTAGTGGTCCGCGCCCCAATCGCCGAGCAGGAGCATGTGCGGGTTTGCCGGGTTTGGGTCCGGATTCAGGTTCAAGCCCGGTTCCGGAGCGCTACCATTCGCAGCCTGCGCCAGCAATGCGCCGGGCGCCAGGGCCGAAAGCGCTGAAAAAGCAACCGTCTGGCGTAAAAACTCGCGACGGTTCAAAAGACCGCTTCTTCCATTCGCAAACTCGAGCAAAAACAACCTCCCTGTAGCGCCGGACCGCGCTGCAACGATCAGCCAGCGGGCAGGCTACCGTTTTGGACGCAGCCGGGGGTGGGGGCGTCGCAGGTAGCTACCGCGGCGCTTTGACGGCACAAAGAGCCCCCATGCTGCCGGCCTTCAGCGCGTGACAGGGACCGCGCCAAGCGCGGTATCCGCGGTGCGCGGCGGCCGCACGAGAAATGGCAGGACCGCCGAACACAGCAGAAGGATCGAAAGGATATGAAGCCCGCTTGCGTAGTGCCCGCTTGTCTGCCGTGTATGTGCGATGAGCAGTGGACCAAAGGCGCTGGCGAACCCCCAGGCGGTCAGCATGAGGCCATAGATGGAACCAACGAACTTGGGGCCGAAGTAGTCCGTCGCGAATGCGGGCATGGTGCCAAAGCCACCACCGTAGCAAAGCAGAACAATGAAGGCGACGGCCGTGAGCACACCGCGGCTGCCGATGCCGGGCAACAGCCAGAACAGCGCGGCCTGCAGCAAAAACATGATGAGAAAGACAAAACGACGCGGCATGAGATCGGAGACCGACGCCCAGAAAACGCGGCCCACGGCATTGCCGATGGCCACAATGCCGACCATGCCCGCCGCCACCGCCGCCGTAACGCCGGCCAGCTCCTGAAAGATGGGGGATTCCTGCGAGATGATGGAGATGCCGGCACAGGTATTAAGAAACAGCAGCAGCCAAAGCGCCCACCATTGCCATGTCCCCAAGGCTTGGCGCAGCGTGAAATTGCGGTTGGACTCCGTTTTTTGCAGAGCGGCCGAGGGTTCCCAGCCCTCCGGCTTGTAGCCCTCGGGCGGGTTCTGCATGAAGAAGCCGGCAGCCACGGAAACGACGAGGAACACCACTCCCAGATACAAAAAGGTGGTGAGAACGCCGACCGTCGCGATCAGATGTGTGGCCACCGGAGCCGTGATCAGCGCGCCGGCGCCAAAGCCACCCACGGCGATGCCGGTCATCAGGCCGCGCTTGTCCGGGAACCACTTCACCAGCACCGAGACCGGAATGATATACGCGAAACCGAGCCCGATGCCGCCAATGACCCCATAGGTGAGGTAAAGCCACCAAAGTCCGTGGTTGGACTGGCTGGCGAGCGCAACGCCGACGCCGTACAACAGGCCGCCAGTCATCGCGACAACACGCGGGCCGCTACGGGTGCTCCACAATCCGCCGAAAAAGGCCGCAAAGCCGAGCACAAAGATCGCGATCGTGAAAGTGAGTGTCACTTCCTCGATCGTCCAGTGAAAACGCGTAGCCAAAGGCTTGCGAAAGACGCTCCACGCATACACCGCCCCCAACGCGATCTGTAATACGACCGCAGCCAGGGCGATCCCCCAACGCTTGCTGTTCATGAACACCCTTTGCCGATGTGGCCTCGCCAGTGAGCGGCGCGACTTCATCAGATGCTGAAAGCGCGAGTATTGTCTAGGAAAAAGGCGGAGCCCGGCGCACGTTGGTGCGTTACCGGCCTGTTACCAGATGCGGCGCACGCCGAAGAGGTCAAGCTGTTCGTCTGCACTGACAACCGGCATATCCTCATGCAGCGCATGAGCTGCAATCATGCGATCAAAAGGGTCGCGATGTGGAGCCGTGAGCCGTCCCGCCCGCAGGGCGACCGCCGCATCGATCGGAATCAGGGTGTAACCCGCGCCGGCTACCGCTGCCAGGAACTCTTCTTCAAGAGGCTCGGCAATGGGTAGTTTGCCAAGGCGCACTTTGGTGGCGATCTCCCACGCGCTTGCCGCGGAAACCACAATGGCGTTTTCCTCATCAGCGATAGTGGCGGCAGCGGCGGGAGACAAGAGCTTCACCCGGGTCATGGCCCATATCAGTGCATTCGTATCCAGGAGCACCCTCACCGGGGGCGACCGGTGTACAAAGGATCATTTGCATCGCCCTCTTCCCAGAGCCGCAACTCTTCTTCTGGTAACGGATCCCAGAAGGAATCCGGAATGACAATTCCCAAATGCTCTAGGAGCCCGAGGCGCTTCTTGGCAGCTGGCTGTTCAATCGGCTCCAATCTCGCCACAGGCGTTTTTTCCCGCCCGGAGGTGATCACCACCGTTTCCCCAGCCTGCACCTGCTTCACCAACTCGGAAAGATTGGTCTTTGCTTCGAACATCGTTGCAGAAATCATAGTCCCTCCTGCTAACCAGCTTAGCAGGATTTGTTGGCTGGTCAGCGACAAAGTTCTGCTTACACTCTGCTGCACCAACCGTCTACCCCGTAAGTACCACGTTGACTCCGGAGTCAGCCATCGCATGAGCGCATCATCCGCACTGATCCTTCCCGGCGAACCCATCCGCCGCCGTCCCAGCCCATTTGCGCTTGGCCTTGAAGAAACCCGTGCCGCTACGGCGGCGGGGGAATCCGCGGCAGCCGTCCTGCCCAAAGAGGGTGTCCGTTCCGCCGTACAATCCGGCGCCCGCGCCAAGCTGAGCCCGCAAGAAATGGATGCGCGAGCGCAGCAGCGCGCCGAAGATGACGAGCTCATCCGTGCGGCGCAAAAGGGGGAACGCACCGCCTTCGATGCCCTCGTGCGCCGGTATGACCGCAGCGTGCTGCGCCTGGCGCTGCACATGCTCGGCAGCGAGGAAGACGCGCAGGATGTGCACCAGGAGGCCTTCATCAAGGCTTACCGCCATCTTTCGAATTTTCGATTCGAGTGCTCGTTTTATACCTGGCTCTACCGGATCGTGACCAACCTGTGTCTCGACCAGCTCCGTCGCCGGAAAAGTCGCCGTGAAGATCCCGCCACGGTCCTCGATGCCGCCGGCGATGAGATGGATCTGATGGCGAATGTGCAGGACGATCGATCCGGCGCCGATCCCGCGCGCGAACTTGAGCGCAAGAACCAGCACGCCGCCATCCAGAGTGCGCTTGCTGAACTGACCCCGCGCGAGCGCACCGTCTTTGAGCTGAAGCACTACCAGGGATTGAAGCTACGAACGATCGGCGAGATGCTGTCAACCACGGAAGAAACTGCAAAAAACACCCTGTTTCGGGCTACACGCAAGCTCCGCGCCCGCTTGGCGGAGGTACGGTAGAACAGCTTCTAGCTCTTAGCCGCTAGCTTTTAGCTAAAAGCTGGCGGCTAACGGCTCACGATTCGGAGCTAGCAGCTGCAGCACAAAGTGGGGCAGACAGTACACGATCCCGCGCACCGGCAACACCTTTCTAGAGGCAACAGAGGAACGCAACATGCACTGTGAAAACGCGCAACAGAACATCGTCCTGGCGCAGTATGGGGAGTTGCCCGATGCCGAGCAGCTCCCTCTGGAGCAGCACCTGCGTAGCTGCGAGAACTGCCGCCGCGAGTGGCATGCCCATCTCGCGCTCGGCGAGACACTGGGCTTGCACCCTGTCATCGAGCCCTCACCAAATCTGCTGGCCCTCTCGCGAATGCGTCTCGATGAAGCGCTCGACGCCATGCCCGCGCGCTCCTTCGGCCAGCGTTTCTGGGGCAACACCTTTCGCTGGCTGGGCTATGTCAAAGGTGCGCCGGCGCTCACCACGCTTCTGCTCGGCATCGGTTTTCTCGGCGGGGGCACACTTACCCGCTACCAGGTGGCGCACACGCCGCAGCTGCCGCGGCCCGTCATTCTTTCGCACCCCGCCCAGGGCGCTGTCGCCAATGTCTCGGGCATCGTGCAGACCCCAAACTCCGGTCTGGTCCAGGTGAACTACAACCGGCTTGTGCCGGAAACCGTGCAGGGCTCGCTTGATGATCCTGAGATTCGCAGGCTGTTGATGCTCGGCACGCAGCTGGCCACCACGAATCAGGCCCACGCCGATGCCGTATCGCTATTGGCCAACGAATGCCGCGCCGGCCATAGCTGCGACGGCGACCGTGTGGGCAGCTCCGCCGGTATCCGCTCGGCGCTGCTGGCCAGCCTGCACTATGACCGGAGCCCGGCGGTACGCTTGAAAGCGCTTGCCGGTCTGGAGCCGTACATTGCTCAGGACGAACGGGTGCGCGATGCCGTGCTCGAAGCGCTGATGCACGACCACAGCGCCGAGGTCCGCACGGAGGCGATCTCGATGCTTTCGCCCGTGGGCGCCGATTCGAGCGTGCGCCAGGCGCTGCGGACAGTTTCTGCAGAGGACGCCAGTCCCGCCATCCGGACAGCCAGTTACCATGCCCTGCAAACCGCCGCGGATATCGAGTAGGAACCGCTCATGGGGTTTTCCATCCGCACGAAACGCGAAGTGCCGGGCATCCATCGTCTTCGGCCTGCTCGCTTAGCCAGTGCGACGGCGCGATACGATGCGCTCCCGGTCGCCTTGCTGGCTGGTTCGCTCTTCCTGCTTGCCTGCCCGGCCCATGCTGCCGCCCTATTCGCTCCGAGCGGCAGGCCGGGCTCCAGTCTGCCTGGATCCGGTCTGCGCGGTCTTGGTGTGCCTGGACCCGGTGTGCACGGCGCCGTAAACGGACACTCGCAGGGGTATCTCGGCATTGAGTTTCACGATGCGGGCGATGATGCGAACCCGGGGTTGCGGTCGCGGAACAGCCGCGGCGTGGAGGTGGTCATGGTGGACCATGACGGTCCCGCTGGTCAGGCGGGGCTGCGGCCCCACGACATCATCGTCGGCCTGAACGGCCAGGCGGTGGCGGGCGCCGAAGCCCTGCGGCGCATGATTCACGATGCCGGCGCCGGCGTGCAGATCGCGCTCAGTGTCCTGCGTGGCGGCCACCCGCTGACCCTTACCGCGCAGCTCGCCGACCGCGACGCCGTTGCCCGCGCAGCGATGGCGCGGCTCGCCGCCAACGGTCCACCCCCACAACCGCAACCCGCGCCCGGTGAGATTGAGGGCTCGGGCTTTGTTGAAGCTCGCAGTACAGAAGCGAATCCCGCTCCTGTCTCCGCGCCCGCCAGCCCTGCTGCGGGTACCGCACCCAGCGCCTTACACAGCCAGGGCTTCTTGAGTTCCATGTTGCATTCTGGTCCGTTCACCGGCGTTGTGCTGGACGCGATGGAACCGCAGCTGGCCAGCTTCTTCGGCGTGTCCCAGGGAACGGGCCTGCTGGTTCACTCCGTAACGCCCGGCAGCCCCGCCGCACAGGCCGGGCTGCGTGCCGGCGATGTGGTCGTGCGCGCGGACCTTTACGTGCTGCGCACGGCAGCCGATTGGACCAAGCGCGTTCACGCCGCCAAAGGCCGTCCACTCACGTTATCGGTGCTGCGCGAACGCCGCGAGCTGACCCTGACCCTGCAACCCGACCTGAAGCACCACTCTTTACTGGAGTGGCCGTCACTGTTCTGATCCAGCAAACTCTCTCTTCACCGTGTCCTCTCCACCGGGAGGCCGTAGTAGAGAGACCTGCAGCTCCTGGGCGGAAAAGAAGCTCATTTCGCCGCCACTGGCTTGCCTTCCTGCACATAATTCTTGTTCCATCCGGGAATGTCCACGACATACGTGCCCGGCGTTTGGATGACCGCCTGGCAGCCAAGCCGCGAGTTGAGCTGCAACCCCGGTGCGAGATCGAGCCGGTCCAACTCCTTCTCTTCCGTTTCGGAGAGGGTCTTTCCGCCTTCGGTCACATGCAGGTGGCAGGTCGTGCAGGCGCACACGCCGCCGCAGGCGTGATCGAGAAAGATGCCGTAGTTTTCAGCGATATCGAGAAAGCTCATCGGCTCGCCATGCCCGTCATAGGGCAGCGTGCCGAAGGGAAACTCGACGGTCTTTCCTTCAGGTTTAAAGGTCACGCGCACCATGTTGGGCGCGGGCGGCAAAGAAAGATCGATGGCAGGCAACAAAGGCGAGGCGTGTTCGGACATGGCCTTTCCAGTGTAGTGGATACGGCAGAGCGCGGCGCTAACGGCTCGGCGGAAGGCAGCCCTTGTATCCAACCGATACCAGGTCTGCTTCCGTCCGACGACAGACGCTGCGGATAAGGGCTGTTCCAAGCGGGAGATAGTCGCGTTCCAGGAATACGACAAAGCGCGGCATCATGTTCTCCCCTTTATAAAATGTAGCGGCTCAGGTCGTGGTTCTGGACGATGGCAGCGACCTGTTGCTGCACATAGGCGCGGTCCACGGTGAGCGTGTAGCCGGGACCGTTGCTGCCATTGTTGCGCAGGGTCAGCGGCGGTACCTTGTGTTCAGCAGGTACTTCTGCGTTTGCCGAATGCGGTTCAGCTCCAAGTGTCTTCGCCGCTTTCACGAGGTCGGGCGCCTGGAAACTGATCTCGTCGAGCACGCGTTCCATGATGGTGTGCAGGCGCCGTGCACCGATGTTCTCCGTGGTTTCGTTGACCTCGAAAGCAAAGCGGGCCATCTCATCGAGCGCTTCGGGAGTGAACTCAAGCACGAGGCCTTCCGTTTCGAGCAGCGCTACGGATTGCTTGACGATGGACGCGCGCGGTTCGGTGAGGATGCGCAGGAAGTCCTCCACCGTAAGCGCCTTGAGCTCCACGCGGATTGGGAAACGGCCCTGCAGTTCAGGGATGAGGTCTGAAGGTTTGGAGACGTGGAAGGCGCCCGCGGCGATGAACAGAATGTGGTCCGTGGTGACGAAGCCGTACTTGGTGTTGACCGTGGTGCCCTCGACGATGGGGAGGATATCGCGCTGCACGCCTTCGCGCGAGATATCAGGGCCATGGGAACCTTCGCGGCCGGCGATCTTATCGATTTCATCGAGGAAGACGATGCCTGTGTCCTCAACGCGCTCGACGGCGGTGCGAGTGATGGCGTCCATGTCGAGCAGACGCGCTTCTTCTTCCTGCACAAGGTAGTCGAAAGCGTCGGCGACCTTCATCGGGCGTTTGCGGGTCCGGCCGCCAAGCATGCCGGCGATCATGTCTTTCAGGCCGCTATTGTCGGACTCATCGGGCCCGCCGCCGAAGCCGTTGCCGGGGCCGCCGTTGGAGATGACTTCAATGGTGGGCTGATTGCGTTCGCGCGTGTCGAGTTCCACCATGCGCTCATCGAGTCGGCCTTCGCGGAACTGCTGGCGTAGGCGCTCGCGCTCGCGGGCTTTTTCACCATCGTCCTTGCTCAGCAGCACCAGGTGCGCGGGTTCGCCGTTGGGCGTCAGCGATTCGGTGCCGGGGTGCGGGGGAAGCGGCGTTTCGGCTTCCGTGCCCGCAGGCAGGGGATTTTCGGGCCTTGGACGCATCTCCACCACCGGGGCGGCTGTATTGCCTTGGGTGAGCAGAAGGTCCAGAAGGCGTTCTTCCGCGGCAGACTCGGCACGGTCCTCGATCTCTTCAAGTTTCTCCTCGCGCACATCGTCGATTGCGGTCTCGACGAGATCGCGCACCATAGATTCGACGTCACGGCCTACATAGCCGACCTCGGTGAATTTCGAGGCTTCGACCTTGAGGAAGGGCGATTTGGTCAGCTTGGCGAGCCGACGGGCGATTTCAGTTTTACCGACGCCGGTGGAGCCGATCATGAGGATGTTTTTCGGCATGACCTCCTCGGCGAGTTCAGGGGAAAGCTTCTGGCGACGGGTGCGGTTGCGCAGCGCCACCGCGACGGCACGTTTGGCGGCTGCCTGGCCGATGACGTACTTATCGAGCTCCTGAACAATCTCGCGGGGCGTCATCTCGTCGAGGGAAAGGGGCTGGTCTTCAGCGGTGCCGGGAAGATAAATGGCCATGGATGTGTGTGCCTTCTGTGCGTGGCGCGGTGTGGACCGGCGCGCGGATGGAGTGACGGCTGTGCCATCTTCCAGCATAGTGACTCCTGAGCGCTTGCGCCGCATGCGGTTTGTGCAACCCGTGTGCTTGGCGGGCGCGCAGGCGTGCTCAGCCGATTTAGTCGGCGTAGCATCAGCTTTGACGATGGCGAAAAAAGTTGGGATGGCACTGGAACCGGCAGTGGAGCATGCCGCGCGGTGGCAGCCGCTGCCGCGGGTTCTGCGCCGGCTCGCCGCGGAGCAGCCGGGAGCCGTGCTGCTCGAAACGGGAAGGCAGGATGGGACTGCGGATGAGAGTCTGCTGTTCCTCGCTCCGGAGATGGAGTTGGTAGCGTGGAGCGCCCAAGAGGTTGATCCGCTGTTGCGGGAAGCCGATCGGCTTTTAGCCGCTGGACAGTACCTAGCGGGGTTCTTCAGCTATGAGTGCGGCGAGCACTTCGTCGGTCTGCCATCGAGGGCCGAGGCACCCGCAGCGCCGTTGGTCTGGCTGGGTGTTTACCGCGAGCCCGTGCGCTTCCGTCACAGCGATGGCTTGCTTACAGGCGATCTGCCGGAGTTGGTTGGATCCACGCAGGAAAGCTCCGTCGCAATGCCAACCAAATTGACTGCTGCGCTTCAGATCGACTTCGTGAACTATGCACAGCGATTTGCACGGGTGCAGCACTATTTGCGGGAGGGGCATTCCTATCAGGTGAACCTCACTGACCGCTTCTGTGGAAGGGCCGTGGGCAATCTGCTGGGGACCTATGAGGGGCTGCTCGCGCAGCAACCAGTGCCCTTCGCGGCGCTCGTGAACCGGCCCGCGGAGCCGTTGCTCTCCTATTCCCCGGAGCTGTTTTTTCGTGTGCGCGAGGGGCGTGTGACGGTGCGGCCCATGAAGGGCACATGGGCGCGTGGGGTGAACCTCCCGGAGGAGCAGTGGCATGCGGAACTGCTGCGCCATGACGTGAAGAATCGCAGCGAACATGTGACGATTGTCGACCTGCTGCGCAACGATGTCGGGCGGATCGCGGAGCCGGGGTCGGTGGTCGTCGAAGAGCTGTTCGCGGTGGAGGCGTACCGGACGTTGCTGCAGATGACCTCGACGATCTCCGGTGCGCTGCGTGAAGGAACGACCGGGACGCAGGTGCTGCGGGCGTTGTTCCCTTCAGGCTCTATCACCGGCGCGCCGAAGCGGCGCACGATGGAGATTCTACGGGAGGTGGAACGCGGTGCGCGGGGCGTGTATACGGGCGCGATCGGGTACTTTGCGCCAGGGGGCGATGCCTGCTTCAACGTCGCGATCCGGACGTTGGCGCTGCAGGCGCAGGCACGGCAGAAGAGCGCATTTACGATGGGTGTCGGCGGCGGCATCACGCTTGATTCACGCGCGGAAGAGGAGTACGCGGAGTGCGAGCTCAAGGGCAGCTTCCTCACCCAGCAACAACCGCCATTCGCGCTGCTGGAGACCATGCGCGCGGAAGATGGGCGGGTGGCGCTGCTCACCGGGCACATGGAGCGATTGCGGCAGTCGGCGCTGTTCTTTCGCATCCCCTATGACCATCAAACGTTGATGGATGGGGTAAGAGCTGCGGCTTCCGCATGCGGGTCTGGCGCACACCGGTTACGGATGACTTTAGATGAGGCTGGGCGTTCAAACCTTGCAGTGTCGGCGTTGGAAGATAGCGCTTGGCATGGGCGAGTGCTTTTGTCGGACGAGCGAACGGATGCAAGGGATTTGTTCTTTCATCACAAGACGACACACCGGGTGTGGTACGACGAACGATTTGCGGCGGCTCATACCTCAGGGTTTGATGAGGTATTGTTCTTCAATCGTGACGGGCAATTGACGGAAGGGGCCATCAGCAATGTCTTTCTGTGCGTTGGTGGACAGTGGCGTACGCCGGCACTGCGGTGCGGCGTGCTGCCCGGCGTGCAACGCGCGGCGCTGCTGACGACGTTGCCCGGAGCGTGCGAAGCCTTGCTGACGCTGGCGGATCTGCAAGCGGCGGAGACGATTCTGTTGTGTAACGCTTTGCGTGGAACGCGTCGCGTGCAATGCGTGGAAGATGGGCGCGGAGCAATGGTCTGGCGTTGGGGCGTTGCGGCGAACTAATTCTGCCCAGGTGCTCCGGAGAACAGCCCACCTGCACGTTCCTCATTATGCAGACAGGAAGACCCTCATCTCTGATGATGATGACAAGCCTGTACGGAAGCGGGAAGAAGGCTAGCGTACGCTTCGTATTTTCCGAAGGCTTTCTGCGTCGGCCACATCCTGCAGGCGGCCAGTCTCTATTTTGTTCCGAATAAGATCTTCCATAGATAAAAACGGCACTGTCAGAGTCTCATCCACGCGCTTGTCCACTCGCCGCTCCCAAGCCTCTTGGAAAGCTAAGGACCCAACGCTTTGGAGTATGTCGATCCGGTTTGGCTCAACCCCAAACTGAAAGATAGCTTCGGGATGATCCTTGAAGTCCGCAGGAGAAAAGCCCTTGACGGGTGCGCCGAACTCTGCCAAAGCGCGATACACCGCTTCGCTGTTCGCTTCAGTAACACGAACCAAGACGTCCAAATCTTTGGTCAGCCTTGGAACACCATGTGCGATGACAGCTTGACCCCAACAACGAGGTATTCAACTCCGTGCTCGTTCAGAGCGAATAACAGTTCTTTTTGGTCCTTGAGCATCGATGTCGATCCCGTTCATGGAAGAGAAAAGGAGAGCTAATTCGGAGACCACTTCGAATTTTTCAGGAGTATCGCGTTCGCGCCAGTATCGTAGCGTTTCAATCTCCTGTTCGGCGTGTGTTGTGAAATGTGCAGCCGTGCGATCCATTCTTCCAGTTTACGCCTGCTCACAGCATGAGTTGAAGAACGTACGCCAGAACTCCAACAGCGTACGCTACAACTCCCATATAGATACATGGTAACCGGCTCATAGCTCTTCGAGCACAATGGACTGGTTGGAATAAATGCAGATGTCGCCGGCGATCTTCATCGCTCGTTCAACGACTTCACGTGCGGAGAACTGGGTGTTTTCGAGTAGTGCCGTTGCCGCTGCAAGCGCGTAGGTGCCGCCGGAGCCGATGGTGGCGATGACGCCGTCGGCAGTCGCGTCGGGTTCGATCACATCGCCGTCGCCGGAGAGCACGTAGATGTGTTCGCGGTCGGCGATGATGAGCAGGGCTTCGAGCTGGCGCAGGAGCTTGTCGGTGCGCCAGTCTTTGGCGAGCTCGACGGCGGCACGGCCGAGGTTGCCGCTGTACTGCTCGAGCTTGGCTTCGAAACGGGTGAGCAGGGCGAAGGCGTCGGCCGTCGAGCCCGCAAACCCGGCGAGCACCTTGTTGTTGCCGAGCCGGCGGAGCTTGCGGGCGGCGGATTTCATCACGGTTGCGCCGAGGGTGACCTGGCCGTCAGCGGCCATGACAACCGCATCGCCGCGGCGGACGCACAGCACGGTGGTGGAGCGAACGCGCCGAGCTACGCCGTTTTCATCAGGGCCAAGATCTAGCGGATGCGCGTGCTTTTGCTGCGGGCGGTGGGCGTTGGCCGGGGAAGGTTTGTGGAGATGGTGCTTGGTCGTGGGCACATCGCAGTATAGCGCCCTGTCTGTGGAGGTGCGCTCTTCTGCATAAACTTATAGCGACTTACCGATAGCGATACAGCATGTTCGTTGTCATCCTGAGCGAAGCGAAGGACCTTGGTGTTCCCCCTGAGCGCCTACGCGATCCGGGCAGAATACAAGGGTCCTTCGCTGCGCTCAGGATGACGGTAGGTAGGTGTACATCGTCGAGTGATTTGGCTTTGCAAACGCAGATTCCCTTCGGGAATGACAACCAGAAACGCAGAAGTGCGTCTACTCGAGCTTGCGATCAAGATAGGTGTAGGTGAGCGCGTAGGTGCCGGCTTCCTGCTTCAAATCCGCGCCAGCGCCGTGGCCGCCCTCGGTGATTTCGTCGTAGAAGAAGGGTTCGTGGAATTCCTCCATCTTGGCTGCGAATTTGCGGGCGTGCTGGGGGCCGACGCGGTCGTCTTTGGTCGTGGTGAAGATGAGGGGTTCGGGATAGGTTACGTCAGGTTTGAGCTGATTGTAGGGCGAGATGCCGGCGAGAAATGCGCGCTGCGCCGGGTCGGTCACGGAGCCGTACTCGCCCACCCAGCTGGCACCCGCGGCAATGTGCTCGAAGCCGAGCATGTCGAGCAGCGGAACCTGGATGACTACCGCGCGCCAGAGGGCAGGGTGCTGTTCCATTTCGACGCCCATGAGCAGACCGCCGTTGGAGCCGCCCTCGATGCCGAGGTGGGGCGTGGAGGTGATGCCGCGCGTGATGAGGTCCTGACCGACAGCGGCGAAATCGTCGTAGATGCGCTGACGATGCACGTTGAGGCCGGCGTCATGCCAGGCAGGCCCAAACTCGCCGCCGCCGCGGATGTTGGCCAGCACGAAGACATTGCCCTTCTCGAGCCAAAGCTTGCCGGTATAGGCAGAATAGCGCGGCGTTTCGGAGACCTCGAACCCGCCGTACGCGGTAAGCAGCGTGGGATGGGAGCCGTCCATCGCCATGCCCTTCGGGTGCACGACGAAGTAGGGAATCTTTGTGCCGTCGTTCGAGGTTGCCTCAAATTGATCGACGGTTTCGTGGGATGCGTCGAAGAGGGGCGGCTGGCTCTTCGCCTGCGCGATCGTAGCTTTGACTGCATCGCCCATCCAGACCGAGGGGGGTGTGAGGAAGCCGGTGATGGCCAGAAAGAAGCGATTGTCCGTGTTGCTGACAGAGGCAATGTTGACCGAGACATTTTCCGGCACCGCGAGCCGCTGCTTTGTCCAGCCGTGCGGGCCGGGGGTGTAGACGTAGGCTCGTCCCTGCACGTGGTCGAGTGTTTCAAGCAAAAGCCGGTCGCGGGTGGTCGCTTCGCCCTGCAGGAACTCCTGCGTGGTTGGCGTAAAAACCGGGGACGGTTTCAGGTGCGCGGGATCTTTCAAAGCCTCGCTTAGCTTCAGTTCCACGAGCGATCCCTGCGGGAGCGTGGTGCCGGCGAGCGGCCAGTCTGCGTGCAGATGGACGAGCAGACGACCATCGAGTAACCCGGTGACGTCGGCTTTGGGAGGCAGCATGAGCCGTTCGAAGCCCTTGCCGGTGCGCACAAAGGTTTGCGAGTCGAAGAAGGTGACCCCGCGGCGAATGAGCACGGCAGAATGACCCTGGGCGTCGTGCAGCACCTCGGGAATGGTCTCGACCTGGTCGGTGGCGGCACCGCGGGCGACCTCCACGGCGGAGTCAAGCGGCGTGCCGCGTTTCCATTCCTTCACGACGAAGGGGTATCCGGATTGCGTGACCGTGCCCGTACCCCAATCGCGTGTGACCAGCAGGGTATTTTTATCGACCCAGGCCGCCGTTTGTTTGGAGTGCGGCAGGATGAAGCCGCCTGGGACAAAAGCGCCGGTCTTCAGGTTGAACTCGCGCTCGGTTGTGGCATCTTCGCCGCCTGCGGAAAGCGAAACGGTACAGAACTCGTCGCCGGGGTAAAGGCAAGTGGTGCCTTTGGAGACCCAACCCACGCCTTCGGCCTTACCCAGCGCATCGAAGTCCAGGACGGTTTTCCAATGCGGCTCGGCCGTGAGGTAGTCGACGACGGCCGTCTTGCGCCACAGACCGCGTGGATTCTTGGCGTCGCGCCAGGTGTTGTAGACCTCGTCGCCGCGGAGGTCGGGCCCGGGTAGACGATGCGGGTCCTGCGCGACCGCGAGCGCAGCGTCGAAGTTGGGGCCGTACTGTGGAGCTACCTTGAGCACGGCGTCCGTACGTGCATTTTCCGCCTTTACCCAGGCCATGGAACGGGGGCCGGAGACATCTTCGAGCCAGGTGTATTTGTCCACGGGCGGGGCGTCGGGCGGCGTGGCAGAGGGGCCGCTCCTTTGTGCAAAGGCTTGTTCGCCGGCAATGAACATTGCCAGAAGTAAGAACGATGTTCCAATTTTGGAAGTACGCATGGCACCGGCTCCGCGCAACGAAGTAAGATAGGCCCCACTATAGCAAGACTGCCTTTGGAGACCTATCGCCGGCGTGCACGTATCACTAATGCTTCAGGTTCGATCCGCTGTGCCTTTGCGAACTTACTGCCCTACCGCAGCAGACAGTGGTTTGCCGACCTTGCGCACCGCGGCATCCACCACGGCGAAAAGCAACTGCCCGGTGTCGCTTTTTGCGGCGAGTTTAATCTGCTGTCCCACACGGCGGCCTGCGTCGGCGGACTCCGGCAACTCGAGATTCCGGTTCTTCGCCGAAAGTTCAGCGAGTTGCGTCACCATCTCGAAGAAGGTCGCCTCATTCTTGTTACTTAGCAGCCATGCCTGGTGGACGGTTGAAGTAAGCAACTGGTCCTGCGTCCAGGTAGGGGTGGCTGCTGTTTCCGCCTTGGCCGAGGAGGGCGCGATGTTGGGGGAGTTTTGCTGCGCATGCATCAGCGGCGCGGCGGTGAGCGTAAGTGTAGCAGCGAGGGCGGTATAGGTGAGGATGGTGCGCATAGTCAGCTCCGGATAATGCAATCGTGCAAGAGGGATGGGATGAAGTAAGAGGCTGGATTGTGCCCTGTGGTTTCACGACAGATGTGAGCGGCGTCGCAGGGTGCGTCGTGGGTTGGATAGTTAACGGGGACCGTAGCCTTGCTCATAATCGTGCCGGCGAACGGTTTTCTGATGCTCGTGCCCGGCGAAAGCGCCGATGCCGGCACCCGCAGCCCCACCGACGAGGGAGCCTTTCAGGCCGCCACCAAAGACAGCGCCGAGCGCCGCACCGCCCGCGCCGCCGATCAACGCGCCACGGCCTGTGCCGATGCCGTGACCCTGATACTGGCCATCGTTTCCGCGGTTATAGTTCCCTCGGTTGTCATTACCACCGTTGTAGCTGCCACGCCCGTAGTTGCCACGCCCGGAGTCCTGTCCCTGGTCGTAGCTGCCGCCACGGCCGCCTTGATACACGCCTTGAGAGAAATTGCTGTGGCGCTGCTGATCGTACTGCGCGTGCGCCAATGGGCTCAGCATCAGCGGAAGGCCGACCAAAGAAGTAAATATCCTGTATTTGCGTGATACCTGCATGTTATTCCTTTCGCGGGACCAAACTAGCGAACGCATTGTGCGATCGAAAGGCGGGGCTCGGCGCACATGTGCCATGTGCCAAATCTTTCTGTCAGATGCACCCTGTTCGTGGGGAGAGCGTTACCGTGCTGTGTACGGCGGTTCTAGCTTTGGTACTGCGGACCGCATGGCAGCAGATCGCGTCCTAAGCGTAGGAGACTAAACCTATGCATTATGTTCCGCTTGGTACGACCGGCATCCGCGTTTCGCCCATTTGCCTCGGCATGATGACCTATGGCACCAAGAAATGGCGGGAGTGGGTGCTCGAAGAAGAGGAGACGCGCCCCTTTGTGCAGCGCTCAGTGGAGGCCGGCATCAACTTTTTCGACACCGCGGACATGTACTCGCTGGGTGAGAGCGAGGTGGTAACAGGGAAGCTGTTGCGGGAGTTTCTGCCGCGTCGCGAGGATCTGGTGCTGGCGACCAAGGTCTTCAACCCGATGAGCGAGGCGCCCAACGACCGTGGACTTTCACGAAAACACATCATGGCGTCGATCGACAACAGCCTGAAGCGGCTCGGCGTGGAGTACATCGACCTTTACCAGATTCACCGCTTCGATAAGAATACGCCGATCGAAGAAACCTGCGAAGCGCTGGACGCCCTGGTGCGCGCCGGCAAGGTGCTGTACCTCGGTGCATCCAGCATGTATGCGTGGCAGTTTTTGAAGATGCTGCACTTTCAGAAGACGAACGGGCTGGCTCGTTTTCACACCATGCAGAACCACTACAACCTGGTGTATCGCGAAGAAGAACGCGAAATGATCCCGCTCTGCGTAGACCAGGGCGTAGGTTGTATTCCGTGGAGTCCCTTGGCGCGTGGTTTCTTAACTGGAACGCGCAAGCGCGGGGATGGGCGTGATTTCACAAAGGCAGAAACGGCGCGCGCCCGGACCGATGATTTCGGTCATGGCCTTTATTACCGCGACACGGATTGGGATGTCGTTGATCGGGTGTGCGAGATTGCCGCCACGCGCGGCGTAAAACCTGCGCAGGTGGCGCTGGCCTGGGTGATGGCCAAGCCCGGCGTCAGCTCGCCCATCATCGGGGCAAGCAAGATGTATCAGCTCGAGGAAGCGCTGGGCGCGCTGGATCTCAAACTTACCGACGAGGAGATGCGCCGGCTGGAGGAGCCCTATGAGGCGCATCCGGTGCTAGGGCACAGCTACTGACCCGTCGTAGCGACACGTCCCACCTTTATGGGAGTGCTCCCGACCAGCGTGCGGGATAGGCTGAGAGCAACCTTAGAGCTCGATAGACACTCGTCGAAAATCCGACAGATTGGGCTCAAGTTTTCTTCATCCTTGCCGATAGAGTTTGTATGCGGCGCTTCTTTTTCTCGAGATCAACGCAGGATGATCGCTTGCCGCTGAGACCCATCGCAAGCACAATTCGTGGTTGGTTCGCGCTGTTCACCCGGAGTGCATCCCTCTGCACCTCCGGGTGGGCGGCACTCTACGTGGCGGCGATATGGTGCGTTTTTCTTTGCTGCTTCGGCGGTACGGGGATACCCGCCCAGGCCACCGCAGCTCCGTCCTCGCTCGGCGACGCCGCTGCGGCCCATGCGCGGGCGGAACGATTTCTAGCCGGTCGTGTCGCAAGACGCAACCCAGCTGGACCCCAAGCGGAAAGAGATGCAAGCCCGCCTCGCCTGGCTTCCGGACAGTTGTTCTTGCATCCACAGGCGGTCGCGTCGGCTGCGCTTAGCGCGAACCTTAGTGTTCCGTGGCAGCCGTTGGGCCCGGTCGCGGTAACCACATCCGCCTTCGGCCCTGTGACTGGGCGTATCACTTCCATCGTACTTGATCCGAACGATGCGACCGGCAATACCATTTACCTCGGGACGACGGGTGGCGGTGTTTGGAAAAGTACGAATGCCGCAGGGCCGCTTTCAAGCGTGAGTTTTGTGCCGCTGACAGATACATTGCCGACATTTTCGGCCAATGAAGGGGCAACCACCGTTCCTTCAATCTCCATCGGCGCGGTGTCTGTGCAGCCGGCTGCGACGGGGATCGTGCTTGCCGGAACCGGCGATCCAAACGATGCAACTGACTCCTACTATGGGGAAGGCATCCTGCGTTCCGTCGATGGTGGGCAGACCTGGACGCTGATCTTCGGTTCCCGCGATGGCGCCAATGGCGAGCACTCCTTTGCGGGGCTGGCGACCGCGGGATTTGCCTGGAGCACGGCAACGCCCACGCTGGCTGTGGCGGCTATGTCGAGCTCGCTTGAAGGCTATGTCGTTGATGCGACGGGCACGGCCGGCTCTGCTCCCGGACTGTACTATTCCACCGACGCCGGCAAAACCTGGCAAATGGCTACGGTCTACGACGGCAACCAGCTCGTCCAGACCCCGGAACCCCCCGGCTTTCCTCAAGGCGGAAATGCGGCGACTGCTGTTGTTTGGGACGCGCCGCGAGGCATATTTGTGGCGGCTTTAGCTAGCCACGGCTACTATGGCTCTCCCGATGGGCAGACCTGGCGACGGCTCGCCAACCAACCAGGTACAGGACTGACGACAGCTCATTGCCCTGTCGGCGTGAATGGGAGCGGCAGCCCCGATTGTCCAATCCTGCGTGGCGCGCTTGCTGTGCAACCGGTAACGGGAGACCTGTATGCGCTCACCGTCGATGCGCAGGACAATGACGATGGACTTTGGCAGGACCTCTGCACGATGGGCGCAAACGGCCGTTGTGCCAACGCCGCACCGGTCTTTGCTGGCCGGCTCGATGGCGGCGCGCTTGAGGTTGGGCAGGGCATTGCAGGCGCTTCCACCGCCATCGTGCAGGGTAGTTATAACCTCACGTTGGCGGCCGCGCCGGGCGCGAACGGCGATACGATTCTTTTCGCGGGAACGATTGATCTTTACCGCTGCGACCTCGCCCTGGGCGCAACAGCATGCATTTTGCGGAACACCACCAATGCCGGAAATGGCTGCAACGCGCCAGCGACGGTGGCGCCGGCACAGCACGCCTTGGCAGCCGTCGCGCAAAATATGGGGCAGCCACTTCTGTACCTGGGCAACGACGGCGGACTGTGGCGCTCGCTGGATGGGGTCGCGGAAACAGGCCACGTTTGTTCGATGTCGGACGCCAGCCACTTCGATAATCTGAATGGAGCGGTTGCCGAGGGCGGTTCCCTGGCTGAAGTGGTCGGCTTTGCCCAACACCCTACGCTCACGGATACGTTGCTGGCGGGCTTGGGCGCGCTCGGCTCAGCGGCTACCACCACGGCGGGTGCTCTCGGTCCGTGGCCGCAACTCTCAAGCGGTGAGGGTGGCTATCCGCAGCTCGATCCGGCAGCTCCCACGGACTGGTACCTTTCGATCGGAGCAGGGGTCAACCTGAAGCTCTGCCCCATGGGCGATGCGTGCACCGTGACCGATTTTCTTTTTCCGGCAACGGTCGGTGAGCCGCAGGTCGGCAACGATGCCGCGCTGCTCGATCCGGCTAGCCTGCTCGATCCGCAAAACACCGCGGAGCTGTTGCTCGCTACCTGCCGCGTTTGGCGTGGTCCCGCGCAGTCCGGAACCGGTTGGAGCGCCGCAAACGCGCTCAGTCCCGCGATGGATGGCAGTGCGGCGCCTTGCAACCTCAATAGTGCCTTTATTCGTTCCGTTGGTGCGGGTGGGCCGGTGTCGAACATTGCGGACCCAGCACACGGCGGCTCCGAAGTACTCTATGCCGGCATGGCAGGGGTCGTGGATGGTGGCGGCTCCCTGGGTGGTCATGTTTTTGTGACAAAGCATGCGGACGTGGCCGATGGCACGACATCCTGGGCCGACATCGCCTATAACCCGGTCGTGAACAGCAGCCTTCCCTTTAACGCCGGGGGTTTCGACGTATCCTCGGTGGTTCCCGACATGCACGACCCAACCGGCGGCACGGTGTATGCCACCGTGATGGGTTTTGGCCCTAGCCCTCACGTGTACCGTTCCGCCGATTTTGGTGCGCATTGGGCGGACGTGACCGAAAATTTGCCGATCGATCCCGCAAACAGCCTGGTGATCGACCCCAACGACGCCAATACGGTGTATGTCGCGCTCGATTCGGGAGTCTGGGTCACGAGCGCGATTACCACCTGCGCCACGGCCAATTCCAAATGCTGGAGTCCGCTGGGCACCGCTCTGCCGAATGCTCCCGTAACGGAACTGTTGGCCGGTTCGCAGCTGCCAACGGGGGATGGGCGTTTGGGCATGTTGCGTGCTGCCACATATGGCCGCGGGCTATGGCAGACGCCCTTGCTGAGTGCCGTTCCTTCGCTACAACCGAAGCTTGTGGCGAGTCCGCAGGCGCTACAGTTCCCGTCGCAGCCCGCAGCCACGCAAAGCGCCGCACAGATTGTCACGTTGACGAGCAATGGCAGCTCACCCGCGACGATCACCTCCGTTGTGGCCAGCGGTGATTTTGTGGAAACGGATACGTGTTCCGGTCAAACTTTAGCCGTCGGGGCGACATGCACCGTCTCCGTGCAGTTCGCTCCAACCGTGGCGGGTGCGCGCGCGGGGCTTCTGACGGTTTACGCAAATATCGCGGGTGGGCAGGTCACGGTTCCCCTCAATGGCACAGGGACGGCGGCAGCGGCCATCGTTCTTACGCCATTGACGCTAAATTTCCCCAGCACTCTTGTACATCAGACAGCGCCCACGCAGGTCCTTACGGTTTCCAACACCGGTGGTAATCCGGCAACCTTGCAAGCTCCCTCGATTACTGGAGACTTCACGATTGTGCAGAATACCTGCGGCACCTCGCTTCCGTCGCAGACCGGCTGCTCATTAGGGATTGCGTTTACACCGACGGCCAGCGGAGCGCGCCACGGAGTGCTCACTATCACGGGCAGCGCCGGAATGCAGACGGCGCAACTCGGCGGAACAGGAGAAGCACCGGCGACGGATACGCTTTCACCCTCTGCGCTCAGCTTTGGGGTGCAACAGGTCGGCACAACGAGTGCGGCGCAACAGGTCACGTTGACCAACGCCGGCGATGTTGCCCTGCCCCTGATCACGGCAATCATCACAGATGGAGATTTTACAGCGATCAATGGCTGCGGCAGCTCGCTTGCGCCTCATAGTACGTGCGCTGTGAATGTTTCCTTTGTACCGACAGCCACGGGGCCACGTACAGGCACCTTGCGCGTGACCGACGGTGTGCGTTTCCAAACGGTCGCGCTGTCCGGAACAGGAGTCGCGCCCCCTGGAGTTTCCCTGACGCCCCACTTGCTCACTTTCACGGACACCGGGGTGGGACTTAACTCGATGGTCCAAACGGTGACGCTTACCAACAACGGTGGTCTCCCTTTAGCGATCGCATCCACGGCCATAAGCGGTGATTTCGCGATCGCTTCCTCAACCTGTGGATCGAGCCTGGCGGTTGGTGAATCATGCACCTTTGTGCTCTTCTTCGCGCCAGCCGCAGCCGGTGCGCGTACCGGTGCCCTCACCCTCTCCGACAATGCCCCAAGTGGGACTCAAGTGATCTCGTTGGCCGGAATGGGCATCGATTTCAGCTTGGTTCCGAATGGTGCGACCAGCGTCAAGATCTCCAGCGGCAGTACAGCCACCTTTCCTCTTGCCCTCAGCTCGCTCGCTGGACTCAACGGCAACATTGCCCTGAGTTGCACCGGTGTTCCGGCACATAGTCTCTGCACTGTGAGTCCTTCGACAGCACCGCTGGGCAATGCTGTTCTGGTTTCGGTGGTCGTGCAAACCGGGATGAGCAAGGCGGAGCTGCACCCTCCGCGATCATGGCCGCAACGGAACGAGGAACTCCTGTTTGCGGCCATGCCCCTGGCGTGGTTTGGCTGGCGTCGTCGGCAGAGGCTGCATGGCAGTCGGAAACGCGCCCTGAGCCTTGTGACGGCTCTCAGCCTTTGCCTCGCCGTGAGCATATTCGGGGGGTGCGGAGCGGCGCGCGTCATTCCCCTCGACGGCGATGGCGGAGCGGGATCAAATATCCCAGCGACTCCCACCCCGGCCGGCACGTATAACGTCGTGGTAACAGGGGCGACCGCTGGCGTAACTCACGCGGTAAACCTCACCTTAACGGTGCAATAAGAGAGGTTTGTGCTTTTCGAAAGGACCTGTAGGGCTTGTCACCGTGCCAATAAGCTGGCCCGCAGGCGGGTTACGGGCTCCGACTCCACGCAGGTCAGAGGCTGGCTGCACGCGGGTCTAGGCTGGCCAGCACGCGGGTTACGGGCCCCGACTCAACGCAGGTCACAGCTGGCTGCGTACGCAGGTCACAGGCTGAGCTGCATGCGGGTTACAGGCTGCGACCGCATGCGGCGGCGCTTGCCCAAGCCCATTGGAAGTTGTAGCCGCCCAACCATCCCGTCACATCGACGACCTCGCCGATGAAGTGTAAGCCAGGCACGCGCCGACTCTCCATGGTTCGGGCGTTCAGTTCGCTCGTGTCCACGCCACCAGCGGTCACTTCTGCCTTCGCAAACCCCTCCGTACCTCCCGGGCGCAACTGCCAGGCGTGCAGGGCGGCCTCGGTACGGTCGAGACCGGCGTTGCTCCAATCCGGGCTGTGCCGCAGGTGGATGTCCACCCATCGTTCGGCGAAACGCGCCGGCAAAACACGTTTCAGCCCCGCTAGCAACGCACCGCGATCGCGACCGCTGCTTTTTGCCTTCAAGGGACCGGCGATCTGGAGACCCGGCGCGAGATCGATCTGTATGTCGCTTCCAGATTGCCAGTAAGAGGACACCTGCAAGATGGCAGGTCCACTCAGGCCACGATGCGTGAGGAGAAGCTTCTCCCGGAAGCAGGGCGGGGAGGATACTGCGCTACCGCGACTTCGTGCTCCCCGGAAGGAGCTTCGCTTCTCCCCGCCTTTTTCGGCTTTGCCTGAGGTTGTGTTTGCTTTTGGAGACATCGTTGACAGCGGTGCTGCTTGTGCGATGACCTCTGTCGAGACTCCGGCAAGGTCAGCCCAGTCCGCCAGAGTCTCGGGGCCGAGCACCAGGGGCACCAGTGCAGGGCGTGGGTCCACAATACGGTGACCGAACTGCCGCGCAAGCTCATACCCGAAGCCGGTGGCACCCATTTTCGGGATCGAGAGGCCGCCCGTGGCAACGACCAGGGTGCGGCATTGAAACATCCCGGCACCGGTTTCCACTGCGAATCGCGGCGCGGCAGCACTCCCAGCACCAGCGTGCGGCGCCGGCAGCGCGGCCACACGGAGAAGGCGCGTGCCGCAACGCGTAGTCACCCCCGCTTCGCCGCATTCCCCTTCCAGCAGGGTAACGATGCGGCGTGCGGACTCATCGCAGAACAATTGCCCAAGCGTTTTTTCATGATGACGAATGCCGTGCTTTTCTACGAGTGCCACCATGTCTGCCGGGGTGAAGGCGGCCAGGGCCGAGTGGGCGAAATGAGGGTTCTCACTAACGAAATGCTCCCCCCGCGTGCCCAGGTTGGTAAAATTGCAGCGGCCCCCACCGGAGATGAGGATTTTGCGTCCGGGATGTTCGCCGTGATCGAGCAGCAACACCCGCCGCCCCTGGCGTCCTGCCTCGAAGGCACAAAACATGCCCGCAGCGCCAGCCCCGAGGACGATGACATCGGCGACTTGTGTGTGGGACGACATGCCCTTTCAGTGTCGCAGACGGGACGGGATCGATGTGGGAAGCAGCATACACGGGTGAACGGGATGCAAGTTCACGTGCTCCTACATGCTGTCCGGAGATGCTGTTCGCGATCACGCAGGCATCGACCCCGCAAAGGAGGACATTCGCCAGCTTCGATTAAGATTCGACTGCCCTATCGTCCACTTCGTTCCGTACACGTAAAAGCCGAACATCGTCAGCTCGTTTCGACGAAGTTCAGGTAAGCACGACCTGCTGATGGGTCAGAGCTGACTATCTATACCGTTGAAGTGGCATGGCGCTTTCACCAACGGACTCCAGCATACTTCAAGGCGGGTTGAACCCGTTTACGGGTTGGGACGGTTTGCGCGGGCCTGCTTACTTCCGACCGAACGACTTAGGTAGTCTTTCGCCATGAGCTTTGTCCCATTTAAGCCCCAAAAACCTTCGTGAGTCGCGAACCGAAATCTTGATTTCGCACCTCCTTGTAAGTGAGCGCAACCAGCGCCAAGAAACCGAGACATGAGAGCGAAACATCGGAAAGAAACACCAGATGCTATGTGCGCAGATCTTCTCTGTATTGTGACTGGTTTCTTTCTGAAAGGGACGCCGCCAGGGTACCTGATCGCCATCGCAGGCTGCCTCACCTTCTTAACCGGTCCCGTGCGTGGTCCCCGTTAGGGGCCGTGTCCGGTCGAGCACTCCAGGAGTAACGCATCGTGGCTCGCGCGCAGTATGACGAAAAGATGTTTGAGGCGGCTCGCGGAGGAGATCACGAGTCTTTGGTGTCCCTGCTGGTCATTGCTCAGCCGGAACTTCGTCGTTATGCGGCTCACGCCTGCCGGACCTCGGACGACGTGAACGATGCGGTGCAGGAGGCTTTGTGGATTGTTTACCGCCGTATCGGAGCACTCCGTGCGCTCAGTTCGCTTTCAGGTTGGCTGTTTGCCATCGTTCGCCGGGAGTGCCTCCGGCTCGCCCGGCATTTTTGGGAAGCATCGTCCCGCTTGAGAGCGGAGAACGAGCGCCGCCTCTCCCAAACACCGCCGCTCGAACTCAGCATCGACTGGCCAGTGCTCTCGAGTCGCTTCCCGAACACTACCGCGAAGTCGTGTTTCTCCGCGACATGGAGGAGAAGTCGCAACGATCACTGTTATGAAAGCTCCGCCGACATCGGATTTGTTTCAAAAACTTTACAAGGCGAGTGTTCACTTAGACAAATCTAATCTTAAGTGGAACGAAATTGGCTCTAACCTCTTGGGCACTTGTCTGCAAAAGTACGCATTTCCGCGTGCTGTACAAAGAGCTAT
>CAXUDF010000002.1:0-5728 GCA_964249695.1 uncultured Acidobacteriaceae bacterium
AATCACCGACTGGAACTCGTTGTAGCAAAGGTAGACCGCGTCTATCTCCTGCCGCGCGTAGCGTCCCACGATGTCCTCACCGACCTGCCGCACATCGTCAAAGCGCAGCTTATCGAGCACGATGGTTGCCGCATGCTCGTCCGCAACAAACTCGACGTTGCCTTTGCGCGTGCGCTCGGGCCGGGAGTCGCGCGCACCGGTCGGGTCCGGTGCGACATTAAACTGCGCGTCCTCGCCGGACGGCAGCTCCAGCAGCTGTGCCGTCGGATAGCTGCGCCGAAAATGGTCACGGCCCTTGCGCCCAACTGCCTCGATGTCAACGCGGATCTCGCCGTCGCGCTCGCGCACCTCGGCCAAAAAGCGAGCCGAAGATCGAGTGATGTTGGTGGAAAACGCTCCGGCAAAGCCTTTATCGCCTGACACCACGACAAGCAGCACATTCTTCTCCGGCCGGACTTCCAGCAGGGGGCTGCGCACCGCGTTTTCGGCCGGATCAATCGACTCCGCACGACGGCGCAGCGAGGCGAGCACGGTCGCGAGCATCACCGCGTACGGCCGGGCCTGCGTCATGCGCTCCTGCGCGCGGCGCAGCTTCGCAGCCGCCACCATCTTCATCGCCTTGGTAATCTGGCGCGTGTTGCGGACCGAACGGATTCTTCGGCGCAAATCAAGGACGTTGGCCACTTAAGCAATTCTCCTGTTGCTATCTAGCGCTGAAATCCACTCCGTGTGGCCTTCCTTCAAGAAAGGCCACGCTCACGGCTGCTGGTCTCCTCTACATCTACAGGAGGAATGCTCTTAGCGCGCCGCTCCCTGGGTCTGCTCTGCGCCCTTTTCGTTGGCCTGCGCGGCTCCCATGCCGCCGCCGGCCGTGGTGGCCGCGCCCGGCTGCGAGCCTGCCGGGGTCTTCCCGGCTGCCTGCTTCTGCTCGTCTGCGCTGAGCGGCGCGACCGTGTCCTTGCCCTCGGCCTTGCCATGCTCCGCAACAAAGTCCCGCTTGTACTCGGTGATCGCTGTTTTCAGGCGGCCGCGCAGGTCGTCGTCGAGCGCGCGCTTTTCGGCAAGATCCTTGAGCAATGCCTGCTGCGAGGAATCCAGGTAGGCGTGGAAGCCAGCCTCCCACACCTGCACGTCTTCGACCTTGACGTCGTCGAGCAGCCCCTGCGTGCCCGCGAACAGCACCGCCACCATGTGCTCGGCGGTGAGCGGTTGGTACTGCTGCTGCTTCAGCAGTTCGGTGAGCCGCTTGCCTCGGTTCAGCTGGTTCTGGGTGACCTTGTCCAGGTCGGAGCCGAACTGCGAAAACGCCGCCAGCTCGCGGTACTGCGCCAGGTCCAGCTTGAGGGTCGAGCCAACCTGCTTGACGGACTTATATGCGGCGGAAAAGCCGACGCGCGACACGGAGAGTCCGACGTTGACCGCAGGCCGAATGCCCGAGTTGAACAAATCGGTCTCAAGAAATATCTGCCCGTCCGTGATCGAGATGACGTTGGTCGGGATGTACGCGGACACGTCGCCGGCCTGGGTTTCGATGATCGGCAGCGCGGTCAAAGAGCCCGCGCCTTTCTCCTTGTTCATCTTCGCCGAGCGCTCCAGCAGCCGCGAATGGAGGTAAAACACGTCGCCCGGGTAGGCTTCGCGGCCCGGCGGACGGCGCAGCAGGAGCGAGAGCTCGCGGTAGGCGACTGCGTGCTTCGACAGATCGTCGTAGATCACCAGCGCGTGCCGGCCCGAATCGCGGAAGTACTCGCCCATGGCGGTCGCCGCGAACGGGGCCAGGTAGAGCAGCGGCGCGGGCTCGGAGGCCGAGGCCGCGACCACAATGGTGTACTCCATCGCGCCGCGCTCGGTGAGCGTCTGCACGACCTGCGAAATGGAAGACCGCTTTTGCCCGATCGCGCAGTAGATGCAGATCAGGTTGTTTTTCGCATTGTTCAGGATCGTGTCGATCACGACCGCGGTCTTGCCGGTCTGGCGGTCGCCGATGATCAGCTCGCGCTGACCGCGGCCGATCGGGATCATGGCGTCGATCGCCTTGATGCCGGTCGCCATCGGCTCCTTGACCGGCTGGCGGTCGATCACGCCCGGCGCCAGGCGCTCTACGGGGAGTGTTTCAGTCGTCGCGATCGGGCCTTTGTCGTCAATCGGCGCGCCGAGCGCGTTGACCACGCGGCCCACCATCGCGTTGCCGACCGGCACACTCATGATGCGGCCGGTGCGCTTCACCTGGTCGCCCTCGCGGATCTCCGAGCCTTCGCCCATCAACACCACGCCGACCTGGTCTTCTTCAAGCGAGAGCGCCAGGCCCTCGATCTCGTGCGGGAACTGGACAATCTCGCCCGCCATGACCTTGTCCAAGCCGTGTACACGCGCTATCCCGTCGCCGACGGAGATGACTGTGCCAATCTCGTCGACCTGCATGCGCTGGTCGTAGTTCTGGATCTCCTCCCGAAGGAGGCTTGTAATTTCATCTGCGCTGATCTTCGCCATCGTGTCCCTTGCAGTCCTTCTTTTGATCCGTTTTCACTCTTAGCTTCAGTGCTGATCTGCCGGGTCAGCCGCCAACCCTGTTTGGCCGCGAGCTGCGGACCCAGCTGTTTGCGCTTACTGCGCCAGCTGCTCCCGCAAGCCGTCCAGACGGCCGCGCACACTGCCGTCGTATACCGTGGAACCTACCTTTAAGCGGGCACCGCCTAGCAGCGTCGGGTCGACCAGAAAGGTCGCCTCGACCCGCTTGCCGGTCAGCTCGTGGATGCGCGCCTCGACTGCCTCGCGCCCTTGCTGGCTCAGTGCGCGTGCGCTGGTCCACTCGACCTTGTCGATGTGGAGGTCGCCGCGCAGCAGCTTGCGAAACTCCGCCGTAATCGCTTCAAAGCCGTCCATCCGCTCGTGGTTCAGGATGACGGCCACAAAGTTCCGCACCGACTGCGACATCCCGAGCCGCTCGTTCAACTTGTCCAGGAGGGCGACCTTCTGCTTGGCCGGATAGGAGGGGTCGAGAAATACATTGCGCAGCGCCGGGCTTTCCCGCCATGCATCTTCAAAATCGCCCAGCTGCCGGTCTGCTGCCTCGGCGTCCGCCTTTGTCCCTTCGAGCACATCGAGCAGCGCCCGTGCGTACCGACCCGCGTACTCCACTAGTTCTTCCCCTTGAACGTGTTCCGGAAGGCAGTATCCCCAGCCAGCTGCTCTCCCAGGCCGGCGAGAAACTCCTCTACCAGCGCCTGGTCAGTCTCCGGCGTCAACCGCACCTGCTCCACAGCACGGTCCACTGCGAGGTCCGAGGCAAACCGCTTCAGTCCACGCTCGGCCGCGGCCTGCGCTGCAGTGATATCCTGCTCAGCCGAGTGGACGATCCTTTGCCGCTCTTCTTCCAGCGAGGCGTGGATGCGCTGCTCCTCGCGCCGGCCATTTTCCGCGGCCTGCGCGCGCAGCGCCTCGACTTCTCCGTCGAGCGAGCTCAAACGGGCTTCGACCCGCTTCAAGCGCGCCTCAGCGTCTGCGGTGGCCTGCCGAGCCCGCTGCAGATCATGCGCGATACCTTCGCGCTTCGCTCGCAGCTTGCCCGGGACGTACTTCAGCAGGAAGTACAGGAGCACCGCGATCAGGACGCCCGAGTTGACGTCCTCAAGGTAGCGGGAGGCGCGATTGGTCGAAAGCCCAAGCTTGCGCGCCACGGCCTGCACGACCGGCGAATGGGTGTAGGTTTCCAGGTCGCTGTTGGTGTCGGGCGCGTCCATGGAGGAGGTGTCGGTGCCGGTTGTAATGGGCAGCGGCCTGTGCCCCTGGTTCGCAGGCGCCGGCCTGGCCTGCGCCCACACGCACCCGGTGAGCAGCAGCGCGAGCGCGAGGCTCCCGGCGCGCGAGCACCGGGCAAGAAAGCGAGAGCGGCCTGCTGGGGGGGAGGGAATGGAGGGTGCGCTCAGGATCGAGCCTCCTTGGCTAAAGCAGGCTCGCGGGCCAAAACCGGCTCACGTGAAGCCGGAGACACGACCCTTTGGAGTATTTGCTCGGCCAGCGCATCGATGGACGCGCTCATGCCGGCGCGCGTCCGCTCCCCATCCGCCGCCAAAGCGGCCCGCGCGGCCCGCACCCGGGTTGCGGCTGCGGCGCGCGCATCGGCCACTGCCTGGTCGCGCTCCGCGTTCCACCCGGCAATCTGCCGCTCCCGGGCCTGCTGCATCTCCACCCGCGCCTTGCGTAGACGGGCTTCGTACTCCGCCGTTTTCGCTTCCGCCACCGCGATGGAGGCATGCGCTCTCTCGACCGCCCCGGCGGTCCGCTCGCGCCGCTCTGCCAGGGTACGGCGCAGAGGCCGCTCCACCAGAGCCGCGTAGCAGTACACCAGGATCAGAAAGAGCACCATCGTCGGAATGGAGCCGAGAAACAGGTCACCGAGTTGGCGAAAAATGTCGTTCATGGATGTGCGTTGGTGCGGAGCGGTACTACCTAGGGCGGCGATGCGTTTGCGAGCAGAAATGGCGCGAACGATGGGCCGAGTGGGTCGGCAGTCTCGTCGCGCTGTTCCTTATAGATACCACACGGGGGTCACCGAAAGCGACCTGTCGGGCGAGGGTTTGGAGCATGGAAAGCAGGCGCAGCGAGTGCCTGAAGGCACGAACCACGTCGGCGATTTCTCCGTTCGGTGAAAAATTTTCGGGAAAGAAGTGCACCGAAAAGACATCCGATTGCCGCGCGTCTGCGTACATCAGGCAGTTCGCCAGGAGTTCTCCGCATCGGTCCTTCCCCGCGGCCGCCGCAGCGTACCAGTCAACAGCTTTACCCAGCCGCCCTGGGAGGGATCCTTCTATGAGCAATCTGCCTCGCACACCTTCGTCCGATCTCACCGCACTTGACCGCCGCCGCTTCCTGTCTACCGCCGGAGCCGTTTCGCTTGGCGTTGCCGCCACCGGCGTTCTCGCCGGGGCCACACCAGCAAACGCGCAGACCAGCACAGCCGGTCCTTACCAGGACACCATCAAGGAGATCCTGACCGCTATCCTGATCGCCGAGGACGTGGCAACCACCTTCTATTACAACGCTCTTATCGGTCCTGTGATCCAGGACGTGAACCTCGCCGGACCCGGCGGCACCGCCGTTAACGTGACCGCGCAAGGCAACGCCGGCAATGTCGACTACATCCGTGCCGCGCTAAGCGAGGAGATCTCGCATGCCAACCTGGCCCGCGGTGTGCTCGGCATCTCCGGCCCTTCGGCCGACCCGTACCAAACCTTCTACTTCCCGGCTGGCTCGTTCGACACCCTTGCTGCCTTCACCGGGCTGCTCGACGCGCTCGAAAATGCCTTTATCGGTGCCTATCTCACCGGCATCCAGGAGATCGCGGGCAAGGCGGCAGTTTCCGCCGGCGGTATCTACACGGACTCGGACGGCGCCAAGTATTCGGCTGCCAACCTGACCTATTTCGTCAAAATCGCCGCCTCCATCATGGGCGTTGAGTGCGAGCACCGCACCCTGGGCCGCGTGATCTCCAACTCGAACCCTGCCAACAACCGCGCCTACCAGCAAACCGACGGCCTCGGCTCGGTGTACAACGGCCCAGCCTCGGCCGTGGTCGCGCTGACCCCGTTCCTCACCCCGTCCACCGGCCCCGGCTACTCGCTCGCGACCGCGCTCACCTACCAGAGCAACGTTTCGCTGCCGATCACCGATCTGCCGCCTGCTTCGCTGTAGACCGTAAAACCGCCTACGCGGCTCTCCTTTCTCCCGA
>CAXUDF010000002.1:5828-29697 GCA_964249695.1 uncultured Acidobacteriaceae bacterium
GAGCATCACTGCAGGTGGCCCTTCTTCACGGAAGGGCCACACTCGCGATCGCTGGCCTATGAGGTACGTCGGGAGAAAGGAAAGCCGCGTAGGCGGTCTTGTTGTGCTTCGATTACAACTGCCCGTGGCTGATTGAAACGACGTAGTAAAGCGCCGGCACCTCGCCGATATTCTTCAACCCGTGCATCTGGTCCGAAGCGGTATAGATCACATCGCCCACCTCGACCGTTTCGGGCTTGCCGGCGTTCAGATACTCGAGCTTTCCCTCGCGCGGCAGAATGAACTCCGTATTGCGGTGATGGTGCGGCGGGTGCGGCATTTGTCCCGGCGGCAGCATCGTTTGGTGCACTTCCACAAACTCGCCCGTCGGCAAGGTACCGTGCATCACGGAACGCGACCAGCCGCCGTTCTGGTTCTGCGAGACCGGCATCTCGCTCAGGCGGAACACCCGGGACACGCCAACTGGCTCATAATCGCCCGCCGGGCTGCCTGTTGGTTTTGCCGCTGCCGCGGGCTCCACCTGCGCGTCGGCGAGTGCGCCCATCGACACGAACGCAGCCATGCCGATCCATATATCCCTGCGATTGATTTCCATACCGAACTCCCCTGCTGTGAGGTCTGCCGCTATGCGACTTACTGTAAGCCGCCCCGTCGGCAGAGGGCCAGTCGCGGCTTCTACTCCCTGCGGAGAGGCGCCTAGTAAACGCCGCGAAACCCAATCGCAAACAGCTGGTCCCGCGTTACAGTCGCTTCAATACTTTCCGGCGGAAACGCCGACCAGTGCCCCACGCCGGCTGCTTCCAGCGCCCGCAGGGCTTCGCCCTCATAGCGAAACCGCCGCACCTGCATGCCTGCCATCGTGAAGCTCTGCAGTCCGCTCCGAACCGGCTCGGCTTCCAGCAGATAACTGGTTCCTGTCGACCGCAGCCGGAACCGCACCAGATTCGTTCCCCACTCCACGCTGGAAGCTCCTCACCCTCGACGCTGCATGCATGATAAGTCCGCCCAAGCACTCCGAACTAGGAAGCAGCGAGGTCCACCCGGTACCGCCGCCAGCGGCCAACCAGCGACCGAGGCGCCACTACCCGCAGACGCACCCCGTCTTCCTCGCCGTCGGCCCCTTCGCGCCGCTCAAAGCTGCGCTCAACCACGGTTCCGCCGCGCTCCAACGCCGCAATGACTTCGCCCTCGCTCTGCGGCACCCACAGCTCTGCCGATTCCAGCGGGTCCGCCGTCAACGCCGCGTCAATGGCTTCCAGCAGCTTTGCCGTGCCGGTCCCGCGCAGCGCCGACACGCCGATGCCGCCGTCCCCCAGCAGCGCCGACTGATCTTCGGCCGCGAGCAGGTCGAGCTTGTTCATCACCTCGATGCGCGGCTTCCCGAGCACATCCAGCTCGCCCAGCACTTTCTCCACCTCAAGCTTGTGCTCCTCCGACCGCGGGTCGGCCGCGTCCCGAACGTGGAGCAGCACCTCTGCCTTTTCCACCTCTTCAAGCGTCGCGCGGAAGCTCGTCACGAGCGTGGTCGGCAGATTGCGGATAAAGCCCACGGTGTCCGAGAGCAGAGCCTTGCGGCGTGAGGGGAGATCGAGCGACCGCAGCTTCGGGTCAAGCGTCGCAAACATGCGCGAGGACGCAAGCACCCCCGCGCCGGTCAGCAGGTTAAACAGGGTGCTTTTGCCCGCGTTGGTATAGCCCACCAGCGCGACCGTCGGCACCGGGGCCGACTCGCGGCGCGAACGCTGCTGGTGCCGCACTCGCCGCACCCGCTCCAGCTCGCGCCGCAGGATCACCAGGCGCTTGCCGATGCGCCGGCGGTCGGTTTCCAGCTGCGTTTCGCCCGGGCCGCGCGTACCGATGCCGCCGCCGGTCTGCGACATGGCGCTGCCCCGCCCGGTCAGGCGCGGCAGCATGTATTCCAGCTGCGCCAGCTCCACCTGCAGCTGGCCTTCGCGGGTCCGCGCGTGCTTCGCAAAGATATCCAGGATGAGCTGCGTACGATCGATGATCGGGCAGGGCAGCGCGTCTTCCAGATTGCGCAGCTGGGTCGGGCTTAGGTCATAGTCGACCAGGATAATGGCCGCTGCGGCCGAGGCAGCCGCGCCGGCCAGCTCCTCCACCTTGCCGGAGCCGAGCAGCGTCGCCGGGTCCGGCCGCGCACGCCGCTGCTCCATGGTGCCCGCAATCACCGCGCCCGCGGACTCGGCCAGCTCGCGGAACTCCGCGGTCTCGTCGCCGTCGTCCAGGTCGGCGCGCAGCAGCCGCTCGGCCGCCAGCAGCTGCCGGCCGCTTGAGGCGAGCGCAGTTTCGCGCGCCAGTTGCGCGCTGCGGCCAAGCGTCGGCTTCAATCCCGTAAAGCGAGGGAATACCAGAAACGCCCGTTCTCCAATCGGAGCAGGCGCATGCTCCGCGGAGCGGCCTGCTTCCGGGTCGGGACGGGGAACGCGCGGCAGTTTACGCGCCCTGTGCGTGTTCAGCGGCGGTTCCGGGCGCGCCGGAATTATTGCCGCCCAACGCCGTTCCGTGCGCCAGGGGACGGTGTTCCGTGTGGAGCACCGAGCGCGTGCTCACCACCGTGGAGATGGCGTGCTTGAAGATCAACTGCTCCTGGCTGTTGTTCTCAAGCAGCACCGAATACTTGTCAAACGACCGGATCTTTCCTGTCAGCTTTACGCCCGAGACCAGGTAAATCGTTATCGGGGTCTTGTCCTTGCGGACCGTGTTCAGAAAGGTGTCCTGGATGTTCTGTGCCGGCTTGTTCTCCATGTGCCGATCTCCTCTTCATTACGCGGATCCGCGGTTCCACGGTCGCGCTGTGTCTTGTTCGTGAAAACCAGTGGTCTCCTGGCCTGCGCCCGAAGAAGTCTTAAAATCGTGGCCTGCTACCCGTGCAGCAACACCATTCCAGCATCGCACCCAAACTATGTCTCATTCCGGGTCAACATCCGTAGCATGCCAAACTTTCGTACTCCCGCACAGTAAAAAAGTACTTGCATCGCGCAATTTCATACGCTAGCGGGTGCCCGGGTGCTTCCCTGCCCTGTGAGTCCCTACACGCCCGGACATTTGGCGCCCTGGCTTGCCGTTCACCGCTCCATTCGCGTCCTCCGCGCTTTCGCCGGGCCTTGGCGGCAGTGGCGTGTCCCGCCGAACAATGCCGCCCTCCAGCCGGTACTGCGTCACATTTACCGTCTTCGGATGAAAGCTCCCGTTTTCATCCTGCGTGACTACCCCGTCCGGTGTCGAGCGGATTGAAAACGTCGGCTCCACTCCCATCTTGTCGATGGTTTCCTTGCCGACCACAATCGGCAGAAATCCCTGCTGCTCGCGCAAACGGTAGGCCGTTTCGTAGCGATGTTTTTTCGCGTTCCAGATGAACACGCGCACCTGGTCCCAGTCGTAGGGCAGCCCGTCTTTGAACTCGGTCGTGACCGTCACGTACTGGCCCACCTGGTGCGGCACCGGTGCGGGCGCGGACGGTACGGCAGCCTGCGCGTCCGCTGCTTCTTTCGGGTGTTTTCGGGCGAACGCCGCCTTGGTTTCGGCGCGCTTCTCGAGGCGCTTCTGCTCCTCGGGCCCAATGTGCTTTGCAGGCGGCTCGCCGCTGTCATACACGGTGTTCAACAGATAGGCGCCGATGATGTGACGGCCCTCCGAGTACTGCGCCACCTCGTCCGGCACATCTACATCGAGCCCGCGCGCCAGCACCCAGCCCACCTTGCCGGCGCTGTCGCGCACCAGCCACCAGTCTTCCATCGGCTGCGCATTCCAGGCGGCGTCCGGATCCAGGTCGGGTGCAGAGTACTTGTCCGGATGCGGCGGGGCCGCGGCAAACACGGTGGAGCCGCTTTGCTCCTTCTTGACGACAGCCGGGCGCACGGGGCGCGTGGGGCGGGCACGGGGCTTGAAGCCTTTGGGCTGCAGCAGCGCCTGCGGCGGCAGCGGCTTGGCGACCGACGCGCGCACAAGCAGCTGCAGCTTGTCATTGGCGGGCAGCAGGTAGAGGTGCTCGGTTTTGCGGCCCGGCGTCAGGTGGAGAAAGATCTCATCACGCAGCACCCCGGTTGCAAGCACGGGATCCTTCGCGTGGTCATGGTCGAGCGCTGCGAAGCGGTCAAACTGTGCCTGGTCGATCACCGCGTGCTCTTCAAGCCAGCCGATTTTGCCGTCGGGCGTCCGCACCTTGTAGAAGCGCCGCTCGTGCGCGACCACGGCCAGCCGCTCACCGTTATGGATGTCCTCCACGTGGTTCGAGACAGCTGCCAGGCGGTCGCGGATGTAGGTTCCGCGCGAAATGACGTACACGTAGCCCTGGGTGCCCGGCGGGTGCAGCCCCCTACAGCCGGAAAGCAGTGTGCCAATGGCAGCGAGTGCGAGCAGGAATGTGTGGCGAAGGCTAGGCACGGTCCGCCTCAGCATAGCATCGGGTTCGCGAAGCCCGAGCAAGGCTCAGGGTGTTGCGACGATTGCGGTAACCCCAGCCGGAGACACGCTGCCCGTGGTCGCTTGCGAGGTGAAGGTCAACGCGCCGGGCGTCGTCGCGCCCGAGCCGGCGATGGCGTAGGCCTCCAGGTCCGGCGAGCCGCCTTGCGTCGCTACCAGCAGGTACCCGTGCGAGCTGTCTTCAGCCAGCGAGATAGGGACCGCGCCGTCGATTGAACTGCCGTTCTGGAGCGTCGAGACGTTCGTCCCGACCGAAGTAAGCGCACCGGTCGCGGCGTTGAGCGAGAACTGGCTGATGCTGCTTGCCGTTGAGTTCGCGACGTATACATACGCGCCTGTCGAATCGACGAGCACCGCGCCCGGCCCCAGAGCCGTCGGGTAGGGAGAGCCTGTCGCTGTGCCCAGCACGGCAGGCGTAAGTTCAGTCAGTGTCAAGTTGAGATTGATGGAGAAGACGCGCACCCCGCTGGTACCGGTCTCTGTAACGAACAGATACTTGCTGGATGGATCGACTGCCACGCCAACATCGGAATAGCCATTGCCGGGCGTGGAATAGAGGGAGCCGCTGCTGAGGCCGCCATTCTGCGGATCGTAGCCAAGAGTAGCCACCCCGAAGGTGCCGAGGGTGACGAAGATTTCGGTCCCGTTGGGTGCGAAGGCGATTTGCGAAGCCGAGCCTCCCACCAGGGTGACTGTGCTTTGCTGCGTCAGTGTTCCGTTGGTCTGATCGATGCTGTAGGTGTATACCACGGGGGTCGTCGTTAACCCTGCTCCCGAGATGGTGTTTGACACCACGGCCAGGTAGTTGCCAGAAGGATCGACCGCCATCGCGTTGGCTGCGATAGACACTGGCAGCGCGCTGCCGCTGTTACCGAGCGTCAAGGAGCCGTTGCTATTGATCACATAGACGAACAGGCCGCCGGGACTCGCCAACCCTCCGTCAACGGCTCCGCTGCCCACCCAGAGCAGAGTGCCTTGCGGATTAATCGCAAGCGAACTGGGCGGTACGCCGATCGAGCCCAGTTGAGGGTTCTGAAGATTCGCAAGCACTCCGCTGTTCAGGGAGAATGCAGCGATGTTCTGGAGCGAAGTACTTCCATTCGCGATGTACACGGCGTCCACGGTAGTGCCGGAACCCGACCCGGAACCTGAGCTGCTGCCCGTGCCAGTACTGACCGGCTGAAAGAACTTGCCGCACCCGGTAAGCGTGAGCAAACAGAACAACAAGGCGCCAGCGTGCCATGCCGCCTTGCCCGACTCCAACAACGCCCCGCGCCTGCGCTTCGCTCCCATCATCTGCTGCTGTGCCCTCGCAGTCCTTCAGACGCCGCCGGCCGGGCGTTCGTTTCCGCCTTACCCCTGTTCGCTCAACACGATCGGGTGGATCGCCTGCTCGTACAGCGACGCGTCGCGCGCCACCACTGTCAGCCCGGACTCAGTCACGAAGTAGTTCCGCCGATCGTCCTCCGGGTTATAGCCGATCACCGTGCCCTCTGGCAGGTGCACATCGCGGTCAATAATCGCGCGCCGGATCCTGCAGTGCCGGCCAATATTCACGTGCGAGAACACAATGCTCGACTCCACCGTCGAGTACGAATTCACGCGCACATCCTGCGAAAATAGCGACTGCGACACGCAGGCGCCGGACACGATGCACCCCGCTGAGATGACCGAGTTGACCGCCGAGCCGTCATGCCCGGCAGAGCCGTACACAAACTTTGCCGGCGGATACTGGCGTACGCGTGTCCGCATCGGCCACTCGTGGTCGTACAGGTTAAACACCGGGTTTACCGACGCAACATCCATGTTCGCGTCGTAGTACGCGTCCAGGGTGCCGACGTCGCGCCAGTACAGCTCCTTGCGGTTCTCATCGACAAAGTTATAGGCCGACATCTTGTACTTGCCCAGAATATCCGGCAGGATGTTGTGACCGAAGTCATGCTTCGAGTCTGTGCGCTCGGCGTCGCGCATGAGTGCCGGCAGCAGTACGTCTGTATTGAAGACGTAAATGCCCATCGACGCATCGACCATCTCCGGGTTCCACGGCGAGCGCAGGTGGGTCGATTTCGGCTTCTCGAGAAAGCCCGTCACCTCGCCCCTGCGGTCCACCTCGACCACGCCGAAGCGCGACACCTCGTCGGGCTGGATCGGCAGGGTCGCAAGCGTCACATCCGCGCCGGAGTCCACATGCTGGGCGAGCATCTTGCCATAGTCCATTTTGTAGATATGGTCGCCCGACAGGATGATGATGTGCTTCGGCTTCTCGGCGCCAATCGAATAAATATTCTGGTACACCGCGTCGGCTGTGCCCTGGTACCAATTTTTGCCCACCCGCTGCATCGGCGGCAGGATCTCGATGAACTCGCCAAGCTCCTGCGCGACCGCGCCCGACCAGCCCTCGCGGATATGGCGGTTCAGCGACAACGCCTTGTACTGCGTCAGGATGTACACCCGTCGCAGGTCCGAATTGATGCAGTTGGATAGCGTGATATCGATGATCCGGTAGTGTCCGCCGAATGGAACCGCGGGTTTTGCGCGATCGCGCGTCAAAGGGAACAGCCGCTCACCAGCCCCGCCCGCAAGCAAAACGCCGAGTGTGTCTTTCATGCCCGTCCTTCCCTGCCAGAGGCTCCGGTGTGCTGCCGGGTCTCTGCTGCTCAGCTTAGCCGCGCACTTCTATCTAACGCACCATCATGCTTTCGGGCAAGGCAGCGTTGTTTCCTAGGCCTTGGCGGGCGGCTCCTCACTGTCGTGCGTGTCCGTTCCCTCGCCTGCATCCCCTTCAATCGCGATGCGCAGTGAGCGCAGAAAGCTGACATCCTGGGCCGTGAACTCTGCGGCTGCCGCGCCTTCGTCCACCGGCACCCCGGCAGGCTCGATGACCACTTCATTCAGCCCTATCGTCGCTTCCAGCATCAGCAGCACATCAAAGCCCTGGCGCCGGATATCCTGCACCACGCCCGCGATCTGCTCCGACTCCGACACGCTTTCGTGGATCGCTTCCCCGAGTTGCTCCACCAGTTTCCGCAGATTGCGATTCAAGCGCCTCACCCCATCTTCCTCAAGCGATTCCTGCGCCCGCGTAACGGCGCCTGCTTCGCTCGTTTTGTTGTTTAACCCTACGTTGGATGGCCAAGCGCAGCAACACGCATCCATGGCTGCGCCACTCTTTTCGCTGCCCCTCCCTGCTTCGGTAAACATGCATGCGCAACCATTCTGGCAACCCGTGGTCGACAACGCGGTCCCGGATTGCCGAGCGCCCGCGTTCGGGCTTGCGGTTTGGTGAGGCATCAAGCCATGCAGCCTACGCGTTTGGGCGCGCTTCCGCGCTACGGCGATACACTGGGCGCATGCGACCCGGCCTTTTCGGGCGCGCGCTCGGCATCGGCGTGCGTCTTGCCTCTCAACGCGTCCTCCCGGCGCCGCCGCAGCGCACCCCGCCCCGCACACCTTCTGAGGAGCGGCTTCGCTCCGCCGCTCGTGTACGCCAGGGCGAAACGCTCGGCCGCGGCACCCGCAATGTGGGCCGAGGCAGCCGCAATTTCGGCCGCGCTTTGTGGAACCCCTTCGCGCACGCCGGCTCCATCCTCTGGCTCGAAGTCACCGGCATGTTTTTTGCGCTGTTCGCCGTGCTCTTCGCACAGCATCTGTGGACGCTTCGCGCCGCCTGGCGCTCCGGCACCGAACACACCCACTTCCTCGTGTATGCGGCGTTTACCCTCGTCTTCCTCTATTTCGCGCTTTCCTCCTTTGCTCGAGCGCGCGCGCGTGCCCGTCGACGGCGCAGAGAATAGCAGGCCGTTTCCAAAAGCCGCTTGATTTCGTCCGAGAGCAAGGCGCGTTGCGCGGAACCGGGGCGCAGGCTTGCCGTCCTTTCCCGTCGCGGGACATGCCTCGTTACCGTTGATTCACTGACGCACGCTTTTCAAGCGCAGCTCGGGTGCTATCAGCCGATGATTACCTCCGAACGCTGCTGCGGCCGGCGAGAAGGGGAGGTAGTCAGTGCGGCGACTCACGTCCCTGCTCACAGCAGCTGCTGCTCTGTGTCTATGCGCCCTCTGCTTAGGTCTCGCGGGTTGCGGCTTTACGGCGACCATCATTCCGGCTGCACCGATTCCGGTCGCAAACCCGGTGCCGACGCCGCCGCCGGCACCACTGCCCGCAGCAGGCCACGACACCTGGACCTGGGTCACCGGCTCGGAGATCGGCAACCATGCCGGCGTGTACGGTTTGCAAGGCGTCCCGGCCGCGGGAAACACTCCCGGTGGCCGTGCCTACGGGGCAAGCTGGACCGACTCATCCGGCAATTTCTGGCTTTTCGGTGGAATCGCTGCTCCGTCAAGCTCCGCCGATACTCTCTTCAACGATCTCTGGGAGTACAGCAAAGGGCAATGGACCTGGGTCAACGGATCGAAGCTGCCGAACCAGGCAGGGCGTTACGGTGCGCAAGGGATTCCTGCGGCCACAAACGTTCCCGGTGCGCGCAGCGGAACAATGAGCTGGACCGACAGGTCCGGCGATTTCTGGCTGTTCGGCGGCGTCGGCCTCGATAGCAATGGCGTGAGCAATCCACTCAATGATCTTTGGGAGTACAAGGGTGGCGAGTGGACATGGGTGAGCGGCTCGGACCTGGGCACGCAGGGGCAACCAGGGCAGTACGGCACACGCGGTCTTGCGGCGGCAAGCAATGTTCCCGGTGCTCGTTCTCTTGCTGTGACCTGGACTGACAGCGCGGGGACACTTTGGCTGTTCGGCGGCGAGGGTTACGACTCCGCCGGCACGCTCGGCTACTTAAACGATCTGTGGGCGTACGACGGAAGCCAATGGACGTGGATGGCTGGCTCGAAGCTGGTTAGCCAGCCCGGCAGCTACGGCAACCTGGGCGTCGCCTCGGACACAAATAGCCCCGGTGCGCGCTATGAGGCCGCCGGCTGGACTGATGCACAAGGCGCTCTCTGGCTTTTCGGCGGCGCAATCGGGCCGGACGGGCAGTTCAATCCCGTGAATGACCTGTGGCGCTACAGCGCGGGCCAGTGGACCTGGATGGGCGGGTCCAACCAGCCGAACCAGCCGGGAACGTACGGAGCACGCGGCGTATCGGCAGCGGTAAACATGCCCGGGTCTCGCGTCGCACCCATCGTTTGGACCGACGCGAGCGGAACCGTGTGGCTCTTCGGCGGCAACGGCTACGACTCAGTCGAAGGTGGTGCATCCCTCAATGATCTTTGGAGTTACAGCGCGGGCCAGTGGACCTGGGTCCACGGATCCAAGCTGAGCGCCCAGCCAGGGCTCTACGGCACCCGCGGCACACCCGCCACCGGCAACACTCCGGGAGGAAGGCTCGCAGGCTTCAGCTGGGTAGACGCGTCCGGTAAGCTCTGGCTCTTTGGCGGCGACGGGTACGATGCAACCGCTGCTGTCTCCTACCTCAACGACCTATGGGCCTATCAACCATGAGCACGACGCCGGCAACACCCATACAGCTCCGCAGCTGCCGCAAGATCCTCGTCATCAAGCTCGACAGCCTTGGCGACTTTCTCCTCGCAACACCCTTCTTACGAGGCCTGCGCCGGGCCGCGCCCCACGCGCACATCGATCTCCTGGTAGCGCCGCAAACGCTGCCGCTCGCCGAACTGTGCCCGTATGTCAACCGAGTCGTCGGCTTCCAGGTCACCCAGCAGGGCCAGTCCTTTACCGCCCAAGCCACGGGAGCTCAGGCGGCCCGGGAAGGCTTTCTGGCCGACTTCGCCGCGCACCGCTATGACCTGGCTGTGGTGCCGCGGTGGGATCTCGACATGGGTTTCGCTTCGTGGGTCTGCCGTAGTTCGGAAGCCTCACGGCGCGTCGGTTTCGCCGCGCCGCGTATGTACGCCCAGTACGGTGGCTACGCGCAGCAAAACTTCACTGACATTCTCAGCCTCCCCTTCGCTGCGCACGAAGTCGAACACAATCAGGCGCTGCTCGACTACATGACGAGCGCAACCCCGCGTTCAGCCGCCATATCGCAGTACGACCCGGCTCACAATGCAACAGACGCGTGGATCAGCGCCGACGACCTTGCCGCAGCGGACCTCTTCCTGGAAGAGATGCCGATCAATCCTTCCCGTCCCTTGCTCGCGGTCTGCCCCGGCGCTGCGGGCGGCAATCGGCGGATGCCTCCCGAGAAGCTTCTTGCCATTCTCCGCCGCGTACAAACCCTGTACCCCGGCCTCCAGCTGCTGGTGCTCGGCTCTGCCGCCGACGCACAGGCCGCAGCTCGGCTATGCTCAGGCCTCCATGACTGCACCTCGCTTTGCGGTCGCACGACTCTTCGCCAAACCGTGGCGCTGCTCTCGCGCGCGACCGCAGCCGTCACCATGGACTCGGGCCCGGCTCACATGGCGGCCGCCGTGGAAACGCCGGTTGCGGTCTTCTCGCCCCACCCCCGCAATGGCGATTCCATCGATAACCACTCCCCCATGCGCTTTCGGCCCTGGGGGCGAGGCGAAAGCACCGTGCTTCAACCCGAGAGCGCCGTATGGCCCTGCACTGACCGTTGCCGCGGCGAAGCAGCGAATTGTCTGTTCGCCATCGCCGACGAGGACGCTGCACAGGCGATTCACGGCCTGACAGAACGCGCCTGGAAGCGGCTTGCCGCTCTGAAAACGCCGAATGAGGTTCTCGCGCATCCACACGCCAGGCTCGCCGGCACGGAAGAAGCTCACGAACGGCTGCAGTAGATCAACAATCACGCCGGAGCGGCAGGTTCCGGTGCGGCAGCTTGCAGTCACACTGCGAGGTTTGAGCCACCTACCTGCTTGCATCGGACTCACTTGCCCGGCTCGCCAACCAGCACACCTCGCCCATTTGTACCCAGATACACCCGCCCGAACAACCGCGGGTCGCCCGTGATCTGTTCCACGGACGCGAATCGGTGCTCCCGATCATCGATGCGTTCCCAGGTCGCTCCGTCGTCGAGCGAACGGTAGATGCCTGCGCTGCGCTCAGCGTCCTTTCCCGTTGCGTGGGCGTCCGGTGTTCTCGCCACTGCTCCCGCCAGATAGATCACCGGCGGCGCACCGGCCGCTTCCAGACGAGGTTTGCCGAATCCCACTGCGATGACCGAAGCAACGGTGTCGACCGCGGTCCACCGTGCCCCGCCATCGACTGACCGAAACAGCCCTCCCCCGCCGCCAATCCACGAGGTTCCGGGCGCGGTTGCCGGGATGCGCAGCGTGCCGCTCTTTGGGGCAGCTTTGGTTACGATCGCTACCGAGCCGTCCCCTGCTACCGCAAACAGCTCCCCGGTCTGCGGCGCATACACCCAGAAGCGGTCCGGCTTTTGCATGTCTCCCAGCACTTGAAGCGCGGTCCGCGGTCCTTCCAGCAGCAGAGTACGCCAGTGCGCGCCGCTATCCACGCTCATCGCGAGCGGCCCGCCCCGCACCGCCCAGAGCAGAGCTTTTCCGTTCGCCGAGATGGCCGCATCGCCGCCGCGCTCACCACCCTGCGGCTCTGTCGCAAACGGCATCCAGTGCACGCCGCCGTCGTGCGAAACCGCTCCGTGCGCCGCGCCGGGCGTCCAGCTTCGCCCCACCCGCACCATCTCGCCAGGCTTCGCTGCCGCAATTGCCAACGCATCGCAGTTCGAGAACTCAGGCTGCTTCATCGCCCCACCGATAGGCGAGCGCTCAAAATCATCGAGCCGAAAGCATCCGATGTCGCCGAGCCCCGCATACAGGTGCGGCTCCGCGTTCCCGGGCAGCGATGGACTCAGCAGCGTGATCACCGCTGTTTCCTCAAGACCCTGCGCGCCAACCGTCCAATGGGTTTCAGACGATGGGCCGGACTCGCCTTGCGCCGCTTCCAGGGCTCCCCGCCCGTTTGCCTGCTGCCCTTGCGCACTGTTCCCCGCACCAGCCAGGGCGTCGTGCGACTCCCAGATGGTCTCGCCGGTTCCATACAGCACGTGATTTGCGTCGAAGGGGTCCACCATCGCCGCTCCGATCCAGTGGCCAAAGGGCGCTTCCGGCTTTTCATGCTTCGTCCATGGCGCGAGCGCGGCATCCCGCTTCGCGCCTTCCCGCAGTGACACCCAGTGCTGCCCCGCATCGGTCGTGCGGAAAAGGGTGTCCCCTACATGCCATCGATCCATTGTTGCGGCAAATACCGTACCCGCATGTTGGGGGTCAACGGCGACCGTTCCGTACCCAAACCCTTGCCCGCTGCCGTGCGCGCCCTGCAAAGCTCCGACAGGTCGTTCGGGAGTTACATCGCGCCAGCGCCCGGTACGCGGCGTATACGCCCAGACCGCGCCGTTGTTCATGCCATTCGGACCCGGTCGATCCCCGTAGCTCAAGTACAGTGTTCCGTCCGCAGCGAAAACGCCGTGATTTGGAAAGACCCCGAGCGGCCCGCCCACAACGGGCTTCCAACTCCGTCCGGCATCATCCGAGCGCAGAAGATTCTCGACCGGATCGCAGACGCCGACCAGAAGAACCGGCGTAGGATGTCCCGAAACGCCGCTAGCCTTATCGAAGGCAACAAAAGTCAGCCCCACCGCGTTCAACGGTGTCCCTGGAAACTCCCGCAGCGGCTGCCATGTAACCCCGCTATCGGCCGAATGCCACAATCCGTTCAGCCGCGTCGCCAGAAAAAGCACCCGACCATCGTTCGGGTCCACCTGCAACCGCTCGCCGGCAAAGCGTCCATCCTCGTTGCCTCCCATCTTGAACGGCACCCGAGTCAGCTCAAAATGACGCCCCTGATCCATCGACCGCAGGATGGCCCCGTTCGGCGCGCGCGCGTTCAGGTACGTGCCCGCGGCAAGGTACAGCTTCGTGGGATCCGCCGGGTCAACGGCCAGGCTCTCCACTCCGAGCAGGTTGCGCTCCGCAATCGGCAGCCAGTCCAGCAGGGGGGACCACTGCCCCGCACTTCGGTCCCAGCGGTACGCTCCGCCGATGTCGGTTCGCGCATATCGCAGATCCCGTTCCGCCGGGTGGGCTACCAGACCCGTGATGAAGCCTCCGCCGACGATGTGCACATTTTTATAGGTGTAAGGCACAGACCGGGTCATAGTTTCCGAGCTCTGCGCGAGGATCCAAGAGGGCAGAGCGAGCAGCGCGATGAACAGGAACAGCAGCTTTTCTCTCACGCCCTACAGAGTAACCTCCGCCGCACAAGTGAGCGTTTGCAGAACTGTCCGGTTCACTCATCGAGGTAAATTCATGCCTTGGCACATAGCTCTCGGGCCCTCGCATGTGAACCTCTCGTCGTTTCGAGTTGTTACAACTACGCTCGCTAGTCGGATGAAGATCCCTAGGCTTCGAGGTAAGTTCGCGGAAGCGATAGGTTCCTCCTTCGTGCCGCAGTATGGCGCACCATGAAGCCGAGGCATTTTCGCTACTTAGTGGCTGTATCGCATTCGAGTTATGTATTCCAGCTCACCGAGTGCAGGATACTTGTGCAGAGCGCTTGTAAGTCTGGTAAGTCATGAAAAACTTCTTGAATCATCAGGTTTACTTTGTCAAAAGAAGCGCTTACAGGGATTAGCGGGAAAATGCCCTGAGTAAACCGCGCGCATCCCGACTATGCAGCGTTCAAGCTCTTCTGCAAAATCTTCCTGTCAGTAGATAATCCTCGACGCAGATGTGCATTCGCATACGCGGCCTATACAACGAAACGCGCTTCTACGTTTCCTGCCAAGTGCTTCGGACTGGGACGCTTCCGAATGCTTCTCTTGTTTCTCAGGTTTTCGCCGATAAAGCTCTTGGGCAGCAAGTTTTAAGCTGCAGCCCCTGGAGGCTTTCCATGCGAAAGTTGGCAGCAGCCTACTTCGGCATCGTCGGTATCTTCGTCGCGATGGGTCTGCTGGTGCAAGCTACAGAGTCGACGTTGCAGCGATCCTGCACGATAACGATGCCCGCGAGTGGAGCTTTGCAGCTACAGACTGTCGTGCTCTTAGATCCTCAGCCGGAGTGGCAGCACCGCCTCGACAATCTGCACTGGTGATTCTGGTCTGGTCGCGACTGTTACGCCGAGAACTTGAAAGAAGGGTGCCTCTCGCGCGATTCGGCTGCGATCTCGATGGATTCGCAATCCGGGCAAGAAGTAGGCGAGTCAGTCGGTGCTTGCTTTCTGTAGAACGCTTCGCCCAAGCGCGGCGGTCCCAGGCTTGGCCCCTGTGCTTCTATTGCGGGGCAGGAGGATGCAGACACCGGCATCGCTTGCGCACGCAAGTCTCCTTCCTGTGCAGCCTCATGCGGCAATCTCTGGTGCATGTGCCAGCTGCCGGCGTTAAAAGGGCGAGCGTGTGTGTGCGCGCGTGTGCTAGACTCCCGCGCATGCCATTAATCTTGATTCTCGTCATTCTTTTGCTGCTCTTCGGGGGCGGCGGCTATTACATGGGTCCGGGTGCCGGTTATTACGGCGGCGGCGGTCTCAGCCTCATTCTCCTGATTGTGATCCTGTACCTGGTATTCGGTCGCAGCCGTACGCGGCTGTAAGAGCGCAATACAGCACTTCGAAGAGCGTGATCCGAGCGGGCGGTACGCCTCGGCATAGCTGTGGGCAGCTCGATGCTATAGCCGTCTCTGCCGGCCTTGCCGCGCAGGATGCGCAGTGCGGCACATGTGTCTTCTCGGGTGAACCGCAGCACAAGTAGGTCATCCTAAGCCGGTCAGTACGTATGCGGACGCCATGGGAGGCTATCCCTCTCTTCGGCCGATGGCTCATACCGAAGCGTTTACACCGCCGTGGAATCGCACCTGTTCCGCTCCGGTCAGGATGCAGCCGTCGGCTCCGATATCTCCCGGTCCAATCCTCCTAGAGTCGTGATTGCACGACGCCCCATCCGAGGCTCCCGTTGAACTCACTGTTTAAGCAACCTCGTCCTTTCCTCGCCTCTTGCTTCGTGCTCACCGCAAGCGTTTCCCTGGCGCAACTGCCGCCGCAAGCTCCGCTTGACCGCAACGGTCAGACGATCTCTGTTGAACCTTACTCGCCCAATGTCGTCCGCATCACGTTGTCAACCATTGCGAGGGAAGCTGTTGCCGCGCCCGGTCCCGGCGTCCTCGCCGCACCCGAGAGTCACGACTGGCACCGGGCCAGCAACGCTGAGGGAGCCGACGTGTACGCGAGCTCTCGCATGAGTGTCACCGTTGCCCCGGGCTACAAGCCCAATCCGTCCGCCAAGCTCCCCGACACCGCTGCCTTCTTCTCTGGCTCTACAGCCGGCGCGAACATCGCGTTCACCCTCCCGGATGGCACCCCGGTCACCACGATGACGGGGTGGCAAATGGCCGAGCCGAATCAGAAAGACGACACACTCAAGAATCTTCGCGGCATCCGAGCGGAGGATCTTCCCCTCGACACAGTGGGCGCGACATTTTCAGCCCCGGACGACGAGCACTACTATGGCCTCGGCGAAAACCAGGAAGGCTACCTGGACCATCGCCAGCGCCCCGTCACCTGCGCCGCCAACTATCTCGCTCCCGCCGCCCCCACCTACTGCGTTCCCTTTCTCGTCACCAATCGCGGCTACGGCATCCTTTGGGACAATCCTTCGGCCACGACAGTTGCGCCAGCGTTTGACGGCCATACCACCTGGACCTCGACCCTGGGTCGGCGCGTCTCGTTCTTCGTCATTTTCGGCCGCACTACGGACGAGATCTACTCCGGGTACCGCCTGCTCACCGGCTCCACGCCGATGCTGCCCAAGTCCGCCTACGGATTCATCCAGGCAAAGCAGCGTTACTCGAGCCAGGCCGAAGTGCTGGCCGTCGCAAACGGCTACCGCGAGCGCCACCTGCCTCTCGACATCCTCGTCGTCGACTGGTTCTACTACACAAAAATGGGTGAGTACGACTTTAAGCCTGCCGACTGGCCTGATCCCGCGGCGATGAACCGCGACCTGCACGCCCGCAACATCGAGAGCATGATCTCTGTTTGGCCTCGCTTTGCTCCCGGATCCCGCTACTACGACTACCTCCGTCAAAAAGGCTGGTTTGAGCATTTCGGCGACGGCTTACCGGTCACCCCGGACGATCCCGCGCCCGGCGCTCCTGTAGACGGCCTGCCCTACGACAAAGCGGGCTCCGACATCGACACCACCAATCCCCAGGCCGCTGCCTGGTGGTGGCAGCTGATCCACGACAACATCGCCTCCAAGGGTTTCGATTACTTCTGGGCTGACGAGACAGAGCCCGACCTTCCTCCGGATGGCGCGTACCTCCATATCGGCCCTGGGACGCAGTTTTTCAACGCCTACCCGCTGTTTCACACAGCTGCGATTTACAACGGGTTCCGAAATGGGAATGCTACTGCCCTCCACGACAGCGGACCCGCTCATGATCTCTCCCCGACGGACCCTGTGCTGCCGGCCATGAGCCCCGCGGATCCCGCAAAGACTCGCCGCGCCCTCACCCTGTCGCGCGACGCCTACACCGGCGCGCAGCGCAACGGCGCCATCTTCTGGTCGTCCGATATCTCGCCGACCTGGGACACCCTGCGCCGCCAGATTCCGACCGCGCTCAACGTCGCTGCATCCGGCATCGCGTATACCGGCAACGACATCGGCGGCTGGCAGTACCTGCCGCAGCAGCACAAGCCTCAGCATCCCCCGCTCATCAGCGCCGAGGGCGCCCGCGCTACCGTGGGCCACAACGAGGACTATCCCGAGCTCTACGTTCGCTGGTTCGAGTTCGGCACCTTTCTGCCCACCATGCGCACGCACGGCACACGTACGTACAACGAGGTCTGGAGCTACGGCCCGCAGGCCGAGCCCATTCTTGAGAAATACCTGCGGCTGCGCTACACGCTCATGCCGTATATCTACTCGCTCGGCTGGCAGACTCACCAGACCGGCGCTCCGTTTATGCGCGCGCTCTGGATGGACTTCCCCAACGACCCGCAGGTGCTTGATGACCGCATCGCCACGAATGAGTACATGTTCGGTCCCGCGCTGCTGGTCGCTCCTGTTACTGAACAAGGTGCGGCGACCCGCAAGGTGTACTTGCCGTCACTCGCGGCCGGAAGCGCCGAGGCTTCCCCTCAAGATCGAGCGCCTGGCGCGGCGGCAGGCGCCCAGCCGGCGGGCTCCAGACCTCAATCCGGCGACTGGTACAACTACTGGACCGGGGAACGCTACCATGGCGGCCAGACCATCACGGTCCAGGCACCGATCGACACCATCCCGCTGTTTGTGCGCGCCGGCTCCATCCTCCCGCTCGGCGCGCCGGTTGAAAGCACCCATGACAAGCAGGCAATCTCCAGCATCCGGGTCTATCCCGGCGCCGACGCGGAGTTCACGCTGTACTCGGACGACGGCACCACCTATGCCTACGAACAAGGTGACCGCCAGCTGACGACGCTCCAATGGAATGACAAGACCGGAAAGTTGAGCCAGTCCGGTGCGAACGGCGATCAGGTCTTGCGTCCGGACCTCTTCAAAGTTATCGGAGCCAAATAAGTCGCGCTCCCGCCCGCTTTACTCCTCAGAAACTGCGACTTACTGCCTTCTTAGCTGGTGCCGGCTTGCGGGAGTGTCAAAAACGGCCTCCAGCAGTATCCTTTTCCCAGCCGCCAGCCTCAAAAGGCCGAGCATACCTCCAGCAAGTGCGCTTCGGCTCTTTGCGCAGCGGACTTTCTCACTTACCTGCGAGATATGAGCAAAAGAGAGCATCCGGTCCCACGAAGAAAGCAGTAGGCTTGCGGTGAGTGACTATGGCTGCTCCGGCGCCTAGGTTACTCGGCCGGCAGGTTCAGGAGCCGCGGCGTGGAAGGTGGCAATGCATGGCAAAGGCAGTCAACACCGCATTCGATCCCGCGGGATTCCTTGCGAGCGTGGGGATAGGCCGAAAGGTGGTGCGCCTCAAGGCCAAGCATCCCTTCTTTGTCCAGGGTGACCCCGCCGATTGCGTGTTTTACCTCCAGGGAGGCCGCGCCAAGCTGACGGTCGTCTCCCTGAACGGAAAGGAAGCTACCATTACGCTGGTTGCCGCCGGTGACTTCATCGGCGAAGAGGCTCTCGCAAGCTCGGGCGGCTTGCGGCTTGCGTCCGCCACGGCTGTTCTGCCCTCGGTGGCACTTCGCATCGAGCGTGCGGAGATGCTGCGCGTCCTGCACGAAGAGCACACGTTCTCAGACTTCTTCGTGAAGTTTCTCCTGAGTCGCAGCATGCGGACCCAGGCCGACCTGGTCGACCAGCTCTTTAACTCGAGCGAGAAGAGGCTTGCGCGCATCCTGCTGCTCATGGCGGAGTTTGGACAGTCCGGTGAGCCGGAAACGTTGATCCCGGCCATCACACAGGAAGCCCTTGCGGAGATGATCGGGACAACCCGCTCCCGCGTCAGCTTTTTCATGAACCGCTTCCGCAAGCTGGGGTTGATTGAGTACAACGGCCGCATTCGCGTGCATAAGTCGCTTCTGAACGTGATCCTGCATGACCAGCTGCCGGACCATAACTCTACCCGCCCGACGCTTCCTGTGCCTCGCGCGCAACGAGCAAGGGCACGGCAGTCGGGTGCAAGCGAAGATGCCGCGGAGTCACGCCCCGCCCACTAACTTGGCTGCGCTTGCCTGGAAATATATAACTCGGGAGATGGGGAGAGCTGCCCTGTAAGAAGGCCGACTTACCCGACGGCTCTTGGACGCAAGCTTCTCGCTGCGCTCCCTTTGCGGTGCTTACGAGCGCGTTGGCCCGGCCCCCGGCGGCCCATTTGCGGACCCCGGATAGTATGCAGATATGGCGAGGATTTTCATTACAGGTTCCTCCGATGGCCTTGGCCGCATGGCCGCCCAGCTTCTTCTCGAGCAGGGGCACGAGGTCGTGCTTCACGCCCGCAACGAGCAGCGTGCGCAGCAAGCGCTTGCAGCTGCGCCCGGCTCCGAGGCTGTCGTCATCGGCGACTTGAGCAGCATCGCCCAGACGCAGAGCGTCGCCGCACAGGTGAATGCGCTGGGGGGCTTTGACGCCGTCATCCACAATGCAGCAATCGGCTACCGGGAGCCGCACCGGATCGCGACCGAGGACGGTCTGGCGCATGTGTTCGCTATCAACACGCTTGCTTCGTACATTTTGACCGCGCTCCTGACGCGGCCGAAGCGCCTGGTCTGGGTCAGCTCGGAGCTGCACCGCCGCGGCGACGCCGGCGTGGAAGACCTGAACTGGGAGCGCCGCCCCTGGCGCGGCAACCAGGCGTACTCCGACACCAAGCTGCACAATGTCCTGCTGGCTTTTGCTGTGGCCCGGCACTGGCCAGATGTCTTGTCGAACGCGCTTGAGCCCGGATGGGTCGCGACGAAGATGGGCGGCCCGCGTGCCACGGGAGATCTGGACCAGGGGCACCGCACCCAGGTGTGGCTTGCGGCGAGCGAGGACGCGCGGGCGAAGGTGTCTGGCGGCTACTTCTTCCATTTGGAGCCGCGCGCGCCCAAGCCAGCGACCCGCGATACGGAGCGGCAGGAAAAGCTTTTGGAGGCCTGCCGGCGGTTCTCCGGCCTGGAGTTGTCTGTGAGTTAAGGGCGAACTCAGGGAGTTAAGGGTGAAGTCAGGGTAAAGTTCACCGTCCGCCGAGGCGTCTGTCGCATAACGCGACAGCAGACAAGATACCGAGGGCAAGGTACCGTGGAATGATGAAGAAGGCGCTGATCAGCGGGGTTACCGGGCAGGACGGCGCGTACCTGGCCGAGTTTCTACTCGCCAAAGGTTACGAGGTGCACGGCATCAAACGGCGGTCGTCCCTGTTCAACACGGGCCGCATCGACCACCTGTATGAAGATCCGCACACGCCGAAACGGTGCTTCTTTCTGCACTACGGCGACATGACGGACTCGTCGAGCCTGATCCACATCGTCCAGAAAGTACAGCCGGACGAGATCTACAACCTGGCCGCGCAAAGCCACGTGAAAGTGTCGTTTGAAGAGCCGGAGTACACCGCGAACTCGGACGCTCTCGGCGTGCTGCGCATGCTTGAGGCGATCCGTATTCTTGGGCTTGAAAAGAAAACGCGCTTCTACCAGGCGTCCACGTCCGAGCTGTACGGGCTGGTGCAGCAGGTGCCGCAGTCGGAAACAACGCCCTTCTACCCGCGCTCGCCATACGCGGTCGCCAAGCTGTACGGCTACTGGATCGTGGTCAATTACCGCGAAGCCTACGGCATGTATGCCTGCAACGGCATTCTGTTCAACCACGAGTCGCCCAACCGCGGCGAAACCTTTGTGACCCGCAAAATTACGCGCGGCCTGGCACGCATCAAGGCCGGCCTGCAGCAAACCATCTACATGGGCAACCTGGACGCGCTGCGCGACTGGGGCCACGCGCGGGACTACGTCGAGATGCAGTGGCTTATGCTGCAGGGGACCGAAGCCAGAGACTACGTCATCGCCACCGGCGAGCAGCACTCGGTGCGCGACTTTATCAACCTGGCCGCCGGGATGCTTGACATGCCGCTCGACTGGCAGGGCTCAGGCGTTGACGAGAAAGCTTTCGACGAGCAGGGCCGCCTGGTCGTGGCGGTGGACCCGGCCTACTTTCGACCGACCGAAGTGGAAACCCTCTTGGGCGACCCGGCCAAGGCCAAACGCGAACTGGGCTGGGAGCCGCGGACGAGCTTCCCTGAGCTTGTGCGCGAGATGGTGGAGGCCGACTACAAGGCAGCCACGCGCGACGCGCTGGTGCGCGAGCACGGCTACGAGACCTACGACACGCACGAGAGCTGAACTTCGAGAGCGCGGGGGGAAACATGCAGCCGAGCAGCCGCATTTTTGTTGCAGGCCATCGCGGCCTGGTTGGATCCGCAATCTGTCGCGAACTGGCGCGGCGCGGCTACACCGAGGTGCTGACGCGCACCCGCGCTGAGCTGGATCTCGAGGACAGCGCCGCGGTCGAGCGCTTCTTCGCGGCAGAGCGGCCCGAGTTTGTGGTGCTTGCCGCGGCCAAGGTCGGCGGCATCCTGGCAAATCAGACCTACCCGGCGGAGTTTCTGCGCGCCAATCTGCTGATCCAGAACAACGTTATCGAAGCGAGCCGCCGCGCCGGTGTGGACCGGCTCCTGTTTCTCGGCTCCAGCTGTATCTACCCCAGGCTGTGCCCGCAGCCCATTCGCGAGGAGTACCTGCTGACCGGGGCGCTCGAGCCGACCAATCGTCCGTATGCGCTGGCAAAAATCGCCGGCGTTGAAACGTGCTGGGCCTACAACCGGCAGTACGGCACGCGCTACCTGGCCGCCATGCCGACCAACCTGTACGGGCCCAATGACAACTTCGACCTCCAGACCTCGCATGTATTGCCTGCCCTGCTGCGCAAGTTTGCGGATGCAGTGGCGAGCGGCGCCTCCGAAGTGACGGTGTGGGGCACCGGGACGCCGCGGCGCGAGCTGCTCTACTCGGACGACATGGCAGAAGCCTGCGTGTTTCTACTGGAACTGGACGAGGAGCGGTACGGCTCCCTGCTGCATGATGAGGAGCCGCCGCTCATTAATATCGGCACCGGTGTGGATGTCACGATCCGCAGCCTGGCTGAGACCGTGGCCAAGCTGCTTGGCTTTGGAGGCTCGCTGCGCTTTGATCTATCCAAGCCGGACGGTACGCCAAGAAAGCTGCTCGATGTAAGTCGGATTAACACTTTAGGGTGGCATGCGAAAACATCGCTTGTGGACGGGATCCGGCTTACCGCCGAAGCTGCGCAGCTTTCCAGTGGGGCAGCTTCTTCACCATCGCCACGGGCAAAGCAGGAAGTTCTTACCTCCTGATACCCTCGGCGGCATGGCTCGACTATGTGCCGAGCCGGCAGCCTTTGGCCATCATGCTTGAGAGACCAAGAGCGATCCTCGCGCTTCCCGACCTTTGGCGCGCCCTGCCGTTTCGCCTGCTGTTGATGAGAGACGCGGCTGCCGGAACGTTTCACAGGCGCCTTCGGATGCATGCAGCGCTGCAATTAACTTGTTATGCCGTGAAGACCGGCTTTGACAGCATGACAATTAGCGGAGTAAGTGGAACGTTCAGGATTGCCGCCAGCGAAGTATCTCGAAGAATTACTGTAAAGTCACTCTTCGCTTGATTACTACGGTGAGTCACTAAATTCCAGTAACGATTTTCTACACTATTGACCCATTCAGGCTATAGTCTCCATAGTCCTCACAGAGCTGCCCTTACCGCAGCCCACGTCATGCCGCAATCGCGGGCGAATAACGACTTAGTACTGAAAGTTAACTTACTCCGGTTCCGCTGCTCCGGGCGGCCAGGGTGAGATACAAAGCCCTAACTTCTCCTGTTGTTTACGGCGTCGGCTTTGTGTCGGAATGGGCGATGGATGCAGCTCCTGCGAAATTGGAAACCTTGTTTCTTCCTGTGTGTCTTGGCGATGGGCGTATCGGTCAGCGTCGGGCAGCGTACGCCGCAGCCGCCGGCGTCCACTCAATATGTGCTTGGACCGGGCGATGAGATTCTGCTCCACGTCCTCGACATGGAAGAAATTCCGGACAAGCCGATCCGGATCGACCCAAGCGGCTTTATCGACCTGCCGCTTGCGGGCAGGGTCGAGGCCAGCGGCCTGACCGTGGAGCAGCTGAAAGCGCAGCTTACCGCGAAGCTGTCGCGCTACATCAGCTCCCCGCACATTTCGGTCAACCTCACCGACGACCAGAGCCGCCCGGTGTCCGTCATCGGTGCGGTGAATAGCCCCGGCGTGCACCAGCTCCACGGACCGAAGCGCCTGATTGAGGTCATCTCGCTCGCCGGCGGGCTGCGTGCCGATGCCGGCTCCCGCGTCATCCTGACGCGCCAGGCCCCCTGGGGAGCCTTGCCGCTGCCCGGCGCCAAAGTCGACGCAAGCGAAGGCTTCTCGACTGCGACGCTGTCGCTTGACAACCTCCTGGCCGCGAAAACACCGGCGGAAAACATCCTGGTGCAGCCGAACGACGTGGTGTCGATCCCGAAGGCAGACCTGGTGTATGTGGTGGGCGATGTGAAAAAGGCGGGCGGCTTCCCCATGTCCTCGCACAACTCCATCTCGGTGCTGCAGGCTTTGTCGCTGTCGGAGGGCTTCGGCCCGAGCGCTTCGCCGAAATCGGCCAAAATCATGCGCCCGACCGAGGCGGATATCAGCAAGGTGCAGGAGATCCCGGTCGACCTGCAGAAGATCTTCGCCGGCAAAGCGCCGGACGTGGCCTTGTATGCCAACGACATTCTGTTTGTGCCGAACAGCCTGGCGAAGACCTCGGCGCGGCGCGCCGTTGAAGCGATCCTGCAGACCGCGTCCGGCGTCGCGGTCTATGCCCGGTAAGAACGCCCGGCCATACGCAGACGTAGACAGAAACAGAACATGGTGCCATCCGCCATACGAGCGGCAGCACAGCGAGCAGTTTTAGGGAGAGTGGACATGCAAAGTGACTACCGGTTCGAACGCGCGCTGCCCGCCGCATCTGCGACGCTGGAGCCCAGGACG
>CAXUDF010000002.1:29797-32097 GCA_964249695.1 uncultured Acidobacteriaceae bacterium
GAGCCCAGGACGTTTGAGCCCAGGATGCCGCCCTACTACGGCCCGGGCGAGCCGCGCGACGGCAGCCTGCTGCCGGAATACCTGCGCACCCTGATGCGCCGGCGCGGCGCCATCCTCGCGCTTGCGGCGCTCGGCGCGGTCCTGGGCTTTCTTCTCAACCTCGGCACCCTGCCCGTGTACCGCGCGCGCACCTCGCTCGACATTGAAAGCCTCAACTCGGACTTTATGGGCATGCGCGCGGTCGCCACCACCGGCGACGGAGCCGACGGCGCGGGCGAGGCCTACGTGCAGACCCAGATCAAGCTGCTCCAGAGCGACACCCTGCTCGACCACACGGTCCGCAACCTGCTGGCCGAGCCGCACCCGGACTACCGGCGCGACGACCTGCTCTCAACCTGGAAGCGCGCACTGCACCTCGGCCGAAGCGCGCCGCTGCCCTACGCGGCGCTGGTCCACGACGCGGCGGCACGGGTCAAGGTCAAGCCGCTCGGCCTGACCCGCCTGGTCGAGATCAGCTGCGACAGCTGGAACGCCGACTTCTCGGCCCGCTTCTGCAACACGCTCACCAGCACCTTTCGCGAGGAGGACTACGCGACGCGCGGGGCCGAAGCGGCCAAGACGAGCGAATGGCTGACGCGCCAGGTGGCCGACGTGCGCGTGCAGGTGGAGCAGTCCGAAAAGAAGCTTGAAGACGCGACCGGCGGCAACGGCCTCGTGCTCAGCCAGCAAAATGACACGGTCTCCGAAGCCCGGCTGCGCCAGGTGCAGGAAGAGCTGGTCCGCGCCGAAGCCGACCGCATGGAAAAGCAGGCGCAGTTCGAGGTAAGCCGCACCGCGCCGGTTGAATCGCTCCCGAGCGTGATTGACAGCCCCAACTACCGCGCGGACCAGCAGCGGCTCGCGGAGCTGCGCGGCAAGGTCGCCGAGCTGGTGCCGCCCCTGACCGAGGAAAACCCGAAGGTGATCCATCTGCGCTCGCAAATTGCCGAGGTGCAGGCCCAGATGGGGCAGGAGCGCACCGTGATCGTCGGCCGGCTCCAGGATGAGTATGACGGGGCCAGGCATCGCGAAGATCTGCTCGCGACCACCTACCAGGTGCAGGAAAGCAACACTTCGGCCGAGCTCGACAAGACCAACAAGGTCGCCCTGCTGCGGCGCGAATTCGACTCCGAGCAGCAGCTGTACCAGACGCTGCTCCAGCGCGCGAAGGAAGCCGGCTTCGCGTCCGCCATGCAGGTGTCCACCATTCGGGTGGTCGACGCGGCCAAGGCGCCGAAAATCCCCGTCGCTCCCCGCCGCTCAAGCGCAATCGGCGTCGGCGCCCTGCTGGGCTCGCTGTTCGGCGTGGGCTTTGCGTTCTACAAGGAGCGCACCTCCGGGATCATCTACTTCCCCGGCGAGCTGGCTCGGCTGCTCAACCTCCAGGAGCTTGGCGTGATCCCGAACGTGCGGGAGCGCCACCGGCTCCAGCCGGGCGCGCGCGCCCGCCGCCGCTGGCTCCCGGCCGGGCCGCCGCGCCGCGGCAGCCTGCTCGAAGTGACGCCTTCGCTCGGGGGCGGAGCCGCTGCCCAGGCTGTGCCGCCGTCGACCACCTCCATCGGCATCAGCATCTGGAACGACCAGTCCTCGCTGGTGGCCGAGGCCTACCGCAGCGCGACCTTCTCGATCCTGCTCGCGGGCCGCCTCGGCGGCCAAGCCAAGACCTACGTCATCTCAAGTGCCAGCTCGGGCGAGGGCAAAACCACCGTCGTCTCGAACCTGGGGGTAGCGCTCTCGCAGTCGCAGCGTCGGGTGGTTTTGATCGACGGCGACCTTCGCAAGCCCGGCCTCCACAAGGCGCTCGGCCTCGACAATGCTGTGGGGCTGCGCAACCTGCTGCGCGGCGAGATGGACGGCGCCACGGCGCCGATCGAACAGTTCTGCCGCTCAACCGCGATCCCCAACCTCTCCATCGTTACCTCCGGCTCCGGCTCCGAGGAGGTGACGGAGCTGCTGCACTCGCCACGCGCCTCCGCGCTGCTCGCGCGGCTCGGCCGCGAGTTTGACCTGGTGCTGATCGACACGCCGCCGATGCTCCACATGGCGGACGCACGCATCTTTGCCGACCACGCCGACGGGGTCATCCTGGTGGTGCGTGCCGGGGTCACCAACGTCGAGCAGGCCTCGTCGGCGCGCGACCTGTTTCTCCACGACCGCGTGCGCGTGCTCGGCACCATCCTGAACGGCTTCCATCCCTCGCATGAAGGCAAGGCCAGCTACTACGACTCGTACTACCGCTACCAGCAGGCAGCCGAGTCGCG
>CAXUDF010000002.1:32197-35612 GCA_964249695.1 uncultured Acidobacteriaceae bacterium
GCCTTCACAGCCCGTGCCGCGCGAGATAGCCCGGCACCTGGCAAGCGGCACCTCCGCGCTCGGGGCCGGGGTGCTCCTGGAGCGCGGGCTCGGCTTCGCGGCCAACCTGCTGGCCGCGCGCCTCGGCGGCGCGGCCACCTTCGGGGCCTACTCGCTTGCCTTTACCAACGCCAGCCAGATCTCGGCCTACGCGGGCGGCGGCATCGGGGCGACCGCGGCGCGCTTTTCCGGCAAGTACCCTTACGCAAGCGCCGGCTATCCGATGCTTGCGCGTGCGCTCACCCTGGTGTCGCTCCTTTCAGCCGCGCTCGCCGCGCTCGCCCTGTGGCTGCTTGCCGGGCCGCTCGCGCACCTGGCCGGCAAGGCCGCGCTCACCGGCCTGCTCAGGATGGCGGCGTTGTCCGCTGCGGGCATTGTGCTGCTCGAGTGCGCACGCGGCTTTTTCGTGGGCCAGCGGCGGCTTCGGGCGGTGCTGCTTTTATCTGTACTGGTGGGCGTCGGCATGGTTGCGCTGCTGCCGGCCGCCGCCGCGCATCACAGCCCGGCGCGCATGATCCTGGCGCAGGGCGCGGTTACGACCACTGCTGTTCTGGCATGCCTCGCGCTCGCAAGCCCGCTCGGCCTCCATGCCCCGCCCATCCATTCGGCTCCGGTCAGGTCTTCGTTCAAACTTCTTCCGATGCTGCGCGAGATCTGGGCCTTTGGCGCCGTGCAGCTCGCCGGGCTGGTCGGGCTCAACCTGGCCGGCTGGTGGCTTACCACGCTGATCGCCCGCGGCGACACCACGCTGGTCGAGATGAGCTTTTTTGCCGTCGCCAACCAGCTGCGCAACATCGTCGGCCTGCCGCCGAGCCTGCTGACCGAGACCAGCTACAGCCTGATGGCGCGCGAGTCTGTCCGCGAACAGGGGGTGCCGCACACCCCGGACCAGGTGATGGCGCTGTGCACGTATCTCGCGACCGGCTCCTCGCTGCTGCTGTCCTCGGTCGGCATCGTGCTCGTGCCATGGGCGCTCACCGCGCTGTACGGCGGCGCCTATCGTGCGGCTGCCGCGCCGGCGGCGCTCGGACTTGCGATCGCGGTGGTGCACATGGGCAATGCGCCGGCCGCGGCCCGGCTTTCGATTGTGTCCATCCGCACCACAGGCCTCATCAATACCCTCTGGGCGGTCTCGGTTGCCGCCGCCGGGGCGGCCCTGCTGCTTGGCCGTCCCGGGCCGAGCGTGGCGGCACGCGCCATGGCGATCTACCTGATCGGCCACCTCCTGTCGGCCGTGCTGGTTTTGGGCTCGCTCCGCCGCCGGGGCGCGGTCCTGCCCGGCACCGTGTCCGTATTTGCCCTGGGCACGGGTACGGCGTGCACGCTGGCGGCGCTCGCGTGGCTGCGGGCCGCGCAGCCCGCGCTGGCGCTGCCGATCTCAGCCGGGATGCTCGCGCTGCTGCTCGCTGCCGGTGCCATGCTCCTCACGCTAGGGCGCCGCCATCACTGGCTGCCCAGCGCTCGGGTTGCACGCGCGCTGCTCGGGCGCTTGCCGGTACTTGGCAGCCGGTTCCGCAACGGGATTGGGGGGCGCGCATGACCACGCTTCCCGTCGCTGCCGGCGGAGAGCCCCGTCTGCACACGCCCGCCGCCCCGGCGCAGACTACCGTGCGCCTGCTGGCCTACGTGCACCTGCGCAACATCCACCGCTCCACCGGAGCGGGCCGCGTCGCGCGCCAGCTGGTCGAGCACCTGGCCCTGCGCCCCGAGATCGACCTCCGCATCCTGGCCGACGCCGGGGACCAGGCGCGCGTGGTGCCGCTGGTCGGCGCGCCCTGGGACGGCTTTCGCTACGCGAGCTTTGCGGCCGACACCTCCCGCCAGCAGGCCCGATGGCTCGCCCTCGGCACCCCAGCCGCCGAGCAGTTCTGGCCTGAGGCGCAGGTAGTTTTCTGCACGGCCGAGTCGTATGTGCCGACCCGCCGCGCCCGGCTCGCGGTCACGCTCCACGACGCGGCCTACTTTGAGGCCGACGCGCACGCACGGGATCTCGGCTTCTGGAAGCAGCAGCTCAAGTGGCGCTTCCTGTACGGCAAGCTGAGCCGCCGCGCCGACCTGTTCCACACCGTGTCCCACTTCTCCGCCGAGCGCCTCGCGCACTTCTTCCCCGCCATCCGCGATCGGCTGCGGGTGGTGCCGAACGCCGCCTCGCCGCACTTTTTCGCGCCTGTCGAGGCCGAGGGTCTGGTCTATCTCCGCAAGCAGAAGCTGGGGAATGAAGCCGGCGAGCCCTTTGTGCTGATCCCGGGCGGCCTCCACTTCCGCAAAAATGCCGAGCTCATTCTTGAGGCTGCGCCCGCGCTGCTCGGGCGCTTCCCGCGGCTGACGCTTGCGGTCGTGAACCACTCCGACCCGGCCTATGCCCCGCGCGCGGAGGCACTTGGCTCCAAATTTGGCTCCCCGTCCGGGCCGCGCTTCCGCACCCTCGGCTTTGTCTCCGACCCCGCCCTGCGCGCGCTCTACGGCGCGGCCGCGGCTGTGTGGTTCCCTTCACGCTACGAGGGCTTCGGCATGCCGGTCGTTGAGGCGATGGCCTGCGGCGCGCCCGTGGTCGCGAGCCGCGCCTCGTCGCTGCCCGAGATCGCCGGCGATGCGGCGCGGCTTGCCTCACCATCCGACGCGAACGAGCATATTGCCGCACTCAGCTCTGTGCTCACCGACGCGCGGGAAGCCGCCGAGTGGAGCCGCCGCGGCCGCGCACGCGCAGCCGCCTTTACCTGGGACCGCGCCGCCGCGGCCATGAGCCGGCACTTTCAGGAGCTGGTGTGATGGCGACCAAAACCGCTCTGCCAGAAATCGCTGCGCCGGAAACCGCCCTGACCCGGACGGCCCCGACCCAGACTCCAGCGCCGGCTGCCACGGCCGCCGCGCAGGCCGTGGTGGTCCACAGCGGCGCACGCGACAACTACCAGGTCGCGCGCGCGCTTGCCGAGCGCGGCCGCCTCCGCGCGCTCGTCACCGACCTGTACTGGCCGGCCGATGCCGTCGCCCAGCGCCCCTGGGCACGGCGGCTCGCGCGCGCGCTGCCCGGCTCGCTTCGTACGCGATTGCAGACCCAGTTCGCGCAGCGCTTTGCGCCCGGCCTGCCGTCGGCCCTCGCCCGGCCGCTGACCCTCCGCGGCGCGGCCACGCTCGCGCTCGACAAGCTCCCGCACGCCCCGTTTCGCTGGCGGCGCTCCCTCATGCGCTCCACTGACGCGGCGCTGGGGCGCGCCGCCGGCCGCGCGGCGCGCCGCTCCGGTGCCACACTCCTTAGCTACAGCTATTACGCGTACCACGCGTTCCGAGAGAGCCGCGCGCCGGGGATGCTCTTTCAGCTCCATCCGCACCCGGCGAGCATGCGGGCCATTCTTGCCAACGAGCTTGCCCGGCACCC
>CAXUDF010000002.1:35712-44671 GCA_964249695.1 uncultured Acidobacteriaceae bacterium
ATCCGCACCCGGCGAGCATGCGGGCCATTCTTGCCAACGAGCTTGCCCGGCACCCTGACTGCGCCGAGTCGCTCGGCCGGGAGTGGGAGCTCGCCCTGCCGGAGCGGGATTTCCAGCGGCTGTGCGAGGAGCCGCAGCTGGCCGCGCACACGCTCGTCGCGTCCTCCTTCACGAAGCAAACGCTGGTCGAGCACGGCATTGCGCCCGAGGCGGTCACCGTGATCCCCTACGGGGTCGACTGTGCGCGGTTTTCACCGGGCCCGCGCCGCGGCAAGCTCGACGGCCCGCTCGAGCTGCTGTTCGTCGGCCGCATCAACCAGCGCAAGGGCATCCGCTACCTGCTGGACGCGCTGCGCCTGCTGCGCGCCTCGGCAGGTCCGGGTGAGGTCCACCTGACCATTTGCGGCCGGGTGGTCGACTCGCTCGCGGTGTTTCAAGGCTTCGAGGACCAGGTCACGATTCGCCCGTCGGTTTCGGCCGAGGCGCTGATCGAGGCCTACCGCGCCGCGGACCTGTTTGTGTTTCCGTCCGTCGGCGAGGGCTTCGGCCAGGTGCTGCTCGAGTCGCTCGCCTGCGGGCTGCCCGTGCTGAGCACCACGCGCACGGCGGCACCGGACCTCATCCGCGAAGGGGTGGAAGGCTGGGTGGTCGAGCCGGGCCGGGCCGAACCGCTCGCCGAGCACATCGCGTGGGCGCTCCGCCACCGCGAGGCCCTGCACGCGATGCGCGAGCCGGCGCGCCGATGCGCAGAACAACACACCTGGGCGCGCTTTCGCGCCGGTGTGGCCGACGCCTTTGACGCGTTTGTCGCACGGGAAGCAGGCCGGGGGTTCACTCCGTCTCAGCCTCTGAACCACGACCGCGCAGTCAGCAGCGCAGACGAGGTCCTCCATGTTTGAAGCACTGCTCTGGGCCTCGGGCGCGGTCGCGCTGCTCGGGATGCTCTACGCCCTCGACGGCAGCCGCGACATCTTCCACCCGCTCGCCTTTATCAGCCCCATGCTGATTTTCCTGTACGCGTGGATGCCCTCAAAGCTGCTCGCGGTCGACGGCCTCGAGCGCTACTTCGACGGCGACCAGCTCGTCTTTATCCAGAGCTTCTACCTGTGCGGCATCGCGGCGTTCATCGTCGCGTGCCTCAGCGTCGGGGTGCGGGTGCGCCGGCCGGAGGCAGCCTTCGGCCCGGCGAAGGCAGGACGCGCTCCCGGCGCCAGACTCGCCCTTCCCGCGCTTTCCCCCCACGCGCTCTCCCCCCAGATGTGCCGCCGCCTCCTGATCGGCGGCGCCATCGCAGGCTCGATTGGGCTGCTCTGCTGGCTCATCACGATCAAGAATGTCGGCGGCTTCGTGGCTGCGTTTTCGGCCTCCTACTCGGGCGGCTGGGACGACTCGGGCTACATCCGCGACGGCAGCCTGCTGCTGCTGGTCGGCGTCCTGCTTGGGGTCACGGTGCTGGCCTCGGGCGGCCCGCGGCTCCCAAGCCTCGTCATGACAGGGCTGTTCGGCTTGCCGTGGCTTTCACAGGCATTGCTCATGGCCCGCCGCGGGCCCACCTTTGCCATCGCCGCCATCGTGCTCATGGGCTGGTACATCAGCCGCCGCCAGCGGCCGCCCGTGGTTGCCATGGCCGCGGCCGGCTTTCTGCTGGGCTGGCTGGTGCTGTTTCTGGTCACCAACCGCTCCAGCATCTACATCGGCTCCGACAAGGCCTTTACGACGGACGTGTCCGACATCGTCGAAACCCCCGACACCGGCAATGAATACATCTACGGCGGCGGCTCCATTCTGAGCGCCCAGCGCGCCGACCACTACTTCTGGATGCGCCGCTACCTGGCGCAGATCATGGTCCGGCCGATCCCGAGCGCTATCTGGACGACCAAGTACGAGGATTTCGGCGTGCCGGAGCTGCTCAAGAACGCCGGCACCGGCGAAGGCTTTGGCGACGCGCTCGGCTGGGAAGGCGCGGTCGGCTCGGCGCCCGGCATCATTGCCGACCTGTGGGTCGAGCTGTGGTGGCTCGCCGTACCGGCCATGGCCGCGCTCGGCCTGCTGTACGGCTTTGTGTGGAAGCGGGCCGTAACCCGCGGCGGCCCGTGGGCGGCGCAGTACGTGATTCTGTCGGCGCTGTCGATCTACCTGGTGATGCAGACGATGGAAGCGGTCATCTTCCGCACGCTGCTGCTGTCGATTCCGTGCTGGCTCACCTGGCGCTGGGCGCTGCGCGCGCCGGACCGGGCGCGCACTATGCAGTCTCTGGAGACCCGTCCACCAGGACACGCGCCGGGCCTGCCCTCGCCGCCTGCCGCCCCACTACCGATAGGGAAGGTGCAACGTGCTTGAAACCGAGCTCCGAGTGATGCGGTCGGCTGCGCGCCGGCGGGACACCGCCCGCTGCCGCGTGGCCGTCATCTGGATCGACTGGTACGCCTACCACGTCGCGCGCTTTCTCGGCCTGGCGCACCACCGCGAGCTTGCCGGCGCGGTCGCCGGCATTGAGCTGGTGGGCGGGGTCGGCGTGCACGCCGGGCTGCGCTTCCGGGAGAACCTGCCGGAAAACCTGCCGGTGACGACGCTCTTCCCCGGCGAAAACTGGCCGCAGGAGCGCCTGCCGGGACGCGGGCAGCTGCGTCTGGCGCGCGCGCTCTGGCGGCGCCTCACGCTGCTGGATCCGGAGGTAGTGCTGGTGCCCGGCTACTACACGCTGCCGGCCCTGGCCGCGGCGCTGTGGGCGCGGCTGCACCGGCGCAAAAGCGTCCTGATGACCGAGAGTACGCGCGAGGACCACGGGCGCTCCCAGGCCAAGGAGCTGGCAAAGTCGCTGCTGATCCGCGCGCTGTTTGGCTGGGCGGTAGCCGGCGGCCGGCGGCACATTGCGTACCTGCGGGCGCTCGGCTTCCCGGCCAGGCGCATCGCGCGCTTCTACGACGTGGTCGACAATGACGGGCTGTATCACCGGGCCGAAGAGCTGCGCAAAGCCAGCCAGACACCCATTGGATTGCCGGGGCGCTACTTTCTGTACGTGGGCCGACTGGCGCCCGAAAAGAATATTGCCGGGCTCCTGGAGGCGTATCTCCTCCACCGCGGCGCGGGCGGCCGGTGGCCGCTGGTGCTGGTCGGCGACGGGCCGGAGCGGGCCGCGCTTGCGCAGCAGGCAGCCGCCTCGCCCTGGGCTGCGGACATCCACTTTGCCGGGCAGTCTGACTCTGCCGGGCTGCCGCGCTGGTACGCCTTTGCCGGCTGCTTTGTGCTCCCCAGCACCCGCGAGCCCTGGGGCCTGGTCGTGAATGAAGCGATGGCCTGCGGGCTGCCGGTGATCGTGTCGAGCCGCTGCGGCTGCGCGGACGACCTGGTCACGCCGGGCGAGAACGGCTTTGTGTTTGACCCGGCTGCGGACGGCGCGCTGCTGGGAGCGCTGGCCGCTGCGGAAGCGATGCCGGCGCGGGAGTGGTCGCGCATGAGCTCGAGCTCGCTGCACCGGATTGCCGAGTTTTCTCCGGATCAGTTTGGGGAGCAGATTGCCGCTATCGCACGAAGTCGCACCTGAGAGGACCGGGCGCTGGGAAGGCGCGAATCGCCTCCCGGCGTCAGTCTACGCTTCGCAGGTGTCAGGTACGCAGGTCGGGAACACAGCTTAGAAGGCCGGGGAGCCGCCATGGAACTGGATGTAGCAGGGAGCGAGTCGAGAAGCTACAGCGCCGGCCCGAGGCCCCGTATCGGGAACTGGCTCGGCGTCGTCTCGCATCTCGACCCGAAGTACGGCGGCCTCAGCACGGTGGTGCCGCAGCTCGCCTCCAAGCTGGCCGGCAGCGGCCGCTTTCACGTGCAACTCGAGGTCTTTTGCCTGCCGGAAGAGCGCTGCAAGCCCGCCTCGCACCCGGAGCTTTCGATCTCGTTCTGGCCCCTGCGCCGCTCGCGCTGGCTGCTGGACCAGTCCATACTGCCCCTGTTCCGCCGCGCGGTCGCGCAGTCAGATGGGGTCCACATCCACGGGCTTTGGGAGCACAGCACGCTGGTGGCGGCCCGCTCGGCACGCGCGCTGCGCAAGCCCTACATTATCTCGGCCCATGGCATGCTCGAGCCGTGGGCGCTCGGCTCCAAGCGCTGGAAGAAGGAGCTGTACGCCGCGCTGTTTGAGCGCCGCAACGTGGAAGGGGCGCGCTGCCTGCATGCCCTGAACGCGGGCGAGGCGCGCTCGTACCGTGCCTGGGGCTCGCGCCGGCCGATTGCGATCATCCCGAACGGCGTCGACGTGCCGGCCGAGATCGAGGTGCCCGGCTTTGCCAACGTCTTTCTGGACGCCTTTCCAGACGCCCGGGGCAAGCGGCTCGTTCTGTTTCTGGGGCGGCTGCACACCAAAAAAGGCGTGGACCTGCTGCTCGAAGCCTGGGGAGGCCTCGCGCGGCGATGGCCGGAGACGCTGCTGGTGATGGCTGGGCCTTCAGAAGGCGAGACCCGGGCCACGCTTGAGGCGCGCTCGCGCGCCCTCGGTATCGACCGCCAGACACTGTTTACGGGCATGCTGGGGCCGGAGCTCAAGTGGAGTGCGCTGGCCGCTGCCTCCTGCTTCGTGCTGCCGTCGCATTCCGAGGGACTGAGCGTTGCGGCGCTCGAAGCCATGGGCGCCGGGCTGCCGGTCATTGTGACCGAGCAGTGCAATCTGCCCGAAGCCGCGCCGGCCGGCTGGCAGATCCAGCCCGATGTCGACGACCTGCGGGCCGCGCTTGGGAGCTTTCTCGCGAGCAGCCCGGAGGCGAACGCCGAGCGCGGGCAGCGCGGCGCGGCGCTGGTACGGGAGCGCTACAGCTGGCCCGTGGTCGCGCGCCAGATGGCCGAGCTGTACACGTGGGTGCAAAACAGCCCGACTGGCAGCACTGCCCTGCCCAAAAGCTTTCCCGTGGAGGTGGACTAGCGTGATGCAGCGCATCCAGCTCGAGCACTACAACAATGCCTGGTACCGTCCCGGGCGCTCGCGCCTCGGGCAGGCGGCCTGGTTTTTTCTCGGGCTGCCGCTGCTGCGCTCGCGCCTCATCCCTTCGTCCGCGCTGCGCGTATCTCTGCTGAGGGTCTTCGGCGCCGCTGTCGGCGCGGGCGTGGTCATCAAGCCGGGCGTCCACATCAAGTATCCCTGGCACCTGGTTGTCGGCGACAACTGCTGGCTGGGCGAGGAGTGCTGGGTTGACAACCTGACCACGGTGCGGCTTGGAGCCAACGTTTGCGTGTCGCAGGGTGCGTACCTGTGCACCGGGAACCATGACTGGAAAGACCCTGCGTTCGGCCTCATCGTCGCGCCAATCTCGCTCGGCGACGGTGCGTGGGTTGGCGCGCGGGCGGTACTGATGCCCGGCGTGACGCTGGGCGCGGGCGCCATTGCTGCCGCCGGTAGCGTCGTGTCCAAGGACATTCCCGCGTGGGAGATCCATGCCGGCAACCCGGCGCAGTTTACCAAGCAGCGGGTGCTGCGCACGCCGGGCGTCGCGGTCCCGGAAAGGGAAATGGAGGCAGCGCGGTGAGGATTTTACTGATCAACCAATTTTTCTGGCCGGACTCTGCCGCGACCAGCCAGCTTTTGACTGATCTCGCGGTCGAGATGGCGGCGCGCGGGCACGAGGTCCATGCCATCTGCGCCGACGGCAGCTACGCGCTCGCGTCGGCCGGGCCGCCGCCGGAGGTCACCATCCACCGGGTCAAAGCTGCGCCGTTTCGCCGGGGCACGCTCGGCCGGGTCGTGTCCTACGCGTCTTTCTACGTCGGCGCGGCGCGGCTGGCGTTAACGCTGCCCCGCGCCGACCTCCTGCTCACGTTGACGACACCGCCCTTGATTTCGCTTGTAGGCACGGTCCTGAAGCGCCTGCGCGGCGGCAGGCACTTCATCTGGGAGATGGACGTGTACCCGGACGTCGCGGTCAGCCTGGGATATCTCCCGGCCGGCGGCCTTGTGGAGCGCGCGATCGGCCTGCTCTCCGACTTTTCCCGCCGTCGGGCCGACGGAATCATTGCGCTGGGCGAGTGCATGCGCGATCGCCTCCTGGCCCGCGGTATCCCGGGCGCGAAAATCCAGGTCGCCCACAATTGGGCCGATGGCGAGGCGATCCAGCCGATCCCGCGGCCGGGCGACCCGGCGAAGCTGGTTGTTCTGTACTCCGGCAATCTTGGCCTCGCGCATGATGTCGACACCGTCGCCGGGGCCATGCTCGCTCTCAGGGGGGACGAGCGCTTTCAGTTCGTCTTCACCGGCGGCGGGCCCCGCCGGGCCGAGTTGGAGGCCTTTTGCGAGCGGGAAGCTCTACGCTCGGTCGAGTGGCGAGGCTATGTGCAGCGCGAAAGCCTTGGCGCGAGCCTGGGCGCGGGCGACATCGGCCTGGTCACTCAGCAACGCAGCTGCCTGGGCGCGGTGGTGCCGAGCAAAGTCTACGGGCTGCTGGCCGCCGGGCGGCCGGTGCTCTTCGTCGGCCCGCCAGAGGCGACGCCGGCCCGCATCCTTCGGCAGTTCGGCTGCGGCTGGCACGTCGATTGCGGCGATACGGCGGGGCTGACAGCGCTGCTCGAGACTCTCGCCGCCAAGCCTGAGCTCGTGCGCGAGGCAGGCGCCCGCGCCCGCGCAGCCCTGCTCGCACACTTTGATCTCCCCCTTGGCGTCGCGCGTCTTTCCGAGATGCTCGGCGTCGCTCCCCTGCTTGAACCCGCCGGCCAGGCTGCGCTCCCGGAGCGCAGCCTGGCGGAGGTGCACGGCTGAACGATCGGTGCTGCCTGCAAGGCGGCAGCCGGTGAGGTGACGTATGCACGCTGCAATCGCGCTCGGTGTCGTGGCATTTTTCCTCTGCCTGCTGAGTACACCGATCTGCCGGAATATCTTTCTCCGGTTCGGCATCGTCGATCGTCCTGACGGCGTGCGCAAGCTGCACAGCCGCGAGATTCCGCGGGTCGGCGGCATCGCCATCGCGGTCTCCTATGCGCTGGCGCTCGGGCTGCTGCTGCTGTTCGCTCCGCGCGGGATCCACATCTTCATTCGGCACAAAGTGCTTCTGCTGTCGCTGCTTGTACCGGCCGGCGTCGTGTTCACAACCGGGCTGATTGATGACCTGCGCGGGCTGCGACCCCGCACCAAGCTTGCCGGCCAGGCTGCTGCCGCCGTGCTTGCGGTCGCGCTCGGCGCGCACATCACCCTGATCAACGGCCACACGGCTTCGCCCTGGCTCACCATTCCACTGAGCATCTTCTGGCTGCTGGCCTGCTCGAACGCGCTGAATTTAATCGATGGGCTGGACGGCCTTGCGACCGGTGTTGCCTTGTTCGCCACCCTGACAACGCTGCTCGCCGCTGTTCTCCAGGGCAACACCGGGCTTGCCATGGCGACCATCCCGCTCGCCGGCTGCCTGCTCGCCTTTCTGCGCTACAACTTCAATCCCGCGTCCGTGTTTTTGGGCGACTGCGGCAGCCTCACCATCGGCTTCCTCCTGGGCTGCTTCGCGCTTATCTGGAGTCAGAAGTCCGCAACCTTTCTCGGCATTGCCGCGCCCATGATGGCACTGGCGCTGCCGCTGATTGACGTGAGCCTCTCGATCAGCCGCCGCTATCTGAGCGGGAGGCCGATTTTTCAGGCCGATCGCGGGCATATTCACCATCGTTTGCTGGCGCTCGGCTTTACGCCGCGCGGTGTTGCGCTGATCCTGTACGGCGTGTGCGGCGTTGCCGCTTTTTTGTCGCTGCTGCAAAGCGTTATCAGCGATCGTTTCCAGGGTCTGATTGTCATTGTTTTCTGCGGCCTCGCGGTCTTCGGCATCAATCGGCTCAAGTACACCGAGTTCAGCGTCGTGCGGGAGCTTCTGTCGCGGCGCACGGTGCTGCGCACGCTCCAGGAGCGGCTCTATATGGAAGCACTGCAGCAGGCGATCCATGAAGCCGACACGGCAGATGCGTGCTGGCGCGTCGTCTCAGCGACATGCAGCGACCTGAAGTTTGCCTCTGTACAGATGGAGCTTGAAGGCCACGTCTTCGCCGACGTGTTCCACTCCCCACAGGAAACTCCCACCTGGATGATGACCCTCGCACTTGGCACCAAGGGGACGCTCTACCTCACGCGCGTCGGCCTGGACCCGACGCCTTCGGTCATGATGAAAGCGCTGCAGGAACTGCAGGACCGATTCAGCGCCAAGCAGCTGATGCCGTCGGCGCGAATCGATACCCTTGCGGGGGAAGTAGTCGAGGAAGTCTCTGTCAGCAAGGGAGAGCCGGTTCACCCGTAAGCGGTGCAGTGTGTCCGGCGAGCGCACAGTTACTTCCTAGCCGCCTGGTAAATACCCATCACTGTCGGGTTGTTGGCCTGCCAGTAATCTGCATGCACCATCAGGATGTCGCCATGGCGAACCGCATCGGTCAGCTGCGGAGTGTACTGCGCCAGCTTTGCGGGATCGACGTCGTTGATCAGGTTCAGGTTGAAGGCGAAGGGATAGTAGTTGTAGACGGATGGGTCTGTGCCCAGATCGGTATGGAAGAGAAAGCTTTTGAATGGAGCCGTGTACGCGTAGTGCTTGGCGGTGCTCTCCTCCGGAGAGATCAGTGAGTCCGGCAGCTGCGCCTGAAGCTGCGCAAAGATATCTGCGCTCAAGACCGCGCCGTCGCTTTCTACGCTTGAGTCGACATAAAACAGCGTCGCTCCCCAGCGGTCATGCGCATACTTCATCTTGCCCAGCAGCTCCGCATACACCTGCGCGTCCGGCAGGTAGACCTGCTGAGCGGTGGTTCCGCTCAACGTGAACTGCTGCGGACGTACACACACACCTACTCGGAATCCCGCGTCCCGCATCGTCTTGAAGTACGCATCGTCGAGCTTCATCCCGTTGTAAGGAGAGTTCTGCCCTGTCACGATCGATTCCATTTCGGGCGCGACCTCGGCAATCTGGTCCGGCGAGCACACATAACTCGTCGACTGCGGGTACTGCTCGCCCTCGATATCCCAGGT
>CAXUDF010000002.1:44771-60788 GCA_964249695.1 uncultured Acidobacteriaceae bacterium
GCGAGCACACATAACTCGTCGACTGCGGGTACTGCTCGCCCTCGATATCCCAGGTAATTGCGCCCTGCGCATTCAGTTTTTGCAGGTTCTGCACGTTCGAGGCTGCCTGCTTCAGCACGCGGGCCTGGAAGAGCTGGAGGCCGGCAGGCGTTGTTACGTCAAAGTCCGCCGAATTGCTGTCATTGAAGTAGCGCCGCGGATTGTTCGGGTAGCCGGCCGGTTGCGAAGGATCGCCCTGCGCCGCGCTCGACAGGTACACGGTGCCGATAATGCGATGGTCCGCCCATTTGACCTTCGGCGGCCAGGTACGCGCCCAATTCTGAAAGACGTCGTTGGCGACCGTTTTGAGCGCGGTGCCGGAAGGCGCAAAGCGCAGTGAGACAGTCTCTGTATCGGCGTGGCCGGGCTGGATCGGCCGATCGTTATGCGGCTGAAAGGTTGCGAGGCCATCCGGGGTTGTCCCGCTGATCAGCGCCGTGTAGGCGTTGGCCGCGCCGGTCGGTTGAAAGCCGGTGTAAAGCGGGTTGGTCGCGTCCGGGTCGATCGAGGCGACCTCGCCCTTGCCATAATCTGCCAGCGTGACGCTGGGCCCGGTGGTGTTGAACGTGAGCTGGGGTGTGGAGGCGCTGCCGAAACCGCTTGGCAGCTGGGGAAAGTGCAGGGCGAGCGGGTACACGGTCGCGCCGTCGAAGATGATCCCCGACCCCGGCGCATTTGTCGTCGTCACGGCGATCGTGAGCGTATCGCCGGTTTGCGCGTAGTTCACGGCAATGGAACCCCAGACAAAGGCGTACGTCCAGGTGTGTGTGGCCGCGTTCCAGCTCCGTCCACTGTTCACCTCGCCCCATCCGTACTGGCCGCTTGAGAGCACGTTGCCGTTCAGGTCGGTGGCCTTCATATGCCAGATGTGGAACGCGTCCGAACCATTCTGCGTCAGGTCTTCCAGCACGACGCCGCCGTAGGAGAGCTGCTGCAAGCCCTGGTCACCATAGCGCACGTCAAGCGAGGACTGTGCATGCATGCGGGTGTTCACCGCGAACGCTCCCGCAACAACAGCGGCAAACAGGACTGACACCGAGATCCGTCGCATCAGGCGATCCTTGAAAAGGCGTGTCAACATCGGCAAGCGCGCCCACTCCGGTGGGTTATCAGCCGGACCGAAAGAGCTTGCCGGTCCAGCATAAGGGAAACCCTCAGGCGCGCAATCCTTTCTGGTTACTAAAGGTCGAAGGCACTAGCCGCATCCTTCCCGAAATGGGCAGAGGAAACGCGCGCAAGTAGGATGGGCTCCGTCGGCATACTATCGTGCTGAGGAGATCTCAATGGCTGCGACTTCCACAATTTCCGTCGAGGAGTATCTGAAAACCAGCTACGAGCCGGATGCCGAGTACGTGGACGGCGTCATTGAGGAACGAAATGTGGGGGAAGAGGAACATTCGCTGTGGCAGGCTGCGCTGGTCGGTTATTTCTGGCCTCGGGCAAGAGAGTGGGGCGTTCGCGTTCGCCCTGAGCTGCGGACAAGGACGAGTGAGCGACGCTACCGAGTGCCGGACGTCGCCCTTCTTGACGTAAATGCACCACGCGACTCAATCGCCCTTGTGCCTCCCATAGCCGCTTTCGAGATTCTGAGCTCGGAAGACCGTCTTTCGCGCTTGCTTGTCCGGCTTGCCGATTTTGAGAGTATGGGCGTCGAAGCTCTCTACGTGGTTGACCCGGCAGACAACAGCGTTCTTCGCTACAAGGCAGGCAAGCTTGAAGCCGTATCGGAAATCACTTTTCGGGGCCAAACGGTACCCGTAGCCGAGCTGGTCGTATCGCTCTGGTAAGTATTCGATCCTGCATAAACAAAGGCAGCTCCCGGGAGCTGCCTGTTCTTCCGGACTCACGAACTGCGGTCCGGTTTACGCCGCTTCTTCAGCGCGGGCGCGATCGCTGCTGAAATCAGTCAAGCCGACCACCGTACCTTCCACCATGGAGTTGATCTGGAAGATTCTCGCGGCCGGCGTATCGCTGAAGCCGAACAGGTGTGGAATGGCCCAGGATGCCGAGGCAAAGCCGCCGTCCAGCTTGCCGTGCGTTTCAAACGGAATAACCTTTTTCGCGCCAAGCGCGTAATCGGTGAGCAGAGACTGCGTCAGCACGAGCGCGCCTGTAGTAAGCGCAGCTGCCGCGGCTCGAGGATTTTTCTTCCGCAGAAACCAGGCCGAGCCCAGGAAGAAGGCGGCGTGCGAGTAGTCGATGTAGCCGTGAACCTTGGGGCTAATGACTTTGGGGAGGTACTTTTCGACCATGGGAAGCACTGTTTCCGCGACTGCCATAACACTCCTGAGAACGCGCCCGGGGGATCGGCGCACTTAGTGTTGGATGTACGGCCCCCATGCAGAGATGGCAGGTGCGGGGATCTGCTTTTGTAACCGCGTGTGAGTTGAATCTGGCTTGTTCGCCGGCGCGTTTGGCCGCCCGCTGCCCTAACGAACCCGGCTGAAGGAAGCAGGCAGTCCCATCGCCAGCACCTCTGCCAGGTGCAGCGCCTGCCGGCCGGTTCCTTGCCCAATCTGCTCGCGGCACGAGAAGCCCCCGCTCACAATGAGCGCCTCGGGCCCGGCCGCACGCACCGCCGGCAGCAGCACTCGCTCGCCCAGCGTTTGCGAGACCGCATACTTTTCCCGCTCAAAGCCAAACGGCCCGGCCATGCCGCAGCAGCCGGTGTCGGGCACGGCGACCGCGCCGCAGGCCTGCCGCAGGTAGCTGCGCTCGGCATCGAGCCTGCCCAAAGCCTTATGGTGGCAGTGCCCATGCAGCAGCGCTCCGGCTTCTGTCACTGCTTGCGGCACATATGCCGGCGACAGCTCGCGCAGCGCGTCGGCAAACAAACGCGTTTGCGCTGCGAGCCGGCGCGCACGCGCATCGTGCGGGAAGAAGTTCAGCAGCTCGTCGGTGAACACGCTCGCGCAGCTTGGCTCAAGAAAGACAAACGTTGCGCCCGTGTCGATCTCCGGCGAAAATCGCTCGAGGATCGCCTGGAGATAGCCGCGCGCTTCGTCGAGCATGCCGAAGTCGTAAAGCGGCCGCCCGCAGCAGATGTGTTCGCGCGGCGTCCAGGGCGCAAGGCCCGCATGGCGCAGCACCTGTGCGGCGGCGGTAAGCGCCTGCGGATGGAAATAGTTGTTCCACGTGTCCGGCCACAGCACCAGCGGCGCAGGTGCGCTTCTGTTCCGTTCGCGCGGCAGCGAGCTCAGGTACGAGCGCGCGGCAAAGCGCGGCAGCGTGCGCTCCGGCGCAAGGTCCAGCAGTTTGCCCGCGAGCCCGCGAGCGCCGGGCACCCTCAACGACGCGTTCGCCAGCCGCGCGCCGCCGGGGAGGAGAGCGAGAAGGCGCGCCCACCGGTCCATGCGGCCAAACGCGTAGTCCCGCAGAGGGTGCCGGTGGTGCTGGTGGTAGTGCGCCAGGAACTCCGCCTTGTAGGTCGCGACATCCACGTTCACCGGGCACTCGGTTTTGCAGGCTTTGCAGCTCAGGCATAGGTCGAGCGCCTCCTTTACGTCCTCGCTCGCCCAGCCCTCGCCAAGCACGTCGCCCTGCATCAGCTCCCACAGTAGGTGCGCGCGGCCGCGCGTCGAGTGGCGCTCTTCGCCGGTCGCCATGTAGCTCGGGCACATGGTCCCGGCGTGCTCCTTGCGGCACGCGCCCACGCCCACGCAGCGCAGCGTCGCTTCACCAAACGAGCCGTTGTCGCCGGCGAAGCTGAAATATGTCTCGGGCGCGGCCGATTTGTAACCGTCGCCGGTACGAATATTCTCAATCGGCGAGTACACCTGCACCGGGTCGATGAGCTTGCCCGGGTTCATACGGTTGTCCGGGTCCCACAGCTGCTTGAACTTGGCGAATGCCTCCATCAAGCGCGGCCCGAACATCTTCGGCAGCAGCGCGGCGCGCGACTGCCCATCGCCGTGCTCGCCGGAGAGCGAGCCGCCGTGCGCGAGCACGATGTCAGCGGCCTCGTCGATAAACGCACGGTATTTTGCAAGACCCGCGGCACTTTCGAGGTCGAAGTTGATGCGCATGTGCACGCAGCCCTGGCCAAAATGCCCGTACATGGGGCTGCGATAGCCGTAGCGCCGCATCAGCGTCGCAAGCTCGCGCAGGTAGCTGCCGAGCGCTGCAGGCGGCACCGCCGCGTCCTCCCAGCCCTCCCAGCTGTGCGGCTCGCCGGGCACGAAAACGGTCGCGCCCAGTGCCTGCTCGCGCACCTTCCAGACGCGCGCAGCCTCGGTGCCGCCGAAGCGCCTCGCACCCAGCACTGCCGGGAACTGCTGCGCTTGCTCTAAAAACATTGTCGCCTGCGCGAGCGCGTCCGGCGCGGTCCAGCCGCCAAACTCCACCAGCAGAAACCCGCGCCCCTCCGGCAGCAGGCCGATGTCGTCGAGCGCAAGCCGCTTGCGCCGCATCATGTCGACGAGCAGGCCGTCGAAGCCCTCGAGCCCAATCGGCCCGGCTTCCAGCACGCGCGGCACCGCGTCTGCCGCAACAAACTGGTCCTGAAATGACAGCACAACAAGCTGCCGATGCTGCGGACTGGGCACCAGCTTGAGCGTCGCACCCAGCACGGTCGCGCAGGTGCCCTCGCTGCCTACCAGCGCACGCGCCACGTGGAAGCCGGCCTCCGGCAGCAGTTCGTCCAGGTTGTAGCCGGAGACGCGGCGCGGGATGCGCGGAAAGCGAGCGCGGATCTCGCCCGCATACTCGTCGCGTAGCCGCCGCAGCCCTGCGTAGATCGCGCCCTTGCGTCCGCCGCCCGCGATGATCGCGGCAAGCTCCGCCTTGCTGGTCGCGCCGACCGTCATCCGGGTGCCGTCGTATAGCAGCAGGTCGAGCGACTCGATGTTGTCGACGGTTTTGCCGCCCATCAACGCATGAACGCCGCAGCTGTTGTTGCCGATCATGCCGCCGAGCGTGCAGCGCGAGTGCGTTGCCGGATCGGGCGCAAAAGTCAGCTCGTGCTGCTCGGCCGCCTCGCGCACCCGGTCCAGAACGATGCCAGGCTCGACCTTGACCGTCTTTGCCGCGGCATCCACGCGGCCGATGCCGCGCAGGTATTTCGAGTAGTCAAACACCACGGCCGCATTGCAGGTTTGCCCGGCCAGGCTCGTGCCTGCGCCGCGCCCGAGCACCGGCGCGCCGTGCTCACGGCATATGCGCATCGCCGCAACTACGTCCTCCACATCACGCGGAACCACGAGGCCAATCGGCACCTGCCGGTAATTCGAGGCGTCGGTCGCGTACAGGGCGCGCGATCCGCGGTCAAAGCGAACTTCCCCTCGAACCGCACGCGTCAGCGCCGCAGCCAGCGCTGCACTCCCCGCAAAGGGCGCGGTTCCACGCTCTGCATGCGGGCCGGGTTGCAGGATGGGAAACGTGGGGCTTTGCACGGCTGGTCTTCACAGTGTACTCAGCGATTTGACTCGCTGCCGAGACCCGGTTCAGCCGCAACGACGGACTCTGGTCGGTCCTAACCCTGCCCTTGCACCAGTTCAGCAAAAAAGCTGTGCAGGGTGCGCGGTTCGCGGCCGAGGATGGCTTCAAGCACCAGCGCATTGCCGCCGGGGAAGCCAAACTGGTTGTAGTCGGCGTACATGCGCTCCATGCCCTCGCGAAACGGCCCTTCAGGAATCTGTGCCATCCGCACCCACTCGTCGAATGCGATCTGTTTCGGCTCGATGGTGCGGCCCAGCACGTCCGACATAATCCCGGTCAGCTCCACGCGGTTGACCATGCCCCGCGCGCACAGCTCGAAGGTGCCGTAATCGAGCGCACTGCTGGTCAGGGCAATGGCCGCTGCCTCCGCGACGTCCCGGTAGTCGACATAGCTGGCTTTCTTGTGAATCGAGTAGGGCAGCGAGAAGCTGCCTTGCTTCGTCACTTCGCTCCATCCGTTCGCCAGGGTCTGCATAAACATCGTCGGCTGCAGCACGGTAAAGTTCATACCCGACTCGTACAAAGCCTCCTCGACCGGCAGCTTCCCCGAGTGATTTCTCATCTTTGCAATCGAAGGATGGATCACTCCGGAAAAGGTAAACTTCCGGACGCCGGCAGCCATCGCGGCATTCACCATGGCGACGCCCTGCTCTGCTTCATTCGGCTGAAACGCAGGATTGATGTGAAAGACGCCGTCGACACCGTCGGCTGCTCTCCTCAGGCTTTGCTCGTCGTTGAGGTCGCCGACCGCAATTTCGTCCGCACCTTGCGCTCGCGCCGCTTCCGCCTTGTCCGCGCTGCGTACAAGTGCCCGTACCGCCGCGCCGCGCTTCTTTAGTTCGGGAACAAGGAAGTGGGCATACACCCCGGTCGCACCCACCATCAGCACTTTCATCGGAATCCTCCCTCCGGGTCACAGAACCCGCCCGGCGAGGCATGATCCGCCCGCAAGGCAGGGGAGCTCATCGCTGGCCGTACGGCCACTCGTCGGCCACCACATCCAGATCGTTGAGCAGCGCGAAGACTGCTTCCAGATTGCGCCGCATCAGCGGCCGTTCGCGCTTGGGCGTCGCCGGGTCTTCCTCCACGGCCACGACGCGGCCGTACGGCCAGCTTTCCTGCGGCAGGGCCGCAAGCGCTACCGGCAGATCAATGAAGCGCATAGTCATCTCCTGCTTTCTCGGGCCAGAAGGGTGCAGTTTTATACCAGGAAGCACGCCGTGAGGCAGGCTGTCGTCCGCCCCGATGACATCGGGTGGTCCGCTGTTCGGCAGCGAAACAACGCGCAGCATAATGGTCTTCCGGCTTACCACCAGAAAGGGGTTGCTCCATGCTTCCGCGGAGCGCACCTGCAGGTAGCGACCTTTGGCCGGGGGCGGCAGCTGTGCCAATTGCTGCTCTGCACTGGGAATGGTCTTGCGTACCGCCGCGGCTTCGTCGATCTGCTGCTGGCGCGCAGCGGCGGCCTGCGCGGCCGCTGCTTTGTCTGCCTCGGACGCATGCTCGGTGCAGCCCGCAAGCGCCAGCACACCGCTGAGCACGAGCGCCGGAATAAAGCCAGAGAAGCCGACCCTCATCCGCGCCGCCCCGCGGGCTGCCACGGCTCACGCCGCGCGCGCGCTACTGCGTCCAGCACGCCGTTTAAAAAGCCGAGCGACTCCGGAGACGAGTAGCGTTTGGCGATTTCGATGGCCTCGTTGATCACGATCGGCGCGGGCGTCGCCGAGAAGCCGAGCATCTCCGCGATGGCTACCCGCAGCACGCTCCGGTCCACCGCAGGCATCCGCTCAATGCGCCAGTTCTGCGCATGCTTCGTAATCAGGTCCGAGATCTCGTCTTCCCTGACGTTCGCAAGGCGGTACAGGTCCTCGGCAAAGCCGCGGATGTCGGGCTCGACCACGTCGCGCGCCTCCCAGAAGCTCTTGCGCACCTGCTCCGGGGTTTGCTTGCCCACGTCAGCCTGGAAGACCATCTGCATCGCCAGTTCACGGCTCTTTCTTCGTTTGCCTGTCGGCTGGCTCACACCTTCGCTCCCGCGCTTTCGCTGATCTTTCGATGCAGCGAAACCATCTCGATTGCGGCCGACGCGGCTTCAAATCCTTTATTGCCGGCTTTTAACCCGGCCCGGTCCAGCGCCTGCTCGAGCGTTTCGCAGGTCAGCACGCCAAAGGCGTGGGGCACGCCGGTCTCCTGCTGCGACTGCCCAATGCCGCGCGACACCTCGTTGTAGATCGCTTCGTAATGCGCCGTTTCCCCGCGCAGCAGCACCCCGAGCGTCACAATACCGTCGACGCGGCCGGTCTCCGCCAGCTGCCGAGCCGCGTCCGGGATCTCCCACGCGCCCGGCACGCGCACTACTTCAATGTCGGCGCGGGCGGCGCCTGAGCGCAGCAGCGCGTCGAGCGCCCCCTGCAGCAGGCGGTCCGTGATGACCGCGTTCCAGCGCGCCACCACGATGGCAAAGCGCATGCCGGTCGCTAGGAGGTCGCCCTCGATCGCGGCAGGCCGGCCGACGAGCGGGTCAGCCCACTGCCAAAAGGCAAGCCGGGTACCGGCGACGGGCTCAACCGTAAACAGATCGGTTTTCCAGCCGGTAGCGGCGATCGGGCTCAGCCGGGCGGCCAGGTCACCATCGCCGCCGTCCTGCTCCCGCAGCCAGCGCTCCGCCGCGTCGCGCACCGCCGGCAGCGCGGTTACCTCGATGAGCAGATCGGCCGGGAGCATCTCGGCCAACATCGATGCCGGGCCGTCAATCCACTCAATGGCACCGACCGGCACGCGAAAGCTCGTACCCCGGGCAGCGTCTTTTTGCCAGCTCGGGCCCGGCTCAAACCCAAGCGCGGCAAAGAAGCTCGCGAGCGCGTCGTAAGCCGCGGGGGCGGGGGTGGAACGCAGCAGCGTGAGCCCTTTGATCATGCTTCTCAGGATAGCAGCGGGGTCGCACGCTGCCGCGCGGCGTCGCTTCAGGCAGCCCATCGCCGGCGCCTCTCGTTTTCTGCTTTGCGTTTCCTGTTTCGCGGTGGAATTGCAATCGGGAAGCGCGTCCCGGAACGGGCCATAATACGCGGCGCGGCGAGAATGCTCTCCCCCGGCCCTCGGCTTTCACGGTAAGCTCTCTACCATATGTTTGGGGACCCCCTCCGGCGCTTTGCCCACGATCTTCGGCACGCCCTCTGGAAGGCCTTCGGCCACAACGCCTTCACCATCGCCAAAGCCGCCGCCTACTCTGAGCTGCTGAGCCTGTTTCCCGCCCTGCTGGTCGCGGCCAAGGTGCTCTCCGCCGCGCCCACCTCGGACGCGGTGCGGGGCGATGTGCGCGCGATGCTCTCGGACCTGCTGCCGCCGGACACGATGCTCCTGGCCGAAACCTACTTCACGCCGGCCTCCGCACGCTCGCACCGCCTGGTGATTTCAGCAGGCATTGTCGCAGTCGCGGCGGCCATGGGCGTCATGCTGTCGCTCATGGAAGGCTTCCGCCGCGCCTACCGTTTGCCGCGCGGGCAGTTTCCCTTCTGGAAAGAGCGCCTGGTCGCGCTGCTGCTCATCCCGTCAACCCTGCTGCCGATGCTGTTTGCGACTACGTTTGTGGTCTTCGGCCACCAGATCGAGCTGTGGATGATCGCGAACGGCGACCACGGCCTGCGCTCGTGGGTGCTGGTCGGCTGGCGCGGGGCGCGCTGGCTCATTGCGCTTGCGACCTCGGTCGCCGTGCTGCAGGTCATCTTTCACTTCTCCACCGCGGTGCGGCCGCCCTGGGCGCGCACCCTGCCCGGCGCCACGCTGGCCACCACCACGTGGTTCGGTTCCACAATGGCGTACGGCTGGTATGTGACGCGCTTTGCGGACTATTCTCGGGTCTACGGCTCGCTCGGTGCAGGCATTGCGACCATGGTGTGGCTCTACTTTGTATCGGTCGCGACCCTGGTAGGCGCGGAGTTTAACGCGCAAGTGTACCCCATGTGGGAGGAGCAGGGGGCGTCTACCCTTGCTGAGGACGATGCGCTCGAATACCCGGACGGCACCCGCGCCCTGGGGCAGCAAACGAGCGCGGCAGCGGCGCATCGCCGGAGTGTAGAGCATTTTTCCTGATGCCATTAAGCGCCTGGTCCAGCTCCCTGTGGCTTTTCCCGCCGGAAAAGCCACGCTTGCCTCTGTTTGGGACCTCTGGACCTGCAGTACATCTTCAGGAAAAATGCCTTAGAATCGCGGGAAAGACCGCGGAAGACGCGGCAGGAGTGGATACGGTGATGATGGCAGATCCTTTTACCGCGACCGGCGCGCTGCGCCGCGCCAAGATTGTTGCCACGCTCGGGCCGGCCTCGGGCAATGAGGCGACCTTTCGCGCGCTGGTGCGCGCGGGGCTCGATGTGGCGCGGCTGAACTTCTCGCATGGCGACCACGCGGACAAGCTGCGCCTCATCGAGCTGGTGCGCCGCGTCTCGGACGAGGAGCGGAAGCCGATCTGTATCCTCGCGGATCTGCAGGGGCCGAAGATCCGCACTGGCAAGCTCGAAAACCGCACCCCGGTGCTGCTCGAAGCTGGGCAAACCCTCATCATTACGCCCCAGGACGTTCCGGGAACCAAAGACAGGATCGCAACGACCTTTCTGACGCTGGCTGAAAACCTCGAACCCGGAGCCCGGATTCTGCTTTCCGATGGACTCATCGAGCTCCACGTCACGCGCATCCTCGGCGACGAGATCGAGTGCGCGGTGATCAACGGCGGGCTGCTGGGAGAAAACAAAGGCATCAACCTGCCCGGGATCGCGGCCAAGGTGCCGTCCTTGACCGAAAAAGATGCGGTCGATCTTGAGTTCGTCATCGGCGCCGGGGTGGACGCGATTGCGCTCTCGTTTGTGCGCAACGCCGAGGATGTGCGGCAGGTCAAGGACCGCATCCAGGCCGCCGGGGCCGATACGTGGATCATTGCCAAGCTCGAAAAGCCGCAGGCCATCGACAACGTCGACGAAATTCTCGAGATCGCGGACGGCGTCATGGTGGCGCGCGGCGACCTGGGCGTGGAAGTCCCGCCCGAAAAGGTGCCCGCCATGCAAAAGCTCATCATCCGCCGCGCCGCCGAGTACCGCAAGCCGGTCATCACGGCCACGCAGATGCTCGAGTCGATGATCGACAACCCGCGCCCGACCCGCGCCGAGGCGTCCGACGTCGCGAACGCGGTCTACGACGGGACCGATGCCGTGATGCTGTCGGCCGAATCCGCCGCCGGCAAGTACCCGGTCGAGGCGGTCAAGATGATGGCCAAGATCGTGCTCGAAACCGAGCGGGAGATGCGCGAGCTGCCGCTTGGCCTTGCGTCGAGCTACCCCGCGCGGCCCAACCGCCGCGCGACGACCGTGCCCGAGTCGATCTGCGAGTCGATGGCGCATGCCGCCAACGACCTCGACATCCGCGCGATTGCCGTGTTCACCGAGACCGGCTCTACCGCGCGCCTGCTGTCCAAGCGCGCCCCGAAGCCGCCGGTCTGCGCGCTGTCAAGCTCCCCGGCGGTGCTCCGCCGCATGAGCTTGCTGCGCGGGGTGTTCCCGCTCGCGTGCGGCAAGGCTGCTACCACCGAGCGCATGATCGAGACCGTCGAACATGCTCTGGAGCAGAGCAGCTTCGCCCGCCGCGGCGACATCGTCGGCATCGTCGCCGGCACCCGCACCAACTCGGGGTCGACGAACTTTATGCGCATGCACGTGCTCGGAGACCTGGTCGAAGAGGCTTCGCCGGTGAAGGCCAGGCGGGAAGAGGTCAGCGCGTAACAGCCGTGCTATTTGGGGCTGATGCCCGTTGCCGGGTTGCTACACCGGAATCAAATGCCTTGCCCGACTCGTTCGACACCATCCGGTCTGTGTACGGGAGGGCGCAGCTCCGTCCGCCCCGCGCAAGTGTACAGTGCTCTTTCATCGCCCGTCGTCCTGAGCGGCTGTGTACGAAGTCCTTTCAAACCAGGGGGCCGACCCAGAGAAGCGTCCTCCTGAGGAGCGGAGCGACGAAGGACCTGCTTTTGCGCTCGCGCCGAAGAACAGCATGTCCTTCGCTGCGCTTAGGATGACACCTCTTTCAAGGTGCTGGACAACTTCGCACACGCCCGCCCACACCCTAAGAGCTGCGATCTCCCGCCGGATGCCTTGAAGCAGGACACGGGCCCAGATGCGCATCCTTCACCTCGCCCCTTCCGGTAAGCTGATGCCATGGGCCGCATCCGCATCCTCACTGACCAGGTCGCCAACCAGATCGCGGCCGGCGAGGTGGTGGACCGGCCAGCCTCGGTGGTCAAGGAGCTGCTCGAAAACGCGCTTGACGCCGACGCGACGCGCATCCGCATCGAGATCGAGGGCGGCGGGCGCAAGCTGATCCGCATCACTGACAACGGGCACGGCATGGGCCGCGATGACGCGCTGCTGGCCTTTGAGCGGCACGCGACCTCGAAAATCCGCTCGTCTGACGACCTGCTCCAGATCGCGACGCTCGGCTTCCGCGGCGAAGCGCTGCCGTCGATCGCGTCCATTTCGCGGTTAGAGCTCGCTACGCGCGCGGCCGACGAGGATTCCGGTACGCGGATCGAGATTCACGGCGGCCGGCTCGCGCGGGTCGAAGACGCGGGCGGCCCCGCGGGCACGACCTTCACTATCCAGGACCTGTTCTTCAACACGCCGGCCCGGCGCAAGTTCCTCAAATCCGAGCAGACCGAGACCGCGCACGTGACCGCGCTCGTCACCCACTACGCGCTCGCGCACCCGGGGCGGCACTTTGAGCTGGTCTCGAGCACGCATACCCTGCTGAACGCGCCGCCGGTCGCCGAGTCCGAGGAGCGCGTGTACCAGATTTTCGGCCGCGACACGCTCGACGCGCTGCTGCCGCTCGCCGCCGAGCGCCCGTTCGACCACGGCGGACTCCCGGAGCCGCCGCCCTGGCGCCGCGGCGAGGACTACGCCCCTCCGGAGCCGGGGCGCCTGCGCCTGTCGGGCTTCGCGTCCAAGCCGGAGCTGCAAAAGCTCAACCGCAACTCGATCTATATCTTCGTCAACCAGCGGCTCATCCGCGACCGGCTGATCCTGCACGCGATCGGCGAGGCCTACCGCAATATTATGCCGCCCACCTCGTACCCTGTCATGCTCCTGTTTCTCGAGATGCCGCCGGCCGAGGTCGACGTGAACGTCCACCCGTCGAAGACCGAAGTACGGTTCCGGCAGCCGTCGCTGGTGCATGACTTTGTACGCGACGCGATTCGGCTGACGCTGATGAAGGCGCGGCCGGCGGCCTCGTTTCTCGAGGCGCTCGCCGCCTCGCCGAACGGCAAGGACGCGTCGAGCTCGCCTTCGAGCTTCCGGGAGGACTTCGCGACCGGGCACACGCCGATCCCGGAGCTGCTGGATGCGGCCCTGCTTGATTCCGAACCGCCGGGCGCGCTTGGGGACGCGTCTTGGGACGCTTCCGGCGCGGAGCCGTTTGCCCTCGCCGCCCCCACCCCCGCGCCGCAGACCGGGGCTCTGCCGTTTGCTCTGGGAGCAGGCGGCGAGCCCGAGCGCTACGAAAGCCTAAGCGCAAGCCTAACCCCAGGCCAGACCCCAAACTGGACTCCAGGCCAGCCGAGCCTGCCGCAGGCGCAGCCGGGCCAGCCTTTCCCACCGGGTGCGTCCGCAGCGCCGGCCGCAAGTCTCAACGCCCTCGGCTCGCTCAAGCCGCTCGGCCAGCTGCGCGAAAGCTTTATCCTTGCCACGGGCGACGACGGACTCTGGCTGATCGACCAGCACGTCGCGCACGAGCGCATTCTGTTTGAGAAGATCCTGCGGGAGCGCGCCGTCGAAACAGTGCAGCGCCAACAGCTGCTGATGCCGCTGCTGGTCGATCTCCAACCGCACCAGATGGTGCTGTTTGCCCGCATTGCCCGCGAGCTCGAGCGCAACGGCTTTGAGGCGGAGCCGTTCGGGCCGCGCACGGTCGCGGTCAAAGCGGCACCCATTGGCCTCGAAGGCCGGGCGCTCGAGCGGATGCTGGCCGAGGTGCTCGAGCAGGCGGAACACGAGCAGACGGAGAACCTCGAAGGGGCGCGCACCCGCATCGCCGCCTCGATTGCCTGCCACGCGGCAATCAAGGTCAATACGCCGCTCGACCCTGAGCGCATGCAGTGGCTGCTTGCCGAGCTGGGCCGCACCGAGCACCCCACCAGCTGCCCGCACGGGCGCCCGATTGCGCTGCGGTATTCTTGGAAAGACATTCAGCGGGCCTTCGGGCGCATTTAGTCTGCGCGCGCGTCTTTATTCCGTGCGGAGCATCGTACGTAGAACCGGCGCGGAACGCACACCAGACGGGTCTGCTCAGGCAGACCGATACAGGCTCCCGAGCCCTGACGAGAAACTCGGATTCGCTCCAACAGTAAGGACGTACCTTGACAGCAGAACAGCTCCAACACGCGCGCGCTTCGGCCTGGCGCCACGACGGCCATGCCCTTCTTACCGGGGACGAGGCCGCAGACTGGCTCCGCTCCGCCAGCCTCGCCCTGTTTCTTCCCCGCCCCGCGCAGATAGCCGCCCCCGCCGGCTCGTTTGTGGAGGCGACGCTGGGCGAAGCGAACGCCGCGCCCTCCCTCCACGCGATCGAGGCAGCTTCAGGCCTGCTGCGCCGGATGCTGGCTACGGCCTCCGGCGCAGCCGATGCGGTTGCGTTGAACCTGTTGGGCGGCCCCGGCGACCAGCCGGATTTCCTCGCGACCGAGGAAACCCTGCCCTTCGTGTTTGCCTTGCGCGGCGACCGGGAGTGGCGCCGCGGTCCGCGCGGCAAGAGCTCGCCGCTGGTGACCGAGGTATGGAAGCTGCTGGACCGCGACGGCGCGCACACCGCCGACGAGCTCAAAGACAAGCTGGGCCGCCACCTGACCGAGAGCGCCGCGCTGCGCGCCCTGACCGAGCTGTGGACGACCCTGCGCATCGAGCCGATTTACTCCGCGGGCACCGAAGACGGCGAAGCGACGCACTGGCAGCTGCTCGAAGCCAACCACGAGCAAGCCATGACCGCCGGCAGCGCCATGGCGCAGGGCATGGCGCTCTCGGCACTCGTGTCGGTGTATCTGCAGTCCGCCATCGCCGCGACGGGCGAAGAGATCGAAGCGTTTCTGTCGCCGCTCGCCTCCCGCTCGCGCGTACGGGACGCGGTGCGCGGACTTCATGCGACGCGGCAGCTGAGCGTACAGCACCTGGGCGCGAACGAGCACTTTTCCGTGGAAGGCAGCCTGCCCGACTTCGGCGAAGCGCCGGCGCGCGGGCTTGCAAACCCACTCCCCGGCATGCTTGCAGACATGCTTCCGGAAACACCGGAGGCCTTGGCGGTCGCAGCCGGCGAGGAAGACGAGAGCCGGGCTGCCGAGGCTGGAGGCGGGCTGCGGATCGACGCTCTTTCGGAGGTGGAAACTGAGCGGGAGCGCGCGGTGGGCGACGGCCGGAAGCGTTTTGTGGCCGGGCGCGGCGCGGGTTCCGGAGATCGCAAAGGCTTCGGCCCTGCGCGCGGCGGCAGCACGGGCTTCGGCGGCCCGCGCAGAACCTTCAGCGGCACAGGCGACGGCGCGCGCAAGAGCTTCGGCGCGCCGGGGGGCAGCTTCAGCAAGCGCGCCTCGTCAGGCCCCAACGCGGGCCCCAGACCGGCTTCCAGACCAGGTGCCAGACCGGCCCCCGGCGCGGACAGCCGCCCGGGCAAGCCCCCTGCCACCCCCCCTGCCAAGCCTTTTTTCGCACGCGAGCCGTGGAAGGAAGATCGACGGCCGGGCCCAGGCCCGGACAGGCAGGGCGGTGCCGGCAGTGAGCGGGGCGAGTCTCGGGAGGAGTTCCGGGGCAAGCCGCGTACCGAGCGCCCCGCGGCTTCCGCAGGCGGCGAGCGCAGGCCCTTCGCCGCTCCATCCTTTCGCGAGAACCGCGAAGGCCGCGAGGACGCGAGCCGGAAGCCGTTTGCGCCGCGCGGAGCCGGACCTGGGCGGGCAGCCCCGGACGGCATCGTGGGCGGAGCGCGCCCGCCTCGGAAGACCTTTGCGCCGCGAGGCGATGCAAGTGGGCCGGCCCGCAAGCCGTTTACGCCGCGAGGCGATGGCGATCGGCCCTATCCCGCCTCCTACCCTCCGCGCGACGGCGACCGCAAGCCGTTTGCCGCTCGGGAGGGCCGGCCAGGCTCATCCGGCAGTGACCGCAAGCCATTCGCTCCTCGGGAGGGCGGCAAACCCTTTGCACCTCGGAACGACCGGCGGCCGTTCGCGCCGCAGGCGGGCGGCCGTCCGTCGCCGGGCGGGGACCGCAAGCCATTTACTCCCAGGGAAGATACGAGGCCGTTTGCCCCGCGGGACGACCGAAAGGCGTTTGCTCCACGAGAAGGCGGCGCTGGTGAGCGCAAGCCGTACACTCCGCGCGAGGGAGGCCGGCCGTTTGCCCCGCGCAGCGACCAGAAGCCGTTCGCGCCCCGTGAGGGCGGAGCGCCTGGCCGCCGCACCTTTGGCGCGCGGCCAGGTGCCCCGACCGGAGCGGGCGAGCGCGGCGGCGGCTTTGCTCCTCGAGA
>CAXUDF010000002.1:60888-74091 GCA_964249695.1 uncultured Acidobacteriaceae bacterium
GCAGGACGGGCCGCGGCAGGACGGTCCACGGCAAGACAGTCCGCGGCGCTTCGGTGCCGAGGGAAGCGCCCCGCCGCGGCGCTTCGCCACTGGGGAAGGGCGGCCTTCACGGCCGGGAGCACCTGCTGCGCGGCCCGGCGGCAAACGCCCCCGCACTGCGCCGTTTACCTCCTCTGGCAAGCCGCGAACGGGCGTGAGCGCGACCGGACGGCCCGGCCCGCGCTCTGCATCTCGGTCCGGACCAGGTGCGGGAGCTCGCGCAGGACGACCCGGCAAGCCCGCGTCCGGCCGCAAACCGGGTGCGCCGCCGCGGAAGCCTGGTGGGAAGGGCCCCGGCAAAGGTCCCGGCACGGGCCCGAATCGCGGCCCCAGGCGCGACGGATGAGCTCACGCGTTCCGGAGTCAAGCTCAGCGAAGCAGATAATCCCGGAGAAGCGCAACTCCATCCTGACCATCGACGGCCCAGCCGGGGCGGGCAAAAGCACCCTCGCTGCCCGGATGGCGGAGCGCTTCCGGCTCCTGAACATCGAGACCGGCGCCATGTATCGGGCGTTTGCGCTCAAGGCCCTCACGTTCGGCGTCTCACTGGACGACGCGGCCGCGCTTGCCCGCTTGAGCGAACGCACAACCATCGAGCTGCTGCCCGATGCATCGGGCAACCGGGTGCTGCTGGACGGCGAGGAGGTCACCGCCCGCCTCCGGACCCGCGAAATCTCCGAGGCAGCGTCCCGCGTCAGCGTGCACGGGCCGGTGCGGGCGTGGATGGTCCGGCTGCAGCAGGAACTCGGCGCATGCGCGCTGCCGGAGGGAATCTTTGGCATTGTGATGGAAGGCCGCGACATCGGCACGGTCGTGTTCCCGGAGGCGAGCTTGAAGATTTTCCTGTCCGCCTCGCCCGAGGCACGCACGGAGCGTCGTCTGGCGCAGGAGCGAGTGACCGGCGCTCAGGAGACATCGGACAAAGCCGACCTGCTTGCCGCGATGCAGCAGCGCGACGCGCGGGATCAATCGCGGGCCGAAAGCCCCCTGCGCGCGGCAGCGGACGCGGTCGAGATCGACTCCACCACGCTCAGCCTGGAGCAGGTCACCTCGCGCATTGAAGAGCTGGTGCGGGAACGCTGGCAAATCTCGCCCATTTAGAGCAGCCCCTTACCATGTACATCTACAAGCCTCCCTTCGCGTCTGGCCCATCCTCCGCGAGTGACTTGAGGCCGCTACTGCACGCTCGGCGCCGGGACGTTCTCCGGGGTGCGCAGATGACGCGGTCGTCCTCTCGGCGCACCCGACGCGGCGTCGGACGGGTCTGCCCCGGCCTGTGCGTCAGATCCGGCTGGCGCATCCAGCCTCCGGTGGACTGTCAGGTCGCCGTGGTCGGTCGAAAGCGCGAGGTGTGGTCCACCCTGGCCGACTTGTCCGGTGATGGTTTTCTCCCCCGAGGTCGACGACTGCTGGAGCGGAAACTCCGACTCGATCTCGTCATCGCTGCCGGTTCTGCCGTTGAGCGAGAAGCCGGAACCCGCGGGCAGCGCGAGAGTAATGTTGCCGGTTGCGTCGGTCAGCGTAAGCGCGCCCAGCGGCTGCGCGGCGGAAACTGTGATGTCGTCGTTGCTGTCAGAGATGTCGGCGCTTCCGGAAAGGTCAGTCACCTCCACCTCTTTCGAGCGGGTGTGGATAGTGAGGCCGCCGTTGACCCCGGAGATGCGCAGGTTGTCCGAGTCAAGGGAAAGCTGGCCGGTCATGTGCTGCGCGGTCACCTCGGTGCGGTTGGAGCGGAAGTCGACCGGGCCGCCGACATTATCCAGCTCCGTACTGCCGAAGTAATCCCCGTGCAAAACAGTTCTGCCTTTGATTCCGGAGGCAGACACGTCGTCAACGCGGCCGTCTATCGAAAAGTCGCCGGTGACGGCGCGCGCAGTCACGTCGCCGTGATCCATGGTGAGGTGGGCGCCGCCGCCCAGGCTGTCGAGCGTCACATCCCCGTGATCCTCAGTGATCTCAACAGCCCGGTGCAGCCCCGAGATCGCGACGTCGCCGTGGTGGTTGCGCACCGTGCACAGCACCGAGTCGGGCACGTGGAGCACGAGGCGGACATCGACGCCGCTGCGGGCCGGCACGGTGACCGTGGCGCTCGCGCCGTGAACGGCGACGACGGGACGCGCGTCGTGGAAGGCGCGGTCCTTGTCCCGATCCGCAACATGCGCCGTCTGGTGCGCGTCCAGGTGGAGCATGCCGTCGGTGGAGGGCGAAATTTCGAGGTCGCCGTGGGCGTTGTCGACAGACAGGGTCCCATCCGCGGCGAGCGGCGACGCAAGAACCACGTCGTTCTCGTGGGCCTCGCCTGTGAAGGACCAGTTCCAGTCCGGGTTCCAGCGCCAGGAGTCGTGCGGCAGGTACGGCGAGCCGGGGCTGATGAGGCCCAGGCCGACAAGCGCGAGCACCAGGAAGAATAAACCGCCGCTGCCGCGCCGACGGGGCGCGTACGGCGCGCCATACGCGCCCGCAGCCGCATAGCGGCGAAGGTAGGAGCGGTCGAGCAGGCGCTCGACCAGCAGCAGACTGCCAAGCAGGATCAGCAGCACCGGCCACCATGCCGCGTACACATGCCAGAAGCTGCCAAACGGCAGAACATTGGTGGTGGTGAGCAGCGCGAGCACGCCGATCAGCAGCAAAATCGTCGCGCCGGCGAGCGACTTTCGGCGGGGCATGAGCGCACCCGGCAGGACTCGCACAGCAGGGGCAACAGCCTCCAGCAGATCAAGCAGCCCGGCCGTGATGATGTAGAGCGGCCAGGACTGGCTGTAGGGGAGTACCGCCCATTGCGCCAGGATCGCGGTGACCGCGAAGCAAAGCAGGTAGACCGGGCCGCGGATGCGGCGAAGCACGAGCGGGTTCATCGGGTTCCCTCCTCAGGTATTTCCTGAGGTGCTTCAGACGGCCGCGGCGTGATGCTGAGAGGGTTGTCGCGCGAGAACGGAGCCGGTGCGGCGGGAGCAACCGCTCCGGGATGGGCCGCCCCGGGATGGGCCGCTTCGGGAGGCACGGCTCCAGTGGGGACAGAGCCCGAAACTCCTGGACTGCCGCTTCCGCCGAACCCCGGGCCGGCGACCGGCACGCCAGTAGCCCTCCGAAACAGCAGCCAGACCCCGAGCAGCAGCACCAGCACCGGCCACCCTCGCCAGATCCAGTCCACATCGAGCACGCCGAGGGTGCTGAGCAGCAGCAGCAAGCCTACCGCGATCAAGACGATGGCACCCACGGGCTCACCCCGGCGCTGCGGGGGATACGGCACAGGCTGCATGGGAGGGTACCCGGCTGCGGCGGCCGGCATCTGGCCTGGAGGCTGCGGCTGGCTCGCATATTGGCCTGCGTACTGGGTCGGTGGCGCGTACTGAGCTTGTGGAGCCTGCGCCGCTGTGGGACCACCGACCGACGGCGCCTGAAACTGCGTCGGGGGGTAGGTAGGCTGCTGCGGGCCGAGCCGCTGGCTCATATCGAGGATGCCGAACGGGTCCGGCAGCGGACGACCGTCGCGCCGGGCAGCGGCAGTCTGCGCCGCGTCAAACACCTGGTAAAACACCCAAGCACCGATCAGAATGCCGACCAGCGGCAGGTGCTCGGTGGTGCCGATGAGCACGATAAAGATAATGACGTGCAGCAGCGCTTTGACGAACTGCCCGTTGTACATGGCACCGACGCCCGGGATGAAGCCCAGCAGCGCCGCAAGCCCCGGGCTGGTCTGCGGAGCACCGGTCACCGGCACGTACCCGGACTGCGCACCCGGACGCGGACCGGTTTGCGCACCTGGATGGACTCCCGGATTCACACCCGGACGCGCACCTGGCTGCGTCACAGGCTGCCAGGCCCCGCCCGCGCCGGGGTTCGCATAGGCTGCGCTCGAAGCGGAGCTCGCCGCGGCGGCCGCCCGGGTCAGCAGGCACGGCTCACACAGGATCAAACCGTCCGCGCTGCGGACGCACTCCGGGCAAAGAGGTTTGCCGCAGTTCTGGCAAAAGGCAGTGGCCGTGCGCTCGGGATGGTTGGCGCAGTTCATAGGGTGTTCCTTTCATCGGCCGTTTGTACCAATCTCGACAGAGCGGGCAACGCATCCGGAGACAAAATAGTGCGCTGGGCGCTTGGATGGAAGCGCGGCGGCGTCGCTTTTTTCGTTTTATCGCTCTCCGAGGTATGCCGCAGGTCTTCCACCGTCGCCTCCACCTCGCGGACCACACGCAGATTGTCATAGAAGCTCACCACCTGCTTCTTGGTGTCGAAGAACTGCCGCGAAGCGCTGACCCCGATCGATGCCGGGGAGCGCACCGCCTGGTGCAGGTCGCTCAGGCGAACCCCGGCCAGCGACAAGGTAAGCGCGATCGAGAAAAACGCCATTGCGGCGGTCATGAGAATGCGCGCTTCCCGCTGCCCGGGAGCGCCCCCGGAACCAAATGCGAGAACGTTGCCGACGCCCGCATAGGGCTCGGTGGCTACCTCGGCAAGGGTGGGCACGCCGCGGGCAGTGCGTGCGAGGATCTTGCCCAGCAGGTCCTCCGGCACCGGGAGCGGCGTGTCGTGGAGCAGGCGGATGGAGGCGAGCCCTCGTTCCGCGTCACGCAGCAAGGGGCCGCAGCCGGGGCACTCCGCGGCATGGGCACGCACGCGCGCCTCCACCTCCGGGTCGAGGACGCCATCCATAAGGTCAATGAGCGACGCTTCACATGCGAGGCAGTTGTCTTCGATATCGTTTTCGGTGTCGCCGGCAGATGAGAGCCGGCGTTCCTCGCCGTCACGCGGTCCACCTCCAAACAAGCGGCTCATCTCAGCTCACCAGCTTTCCCTTGCGCGTCTGGTTTTCGGTCATCACGCGCGCCAGTTCGGCACGGCCGCGGCTGATGCGGGACTTGACCGTGCCCTCCGGAACACTCAGCATCGCGGCAATCTCCTTGTAGTCCAGGTCCTGCAGGTCGCGCAGGATCACCGCTTCGCGCAGCTCGGGCGAGACCGAAGCAAGCGCGGCCTGCACCTCGCGCTCCAGCTCGCGCTGCAGCGCATACGCGTGCGGGCCGGGCCGGGTGTCGGTCAGGTGAACGGTCACAATCTCCGCGCCAGCCTCCTCCCAGCCCGCGTCGAGCGAGTCAGACGCGCGCTGCAAGCGGGAGCGGCGGTAGTGGTCGACCAGGTGATTGCGCGTCATGGTAGTCACCCACACCACGAGCGAGCCGCGGGTCGGCTCCCAGGCGCGCAGGTTTCCGTACACCTTTAGAAAGATGTCCTGGGTCAGGTCTTCGGCATCGTGGACCGAGCCCGTGAACCGGTAGCAAAGCGAGTACACGCGGCCATGGTGGGCGCGCACCAGCTCCGTCCAGGCAAGGCCGTCGCCGCGAAGACACTTTCGAACTGTCGCCGGCCAGTCTGGTTCCACCCGCACCCTCGCCGCAGCTTCGGACGCGTCGAGCGACTGTGCGCGCGTCCCTGCCAGGGACATCTTCAAAGCGGAGGAGGCCTTGTCGCCGCCTGTGCTTCGAAATCCGAATGGTGCGAGTGTAATGGCTGCCGTGCTCATGCGGGAGAATACGCACGCATCACTCTGAAGGTTCCCTGGCGTGAAAGTTCCTGGGCGGGTGCGAGTTCGGCCGGGCGGCCCTGTCGGGTGCCGCTACTGGAGATTCGCCGTGCCGGCCGGGCCGGCAACAGCCAGCTGCTGGCACGCGGAGCACATACCAAGCACGTCGACCGCGATACGCTCCATCAAAAAGCCCCCGGGGAGCTGGCGGGGCGCCTCTGCCAGGCCGAGGACTTCGGGCTCAATGTCGTGGATGGTCTTGCAGTGGGTACACAGCAGATGGTGGTGGGCCGCCTGGTTCGTCTCCACGCGCATAGACCCGTGGTGGAGTGATACCTGCTGGAAGATACCTGACTGGATGAACAGGTGCAGGTTTTTATAGACGGTAGCGAGCGAGATCGAAGGAATGCGACCCTTGACCCGGGCATACACCTCTTCCGGACTGGGGTGGCCTTCAGTAGAACAGAGCACGTCGTAGATCACCTGGCGCTGGTGCGTAACGGCGAGCCCAGCCTGCTCACAAACCTTGCGGAAATGGTTGGATTCACCCTGTTCCATGACAACTTAGACTAAGATGTGCAGCCGGGCGCGTCAACCTCCCTAGGGGTGGTCGCACCATTACTGTGATGCGGTGATACGGGGCAGGCGGTGATCGCTAATGCTTACCAAGAAAGCCTCCGAGAGCATTCTTCACAGCATCCGCGCCTGCTGGTTTGCCTGCGGCCGGGGTACCGGCTGCCTTGCCGCCGAGTGCCTGCTGCGCTGCTGAAGCAGCGATGCCCGTGGTGAGCCCGCGAATGTTGGGTGCAAACACAGGGTGGCTGGTTGTGCCGGAGATCTCAACCGGGATGCCGCCTTTCAGCAGACCGCCGGTAAGTCCGCCCAACCCGCCAAGGCCCTTGGCCGCGCCGCCACCGCCGGGAATGAGCCCGCCCAGCCCGCCGGCAAGACCGGCAAGGCTCGAGGTAGAGGTCGGCGCAGCCGCGGCCGACGGGGCGCTGCCAGCCGCCTGCGCATTTGTCAGGTCAGTAAGCTTTAGCAGCATGGTGTAGTCAAGCGCGCCGCCCGCGCTCACGCTACCGGCACCCGTGGCTGTGCCAACACCCGCAACCGCAAGATCGACCTTATCGGTCCGGATGCCGCCGCCGGCCTCCCGCACGTCCATGCTGAGCAGCTTGATATTGGTGCCCGAACCGGTCGCAGTGCCAATCTTGCCGCCAGTTAGCTTGGAAAGCGTGCCGAGTTTCGCGCCCAGGTCAAAGCCGGCCAGCTGCGTATTGTCGATCCGCACCGGGCCGCTGATCGTCGGGCTTGCCGTGGAGCCGGACACAACCAGCGCCGTCGTGACACTGCCGCCTTTCAGCCGCGAACCTTCGGGCAGGTGCACCCCAAGCGCAGGCAAAAATGCTTCGATCGCGTCAATCGGCACCGCGTTGCCGTCCACCTTCAGGTTGAGCGCGGTCGTCGGTCCGCTGGTCTGGTAGGTGCCGCCCAGAGTGATGACCGCCTGGCCGATGGTGATGGTCGCGTGCTGAATCTGCCCCGTGAGCGCCCGCTCATCCTGCGCGAGCGTGAACTGCGCCCGCACGGGCGTTGCCGAGGGCTGGCCATCCTTCGCAAGCTTGATGCCCGCGACGTCCGCAGTGCCGGAAGCATTCAGAAGCTCCCCATTGGACTGCACCTGCGCCTGCAGGTCGGCTAGTCCGCTGATGCCCGCGTCCGGCGGCATCACGCCGGAGGAGCCAAGATCAAAGTGCGTCAGCGAAACCTTCGCGTTCACCGGAGTAGACGCGTTGTTCTCCTGGTTAAATGGCCCGGCATGGCCCTGCGCACTCAGCTTGCCGCCACCCGGCAGGTCCGCACTGGCTGAGAAAGGCGATGAGCTTTTCGGCGTGAGATTCGTGACCTGTGCATTTACCTGCTGGTACACGGCAGGCGCGCCCGCCTTGCCCGCACTAGTCAGGGTCAGAGTGCCGTTCTTGATCTGGGCGTCATCGATCGACAGGTTCTCAAGCATCGTCGATTCTTTCGGTGCGCCGGCAGGCTTGGGGGCCTTCGGCTTGTTGCTTTGCACCAGCGTCAGGCGCGGGCTATCCACGATCAGCTTCGACACGTGCAGTGCCTGCCCGCTGTAGGAGGCATCGAGCTGCAGGCTTTCAATCAATCCCGAAACGCCGGCGGACGCGTCGACAAACCCCGCGGCGAGCGGATCAAGTTTCTTGACTTCCAACTGCGCGGTAAACGGCGTGTCTGCAGTATCGGCCTCGTTAAACGGCCCGGCGGTGCCTTTTAGACTGACCGACCCGCCGGCGGGCAGCTCTGCCGTCAGCGTGAACGGGAAGGACTTAGCCGTTCCAAAATCCTTCACGTTCAGGTCAACCTGCTGGTAGGTGTGGGCGGTCATGCCGGCTTCCCCGCCTGCTGAACCCTGCGCCGGCCCAACAGTAATCTGCCCGTGCTGAATGTCGATGGAGCCCGCGGTGATGTCCTGCGTTGTTGTGTCGGTACTCGGCGCAGCTGGCTTGCTGGCCGTGCTGCCGAGCGTCGAGTAGTTCCACTTGCCGTTCGCGGCGCGGAGCAGGTCCACCTTCGGCGTATCGAGCACGAACCCGCGGATGCGCACTTCCTTATGGAGCAGCAGCGGGAACAGTTCTACGCGGATCTTGACCGTATCGACCTGCATGAAGGGCTGCGTGCTGAAAGTGGGGTCGTCGGCAATGACCGTATTGGTCGCGACCAGGCCGCCCGAGAAGATCGAGAGCTCCACCTTGCCCATCGTCACCTTGCGGTTGAGCGACTTGGATAGCGTCGTCTGAATGCGCGTGCGGAATGCATCGCCATTCAGGAAGAGCGGGATGGCTGCCGCCACGACCACCAGCAATACAACGACAGAGACGAGCGTGATCAGCAGCAGGCGGACGGGCTTGGACATTTGGGAAACACCTCAGTCGTGAGCAGTCGGATGCGACCGCTATAAGGGGTGTTGCCGTTGGGACGGGAAAGCCCGGTTTTGGCCGACTTATGCCGACTTAGTAACCAGCTGCCAGCTAGGAGCCGACCCGTCGGCAAGCATTGCGAGGGTCGGCCCTGCCTGCTATGCCTTCACTTCCAACATGCGGTCCAGCGCGACCTTGGCCCAGTGCTTCACGTCGTCCCGCACTTTGATCTGGTTCACCACGCGGCCCTCGATCAGGTTCTCGAGCACCCAGCACAGGTGCTGCGGGCTGATGCGGAACATGGTCGTGCACAGGCAGCCGGTGTCGTCTAGCGTGATGACTTTCTTGCCCTGAGCCGCGACCTTCTTCGCCAGCCGGTTTACCAGGTGGATTTCAGTCCCGATTGCGAACATCGAGCCCTCCGGCGACTGCTCGACCAGTTGGATAATCCGCTCGGTTGAGCCAAGCGCGTCGGCCTTCTGGCATACCTCCCAGCGGCACTCCGGATGCACCACGACCTGGATGCCGGGGTACTTGGCGCGCACCTGGTCAACGTGGTCGGGCAGAAAGCGCTGGTGCACTGAGCAGTGGCCCTTCCACAGAATGACTTTGGCCGCCTTGAGCCGCGCCGGCGTAAGCCCGCCATTGATCTGGTACGGGTCATACACCACCATGTCGCTCAACGGAATGCCCATGGCGAACGCCGTGTTGCGGCCGAGGTGCTGGTCCGGCAGAAACAGCAGCTTGCCAGCCCGTCGAAACGCCCACTCAAAGGCTTTTTGCGCATTCGACGAGGTGCAGACCAGCCCGCCGCGCTCACCGCAGAAGGCTTTGATCGCTGCCGTCGAGTTCATATAGGTAATCGGCAGAACGTCGTCCGGCGTCAGCCCGGAGGCCATCAGCGCGTCCCAGCAGTCCTCCACCTGGCCAATCTCGGCCATATCGGCCATGGAGCAGCCGGCATTCAGGTCAGGCAGAATCACCTTCTGGTCGGGTCGCCCGAGTACATCGGCGCTTTCGGCCATGAAATGAACGCCGCAGAATACCAGGTACTTCGCTGCCGTGTCCGCCGCGATCTTGGAAAGTTTGTAGCTGTCGCCGGTGTAGTCGGCGAAGCGGATCACCTCGTCACGCTGGTAATGGTGGCCCAGCAGAACAGCCGTCTCTCCCAGCGTTCGACGCGCCTGGGCAATGCGCTCGTCCATGGTGTGATCGGGCAAAACGAGGTAGTTTTCCAATGAACAGGCCTCTGCCGACTGGTTCCGGGCAGGGGTCGAGGCGTAATACGGTGCTATGACTTCTTCAGCCAGTACGCTCACGTCAGTGTTCCGCCTTCAGTCCATCCTCTAGCGAGGACGAACGGGGATGTTGAAAGCATGGTTCCCGGTTGCAGCGGCTTCGCACCTTCTCAAGCCGCGGGGATGTTGCAACCTCTCGGTACTCTTTAACAGATGCGGACGCGGACCCCGCGATGCAGAGTCCGTCGGTCTTCACTGTCATGGGAAGTCTATCGCACGGCACAATCCCACTTTTGTGACAGGGAGTGGGGCGGCGGGTATCATCAAGGGGCGATGCACCTTGGCGAACCGATCTTTATCTTCATTCTTGCTTTTGTGCTGCTCGGTCCGAAAAAGACCTCGGACCTGGCGCGCCAGGTGGGCAAGCTGATGGCCGAATTTCGGAAAGCCTCGAACGACTTTAAGTACCAGTTCAACGAGGAAATGCGCGTCTCCGAGCAGCAGGAGAGCCAGAAAAAGCAGGACGCGGAGCGTGCAGCGCTCCCTGCAGGTACTGCAACGACTGAGAATACGATGCTTCCACCGGTCGCGACCGGCGAGGCGGTGCTTCCCTCGTCGGAGGCCGTGCCGTATGCAGTGTCCGCATTTTCGGCAACGACCGGCGAGGAAAGTTCGATCGACGACCACCCGCTGCTGCGGGTCGACGTGATCCCCCCGATGGATGGAACGCCCTTAAATGGGACACCTTTGCACGGTGAGCGAAATCAGGAGCAAGACGGGGAACGCGAGCAGGATGAGGCCTCGGTCCACCGTGGCTGACGCCCCCTTCAACGCGAATGACGCGCTCGACCGCGCGCGCACCGCTGTGACCGACCGCGCCGAACTGCCGGGCATGAGCCTGCTCGAGCACCTGGAAGAGCTGCGCAAGCGCTTTGTGCACGTGATCGTCGCGCTGGTGCTTGCGTTTTTTATCGCCTACGGCTTCCATGAGCGCATTTTCGTGTTCATGCAACAGCCCATCACCTACGCGCTCAAGAAGCACCACCTGCCGCAGCAGCTGGTGTACCACAACCCGGTCGACGGCTTTAACCTGTACCTCAAGCTGAGCTTCATGGTCGGCGCGCTGCTGGCCGCGCCCTACGTGCTGTACCAGCTGTGGCTGTTCATCTCGCCGGGGCTGTACAAGCACGAGAAGAAGTACGTATGGCCGTTTATGTTCGCCACCGTTTCGCTGTTTTTCGGCGGCGCATTCTTCGGCTATAAGTTCGTCTTTCCCGGCTCGCTCGACTTCCTGCTTTCTTACAGCGACAGGTTCACGCCGCTCATCGAGATCAACGAGTACACCGGGCTGTTTCTCACGGTGATCCTCGGGCTCGGCGTTACGTTTGAGCTGCCCATCCTGGTCATGTTTCTGTCGCTGTTCGGCATCGTGAGCCCTCGTTTTCTGTGGACCAACATTCGCTACGCCATCCTGATTATTTTTGTCATCGCCGCGATCATCTGCCCAACACCGGACATCCTGATGATGTGCCTGTTCGCCTCGCCGATGCTGCTGCTTTATTTGGTCAGCATCGGCGTGTCGTACATGGTGCACCCCGCGCGCCGGCGCCGCGCGCTTGAAGGGGCAAAGTAGTGCGCTCACCGCGGTGTATGCTGCTGTTCCTGTTTGCGCTTGTGCTGGGCGCGAAGAGCTTCGGCGCAGCCGCGCACCCGCCTTTTAACGGAGCAAAAGCACTCGTCTACACCCGCGAGTTTGTGACCGCGACCGGGCCCCGCTACAACGGCAGCCCGGGTCTTGCGAAAGCGCAAAACATGCTGCGCACCTTCTTCGCGCACGACCAGCTGCAGGAAGACACCTTTACCTCCTCAACGCCGGCCGGCGCGCAGCTGATGCACAATTTTATCGTGCGCTTCCCCGGCAAACGCGACGGCGTCATCGTGCTCGCGACACACTACGAAACGAATTACTGGCTCAAGGACATCCCATTCGTCGGCGCGAACGACGGCGGCGCCACGACCGGCCTCCTGATGCAGATCGCCAACGACCTGCGCGCACATCCGCCGGAAGGCTACTCGGTGTGGCTGGTGTTTTTCGACGGCGAAGAGTCGGTAGGCTCGCAGTGGACCGACTCGGACTCGCTGTACGGCTCGCGCCACCTGGCGGCGAAATGGCAGAGCGATGGAACGCTCGCGAAGATCAAAGCCTTCCTGCTGACCGATATGATCGGCGACCGGGACCTCGATATTCAACGCGACGCGAACTCCTCTCCGGCGCTCGAAGACACGGTGGCCCGCGCCGCGGCCGACCTGGGCGACAGCGGATACGTATTTAAAACGAGCACTTCGGTCAGCGATGACCACCTGCCGTTTGCGAAGCGCGGCGTTCCCTGCGCCGACATTATCGACATCGATTACGGCCCGAACGACAGCTACCACCACACCGCGCAGGACACGCTTGATAAGCTGAGCGCGCACAGCCTTACCGTGTCCGGCTCCGTGATCGAAGAGAGTATTCGGCTTATCGATTCCGGGCCGTCCGCCGGCAAGTGACCACACAGCTGGGCGGTGCGTCCCTGCGATTCTGGCTGCTGTTTCACGCGGTCGTTGCCGTCCTCCTGCTGGTCGATTTGCTGATCCTGGGCCGCGCCAAAGGCCGGGCCGCGCAGGTTCGCAAGGCCTGGGCCTGGACTGCAGTGCTCGCTGCTGTCGCCTTCGGCTTTTCCCTCTTTATCTCCAAAGAACAAGGCCACGGGCGCGCGGTCGAGTTCGTCTCCGGCTACCTGGTCGAGGGCTCGCTCTCGGTCGACAACCTGTTTGTCTTCCTGCTGCTGTTCCGGTCGCTCGGACTCGACGAGAACGCGCAGCGGCGAGTGCTTTTGTGGGGCGTTCTGGGGGCGATCGTGCTGCGCGGGCTGTGCATCTTCGCCGGCGTTGCGCTGCTCCAGAAGTTTGCATGGATGCAATACCTGTTCGGCGTGGTGCTGCTGGTAGCCGGGGTGCGGCTGCTGCGGCATAGTGAGCGCGGAGAGGAGCAGCAGCCCGGCCCCATTCGCTGGCTGCGCCGGCGCATGCAGGCTGACGGGGCGCTGGAAGGCGGCGCGCTGCTGCTGGTGATCGCGGCAGTCGAGTGTACCGATCTGCTGTTCGCACTTGACTCGATCCCGGCCGTGCTCGCGATCACGCGCGACGCGTTCATCGTCTACACGTCCAACATCTTCGCGATCCTGGGGCTGCGCTCGCTCTATTTCGCCTTGGCCGGGGTGCTCGATAAGCTGCGTCTGCTGCACTACGGGCTCGCGGTCATCCTGATCTTTGTCGCGCTCAAGATGGTGGCCGCGCGGTGGGTAGAGGTGCCGGCCGGCATCTCGCTCGGCATCATCCTTGCGATCCTGGGCGGCTTTGCGCTGGCCAGCCGGCTGCTGCCGGCGCCGGCACGCGCATCCGATTAAGAGGGTACATGTGAGATTGGCTG
>CAXUDF010000003.1:0-11031 GCA_964249695.1 uncultured Acidobacteriaceae bacterium
TGGGCTACTGGACGAATTTTGCGCGCACCGGGAACCCCAACGGCAGCGGTTCGCCCCAGTGGCCGGCGTACACGCCCGCTTCCGGGTCAAAGGTGATGTACCTGAACCAGCCCTCGCATGCGGAGAAGGATCCGCTCCGCGATCAGTTTCTCTTTCTGCAATCCGCGTATGCAGCTAAGTAGTCAACGCGCTTTCAAAGCAGCCTTAGGCCGTGCAACGGCGTACATCTCCGCGGCGATCTGGTTAAAGAGCCCGCTGCGGTCGTCGCCGACCTTATACAGGTCGAAGTGGCTGCGGCCGGGTACGTAGGTGAACTTTGCCTGCGCTCCCAGCTTCGCGAGCCGCGCGTCGAGCAGGTGCGCTGCACCGTCGAGATAAAACGTATCCGCGGTCCCGACATACAGGTGGATTCGGCCTTTCAGCAGTGGCCCCCGCTCGGCCCAGTGTTGCTCGGCATCGACGGCCAGGTCGTAGTGGTCGTGCCAGTAGCGCACCACTTCAGGGCGGACATCGCCGGTCACGCGGTCGAACATCGGCTCCGGCGCGCCGTCCGGCCCCTTAGGAGAGAACACCCACTCGAACGAAGCCACTTGCCCGCCATAGGGGCCCAGCACCTGCTCCATGCGCGAGAACTGTTCAAAAGTTGCCACTACCTGGCCGTCCACCCGCATGATCGGGGTCGCGGAGCCGTCCGGCTTGCGGTACACATTCGCATGCGGCGCATACAGGTCGCTCCCGGTAAAGTCGTGAAAGTCGCTCGGGTCAGGCGAGGTGGACCAGGTGCCGCCGAAGACCTGCGGGTAGTTGATCTGGAGCTGCAGCGTCGCCCAGCCGCCGCTCGAGTGCCCGTTCAGGAATCGCCCGCTCGGCCGCGCGTCCATCCGGTACTTGCGCTCGATCGCCGGGATGAACTCCGTCGTCAACGCTGTGCCCCAAGGGCCATTGTTGACCGAGTCGGCGAACTCGTGGGTGCCCTGCGGGATGGACTCGTCCAGCATGACCCAGATCATCGGAGGCATCTGCTGCTTTTCCATGCGGGCGCGCAGGTCCATGCCCGAGCGCAGCGAGTAGTTGAGGTTGCCGCCAAAGCCATGCGTCCAGTAGACCGTCGGGTAGCGGGTTTTACCTGCGCCGGCATAACCCGGCGGCAGGATGACCCAGGCGCGGATTGAGGTCGGCCTGCCCCAGAAGCGGCTCAGGGCCGGGCTCTGGAACTCGAACTTCTCGGCGATCCCAGGCTTCTCCTCTGCCGGGGCGCTGCGATGCGCAGGCGCCGGGTGTCGGTCCAGCGTCAACGTCGCCTCGCCCGCCGCGCCCGAGGGCACCGCCGACACATCGCTGACCCAGTCGGTCTCGCTGCGGCCGCCGTAGTTGTAAGAGTGGTCCACATCGAGCACCGCCTGCACCTCCCAGTCGCCCGCCGGTGCCGTGCTGAAAGGCTTCGGGTAAGCAACGGTGTCGGCGTCGATTTCAACCGAGGCACCCGGCGCGAGATCGTGGACCTCCTGCGCGGCGATCCAGGTCGAGGTCGGGTGGAACTCCTCTGAATCGACCGAGGCGTCGCCGTGGCCCTGCTTCATAAACAGCAGCAAACGGCCGCTGACCGGACCGGGCAGCGTGGAGGCAGCTGTGACGCGGAAGCGGCTGGGCGCAGGGGAAGCGGTGCTGCCGACGACGGGAGAGACGGCACCGTTCGCGGCGTTATGAGCGGCGAAACCGGGCATTACGGCAAGCAGGGCCAGCGGAAGCAGGAGTGCGCGGATCGAGTTCAACGAAGAATACCTTTCAAGATCGATTCAGTACGCTGCGCGGCGCAACTGCTAGGCCGCGAACAAAAGATACATCCAGCGTAAAAGCAGGATCGCACGAGCGCTCCACGCCGCGGTGCGGATCCAGTTGGTAGCCACCAACTGCCGAATGAGCGGCGCCGAATAAGCCGCATGCAGGCGATTGTGCAGCGGCACCTGCACCAGCCCAGTCGAAAGCCACACAGCAGCCAGCAAAAACGCGCCCACCCACGCTTCTCTCGCGGCGATCGGGGCCGGGCGCAGCCTGGGCAGCAGTAAAGCCGCAGTGGTCGCGAGCTCGAGGAGCATCAGCGGGCCAACCACGTAGCTGGTGCGGTTCGCGTGGGCTGCTTCATAGGCCGGGAACGCCGGCGCGGGTACCGCGAGGAACAACGGGTAATGCACAATCTGCACAAACCAGATCAGCCCGAACATCGCCAGCGTCGCAAACAGTTGCAGCAGGAACAGGAGGCGCACGTGTTCACTCCGTTTCTTCAATCAGGCTGAGACGAAGAAAAGCGAGCCATGAAGGCTCGCTTTTCCGTTGTATCGACGCGATGTACAGACAGGCTTACAGGTCCATAGTCGAATCATCGATCGCGCGCCGGACGTTGCCGTCCGCCTTGGCAAGCCGCCGCACGGCTTCCTGCTTGTCGACGCCGGCCTTCAACATAACCAGCGCGATCGGCACGCTGCGGCCTGCGCTCTTGATCACGCTTACCGCTTCGTCGCGGCTCACGTTGCAGGCCCGCTTCAGGATGGAGATGCCGCGCTCCACCAGCTTCGAGTTCTGCATGTGCACGTGCACCATCAGGTTCTCGTACACGTAGCCAAGCCGCGTCATGGCACCGGTGGTGATCATGTTGGTGATCATCTTCTGCGCGGTCGCGGCCTTCATGCGGGTTGAGCCGGAGATGACCTCCGGACCCACGTCGGCCACAATGGCGATGTCGGCTGCATTGGCGATCGGCGTGTTCTGGTTGCAGGTGATGCACGCCGTCCGGGCGCCCTGGGTGCGCGCATACGCAACCGCCGCCACTACATAAGGAGTGCGCCCGCTCGCCGAGAGCCCGATCACGACGTCTTTCCGCGACGGGCGGCGCCGGGCGATGTCGCGCTGGCCCAGCTCCTCCGAATCCTCGTTGACCTCGACCGGAGAGGCAAGCGCCTTGGGGCCGCCGGCCATGATGTATTGGATAGAGTGCGGATCGTTCGAGAAGTACGGGGGACACTCGCATGCGTCCAGCGAGGCGATGCGCCCGCTTGAGCCCGCGCCGATATAGATGAGCCGGCCGCCCTCGCGTAAGGAGCGGGCAACCGCATCGATAACGAGCGCGATCTCGGGCAGTGCCTTCTTGACCGCGGCCGCAACCTTTGCGTCCTCGTGGTTGATGATGCGCGCAATCTCCAGGGCCGATTTGGTGTCAAAACCCTGGGAAGCTTCATTCGAGCTCTCGGTGATGAGATCATGCAGTCCGAGCTCGTCGTGGTCGCCGTGGTGAGCCTCAAGTGGTGCCTGTGTCGTCGTCGCCATCGTTTTCTCTTCGCCTACGTGCAGCGCTGATTGTAGCCCTTCCGGGTAACACTCCGCTGCGGGAAAAGAGCCATCTTTTAACCCGAAGTACCGCTTTCCATGCACCGAAAGACGAGATCGTGAAAGGCGGGCCGGAACGCTTGTATTTTTCGGTTTTCGCGTGTCGGGAAAGTGCGGTTGCTCAGCAGCACGACCGCGCAATCCTGCTCCGGATCGATCCACAGGGACGTACCGGTGTAGCCGAGATGCCCGAAAGCGGCGCTGCTGAAGCGCGTTCCCGAGGAGGACGGAGTGCCGCTCGGCGTGTCCCACCCGAGCGCGCGGGATGAGCCAGGCGGAAGCTCCACACGGCGCGTGAACGCCCTCACCGTCGCCGCGGAAAACAGCGTGTCCCCCCGGCGTAGCGGTGCAAGCATCGCCTCAGCAAGGCGGAGAACGTCGAGCGCCGGCGCAAACAGCCCCGCATGCCCGCTTACGCCGCCCAGCGCCCAGCAGTTTTCGTCGTGCACCTCGCCCTGCACGCGCGCGCGAACGAGCGAGCCGCGCACGGGCTGCGCAGCCTCGGTCGGCGGAATAGCAAGCCAGTCCGCGCGAGGAGGCCGGTAGCGGGTCTCTGCCATCCCGAGCGGCCCGAAAATCTCGTGACGGCAAAATGCGTCGAGTGATCGCCCGGCTGTTATCTCGAGCGCTTTCCCAAGCAGGATGAAGCCCGGGTCTGAGTAGGCCGACTGCGTGCCCGGGTCCGCGGCAAGCGGGAGCTGCAGCGCGGCCCGCATCAGGTCTGCAGGCATTTGGCAGTGCGTAAACAGCGGCGCATAGGCCGGCAGTCCGCTTGCATGGGCCAGCAGCAGACGCAGCGTAATCTGCCTGCGGCGCGGGTCGGCTTGGCCGATCGCAAAGCCGGGGAGCACATCGGCAAGCAGGGTGTCCAGGTCGAGCACGCCGCGCTGCCACAGCAGCATGGCCATGGCCGTGGTCGCGAGCACCTTGCTCACGCTCGCTAGATCAAAGGAGGTGTGCGGAAGCACGGGCGCACCGTCGGCGTCGTAGGTAAAGCGCCCTACAGAGGAGAGCGCAGCCACGACGCCCCGCGACATTACCCCGAAAACAGCGCCTGGGAACACGCCTTCACGGACGGCCTGCTCCAGCAAAGCCCGAGCGGGCGCGTACAAGGCGCGAGTGTCTGGGCCGTCCTTGAACGAGATAGTGTGCGCGAGTTCCACGCGCGTACAGATGCGCGAACGGATGTGTGCGTCTATGAGTCAGGCAGACGAGTACCCTTGCGTCCACGCAAAGGGGGCGCAACAATAGCCTTGCAGCAGGATTGTGACCTATTCGGCGGGATTGCGTCTGTACCAGGGAGACCATTGGCGATGAGCAAGCAAGCGTGGGCGAAGCGGAAACGCTGGACGAAACCTAAGACCTGCTGCATGGGCCTTGCCCTGCTGCTCTCTCCCTTGGCTCAGGCGCAGTCTGATGCTCCTGCTTCGGCCGTGCAGGCCACGGCCGCCCCAGCCTCTGCTTCATCGACCGTAACCGTGCCGGCCGGCACAAAAGTACTGCTGGCCCTGCGCTCCGGCGTCAACACCCGTTCGGCGCAGCCCGGCGATGGTGTGTACCTGTCCTCGACCTTCCCGGTCGTTATCGGCAACCGAGTCGCCATTCCGTCCGGAGTTTACGTGCAGGGCGTCATCGATCGCGTGCAGCGCGCCGGCCGCGTTAAAGGGCGCGCCGAGGTCAGCATGCACTTCACCACGATGATCTTTTCCAACGGCACGGTCGTTGAGGTGCCCGGCGCGCTCAACAGCCTGCCCGGCGCGACCGATGCCAAGGTGAAAAACGCCGAGGGCGATGTGCAGCAGGCAGGTTCTAAAGGGAAAGACGCGGGCACAATCGCCCGCGGGGCGGAAGCCGGAGGATCGATCGGCGCGATCGGCGGGGCCATCGGCGGCAGTCCTTTGTCGGGTGTAGGCTACGGTGCCGTTGCGGGAGGCCTGGTAGGCCTGGCGACCGTGCTGCTGACGCGCGGCAACGACGTAAACCTGGAACAAGGGGAGACGGTGGAGATGGTGCTGCAGCGCCCGCTGACGCTTTCCGTTGCCAATCTATCGAGCGAAGCAAGTCCCGCTGGCATGGTCCCCTCAGCGCAGCGGCCCTTGCCGAAACCGGCGCATAACCCGATGCTGTGCCCGGTAGGCGGTCTCGGTTGCCCGTAGAGAACCATCCGCCAGCGCCCGCGAGCGCCCTTCGCACAGAGCCTGAACTGTCGCTCCGCAGCCAGATGCGGAACTGGCTGCGCGACGTCGCGATCTCCATCGGCGCGTCCGCCCTCATCATCACGTGCATTTACCAGCCGGTGCGCGTGGAGGGCACCAGCATGCAGCCGCGCCTGCATGACAACGACCGCTTGTTCATCAACAAATTTGTGTATCGGTTTGAAAGCATCCAGCGCGGCGATGTAGTCGTGTTCGAGTATCCCGGCGACCATACGAAGAGTTACATCAAGCGCATCATTGCGCTGCCCGGCGACCGCTTCCGCGTCGCCGATGGAGTCGTGTACGTGAATGGCCGCCGCATTGAGGAGCCGTATGTGCCGCGGCTGTTTGAAGACGAGCGTTCCGTTGAGGAAGAGACCATTCCGCAGGGCAGCTACTGGGTGATGGGCGACCACCGCTCGATCTCAAGCGACAGCCGTGATTTTGGGCCGGTGCCGCGGGAGCTGATCTACGGCAAGGCTGCGTTTGTGTACTGGCCTGCGGACGGAGCGGGCCTGGTGCGCTGAAGTTCTTGGCGACAGCTAGGCCACGATGTGGATGAGCTGCTCGGCCTCGGCCCTTGTCCCCAGGATCGAGACACGCGGGATATCGCCGCGCGCCATCGCGATCTCATCGCAGCGGTAAATGCGCGGGCAGCTTTGGCAATCCTTGTAGATTTTGTCGGGCAGTGCGGCGCGGTCGGTCACCTCGCGAAAGCCGTACCGGAAGAAGAAATCCGGGATGCGCGTGAACAGGCACACGCAGCCGATGCCGTGTTCTTCACTTTCCGCCATCAGCGCCGAAATGAGCTTTGCTCCGACGCCCTGGCCTTTCGCTTCGGGCCTCACTACGATTGATCGAACCTCGGCCAGGTGCGGCCCGTACAGGTGCAGCGCCCCGCAGCCCAGGAACGCGCCGGCATCGGACTCGGCAACGGTAAAGTCGCGCACGTTCTCGCAGATTTCGGCGAAAACCCGCCGCAGCAGCGTGCCGTCGTGCGAGAGGGAATTGACCAACTCGTAGATGCTGGACGCATCCTGGAGCCGGGCCTTACGTACCCGCATGGGCCGGTTCTCCCTCTCGCACTGCCTGCGGGTCTTCGAGTGAAACGCTGCCGTAGGCCGCGGCCAGCTTGCCGACGCGCAACTCGGCCTCGATCAATGCCTCGCGGACGCGGGCGCACGCTGTGCCGCCGATCACATCGTGGCAGTCCAGCGTTGCCTCCAGCGTGATCGAGGCATACACATCACCGCTGAACAATGGCTCGATCGTTTGTAACTGATCGAGTGTCAGATCGCCCAGCTCGCGTTCAGTCTCCAGGCCGAGCCGCACCGCTGCGCCGACGCGCTCGTGAGCCGTGCGAAACGGCAAACCCTTGCCGGTCAGATACGTGGCCGCTGCCATCGCGTTCAGGTAGCCGCGCTCGCAGGCCGCCTGCATGCGGGCGGTGTTGAAGCGCACGGCATGGGTAAAGTCTGCAAGCAGCAGCAGCATCGCATGCGCGGTCCGGCTGGCCTCGAAAACAGGCTCCTGCGTTTCCTGCATGTCCTTGTTGTAGGCCAGCGGCAAGCCTTTCAGCGTCAACAGCACCGTCTGCGCCGCGCCCGCGAGCCGACCGACCTTGGCACGCAGCAGCTCCGTCAGGTCCGGGTTCTTCTTTTGCGGCATCGCGCTTGAGCCGGTCGAGAACGCCTCCGGCAGCTCGACAAAGCCGAACTCCGCAGTCGCGAACAAAGTCATCTCCTCAGCAAAGCGGCTTACGTGTACGCCGAGCAGGGTGAGCACCTGCAGGTACTCAAGCACGAAGTCACGATCGCTCGTCGCATCGATGCTGTTTGCGGTGGGCGCGGCAAAGCCTAGTTCGCGTGCGGCGATCGTGCGGTCGAGCGCAAGCGTAGCGCCGGCAACCGCGCCTGAGCCGAGCGGGCAGCGGTTCAGGCGTTCGATGCAGTCCTCAAGCCGCGACGCGTCACGCAGAATCATCTCGACGTACGCCAGCAGCCAGTGCGCGACCAGCACCGGCTCGGCGCGCTGCAGGTGCGTGTAGGCAGGCATAGCTGCGTCGCCGGCGCTGCGAGCCTGCGTCAGCAGCGCCGCAGCCCAGCCGGCGAGCTCGGCGCACAGCAGCGCCCCGTGCTCCCGGATGTAAAGCCGCAGGTCTGTCGCGATCTGTTCGTTGCGGGAACGGCCGGTGTGCAGCTTGAGACCCAGGTCGCCAACGCGCGCCACCAGTTCGAGTTCCACGAAATGGTGAATGTCCTCAGCCTGCGACGCATGTTCGCTGTCGCTTGCGCGCTCCCCTCGGGGGTGCGCTGCCGTCCCGCGCGCTTCAATATCGCGCAGCGCCGCGTCGATCTGCCGCTGCTCTTCGCTTGTGAGCACGCCGGCTGCAAGCAGCGCGAGCGCGTGCGCGCGGCTCGCGCGGGTCTCCTGCGAGAGCAGCGCCCGATCAAAGCGAAACGAACGCTGCCACAGGTCAAAGCGAGAGTCGAGCGGCTCGCGAAAGCGGCCGGACCACATCTTCACTTCGCAACCGCCTTGTTTGCGATGACAGACGTGCCCTCGCGCAGTTCGCGCAGGCGCGCCTGCGTCCGCGCGGGCAGCCCCAGGATGCGGATAAAGCCGGCTGCATCTTTCTGGTCGTAGGTGTCGCCCATGGTGAATGACGAGAGCTCGTTCGAGTACAGGGAGTACTCGCTTTCGCGGCCGGCCACGGCGATATTGCCCTTGTAGAGTGAAAGCGTCACCGAACCGGTTACGTTTGTCTGCGTTGCGGCCACAAAGGCGTCCAACGCCTCGCGCAACGGCGTAAACCACAGGCCGTTGTAGACCAAGTCCGCGTAGCGCAGCCCCACATGCTGCTTGTAGTGCTTTACCTCGCGCTCGAGGCACAGTGCTTCGAGCTCCGCGTGTGCTGCGACGATGAGGGTGCCGCCCGGAGTTTCGTAACAGCCGCGGCTCTTGATCCCCACAAAGCGGTTCTCGACCAGATCGATGCGGCCGATCGCGTTGCGCGCGCCGATCTCATTCAGCAGCTCCACAATCTGCACCGGCTCCAGCGTCTGCCCGGCGACTGAAACCGGTACACCGCCTTCGAAGCCGATCGTCACCATCTCGGTTGCGTCTGGGGCTTCCTGCGGGCTGCGCGTCATCGTCCAGGTGGTGTCGAATGGAGCATTGTTCGCGTCCTCCAGCTCGCCGCCTTCATGGCTCACATGCCACAGGTTGCGGTCGCGCGAGTGAATCTTCGCGCGGCTTGCCGCCACCGGTATGTTGTGCGCTTCCGCGTAGTCCAGGCAGTCTTCGCGCGAGGTAAGCGTCCACTCGCGCCACGGGGCGATCACCTGCAGCTCCGGCGCAAGCGCCTGATAGGCATGCTCGAAGCGCACCTGGTCGTTGCCCTTGCCGGTGCAGCCGTGCGCCACCGCGGTCGCGCCTTCTTCAAGCGCCACCTGCACCTGCGCTTTCGCGATCACCGGCCGCGCGATGGACGTGCCGAGCAGGTACTTGCCCTCGTACATGGCGCCCGCCTGCACGGTGGGCGTGATGTAGTCGCGCACAAACTCGTCGCGCAGGTCGTGCACGATGACCTTTTTTGCGCCCGTCGCGTATGCTTTCGCTACCACCGCGTCGATATCCTCGCCCTGACCCACATCGGCCACCATCGCGATCACATCCATTCCGTAGTTTTCGTTGAGCCACGGGATGATGATCGATGTATCGAGCCCGCCTGAATACGCCAGCACTACTTTGTTTGCCATAATTCCTCTTTGCCTTTTAAAAGACACGCCACGAAGTGGCCGCAAGCCGCGTAGGCGGTCTTGCTTTAGTCGTTGACCGCAGGCAGTTCCGCGCCAAGCAGCAGCAGCAGCAGCGCCTTCTGCACATGCATGCGGTTCTCGGCCTGCTCGAACACAATCGAGTTCGGCCCATCAAACACGGCGTCGGTCACCTCGGCATTGCGGTGCGCCGGCAGGCAGTGCATAAAGGCGGCGTTCGACTGCGCGTGCGCCATCAGCGCTTCGTTCACCTGGTAGGGCTTGAAGATGGGCGCACGCTTGGTCGCTTCATGCTCAAACCCCATGCTCACGCACACGTCGGTGTACACGGCATCCGCGCCGGAGACCGCCGCTACCGGATCCTGCATCAGCTCGATCTCGGAGCCGGTTACGTTCGCAATCGCGCGCGCCTGCGCGACGACCTCGGCCTTGGGCGCGTAGTTGCGCGGGGTGCCCACGGTGCAGTGCGCACCCAGCTGCGCAGCCAGCAGCATCAGCGAGTGGCACACGTTGTTGCCGTCGCCGACGTAGGTGAAGCGCACTCCCCGCGCCGACCCGCCGAACCGTTCCTGCACCGTCATAAAGTCGGCCAGCGCCTGGCACGGATGCTCATGATCAGACAGCGCGTTGATCACCGGGCAGGCCGCATACTGCGCCATCTCCGTAATGGTTTCGTGCGCGTAGGTGCGCAGCACAATCGCCTGCACCCAGCGCTCCACGTTGCGCGACATATCGGCCAGCGACTCGCGCTCGCCGAGCGGCGACTGCGTCTGGTCGACAAACATCGCCGAACCGCCAATCGTGTTCATGGCCGCTTCAAAGGTGAGCCGTGTGCGCAGCGATGCTTTCTCGAAGAACATCACCAGCTGCTGCGCATCGAGCGCGTGCCGGTACGCCGCGGGGCTGGCCTTGACCTGGTGCGCAAGGCGCAGAACCGCCGCGCACTCCTCCGGCGAGAAGTCGGCAATCGAGCAAAGGTCGCGCCCGGCAAGCGATTCCTGTGCGGCCGCGAACGCGGCTGCCGGCGCCGCCGGCAGCGCGATGCGGGAAAGATCTACTACCGTGTCAGTCGCCAATTCTGCCTCCTCGCGCCGATGCTGTTTCAAGCTGTTGTTCCGCTGCCGGTTCAAGCAGCGACGACAGCGTCTCGTCGAGCGCCGCAATCGCCTGGTCCACGTGCTGCTTTTCCAGGATGTACGGCGGCAGAAAGCGCAGAACGGTTTCGCTCGTCCGGTTCAGCAGGATGTGGTGGGTCGCACTCATCCGGTCGAGCGCTGCCTTGGCATGCTCGGCGTCCTCAAGCTCAATGGCAAGCATCAGGCCCACACCGCGCACGTCGGTGATGAGCGGGTGGCGCCCGGCAAGCTCCTGCAGCCGGCTATGGAAGTACTCGCCGACCTCCTCCACATGCGCCAGCAGGCCCGATCGCTCAGTTTCATCAAAGACGGCAACCGCGACGTGGCAAGCGAGCGGGCCGCCGCCGAAAGTAGTCCCGTGCATGCCCGGGTGGATCGCGCGCGCCACCTCGTCGGTGACCAGCGTCGCGCCAAGCGGCAGGCCGCCTGCGAGCGGCTTGGCGACGGTAACAATGTCCGGCTCGGCCCCATAATGCTGAAAGGCAAACCACTTGCCCGTGCGCCCAAAGCCGGCCTGGATTTCGTCGATCACCAGCAGCG
>CAXUDF010000003.1:11131-52729 GCA_964249695.1 uncultured Acidobacteriaceae bacterium
AACCACTTGCCCGTGCGCCCAAAGCCGGCCTGGATTTCGTCGATCACCAGCAGCGCTCCGGTCGAGCGCGTGAGCCGCCGCGCAGCATCCAGAAACGGCTGCGATACGGGGCGGATGCCGCCCTCGCCCTGGATCGGCTCGACCAGCAGCGCGCAGTAGTCGTCGGACCATGCGGCCTCGAGCGCGGCCACGTCGTTGAACGGGAGAAAGTCGACCTCGGGCATCACCGGCGCGAACGGCGTGCGGTACTTCTCCTTGTGCGTCGTTGCGACGGAGCCCATGGTGCGCCCGTGGAACGCGCCCGAGAACGCGAGAAAGCGCGTGCCCAACGCAGCCCCCTCCTCGCGGCGCATCGTGGCGTAGGCGCGCGCAACTTTCAGCGCGGCCTCCCAGGCCTCGGTGCCGCTGTTTGAGAAAAACACGCGGTCGAGCCTGCTCGCCCCAGTCAGCCGGAGCGCCAGCGCCGCCTGGCCTTCGTGGAAAAAGAGGTTCGACGTGTGTAAGGGAAAGCGCGCGCCCTCGCGCAGCGCCTGCTCGATCACCGGATGCCCGTAGCCAAGCGCGTTGACTCCGATGCCGCTCAAGAGGTCGAGGTAGCGCACGCCGCCCTCCATGTGGAGGTACACGCCCTCGCCGCCCTCCACCAGCAGCGGATTCCGTTCGTAGGTCGGCAGCAGGAGCTTCGCTTCGGCCGCTTTTAGTTCATCCAGTCTCATCGTGTCTCCAGCACTACTCTCGTTAGAGTGCCTGCCTGCGGGCAGGGAAGCCGCGTTCTCCAAACAAAAACAAATCCGGTCAGGCGACCAGCACCTCGGTCCCGTCCGGGATGCGCGACGAGCAAAGATCGGGCAGCAGCGCGGCCCGGTCCGCCGGCAGAATGCGCACCCGCTTGACCCCCTGCGCCAGCGCCTCGCGGCAGGCGTGCAGCTTCGGCAGCATGCCGCCGGTGATGACCGCGTCGCGCGTCAGCCCGGCAATCTGCTCCGTCGAGAGCCAGCGCATGACCGCGCCGTCCGCGCCGCGCACCCCCGGCACATCCGTCAGGAACACAAGCGCGTCCGCCCGACAAGCCGCCGCGCAGGCCGCTGCCATCTCGTCCGCATTAATGTTGTAGTACTCGCCGTCAAAGCCGAGCGCAATGCTCGAGATTACGGGCACCCCGCCCATGCCCCAGATCGCCAGGAGCCAGCGCGGGTCAGCCGCCGCGATCTCGCCCACAAAGCCCAGGTCGGGCGCGGTGCGCTTCTTGCGCGCGCGAAACATCATGCCGTCGCCGCCGGACATGCCCATCGCCGGAATCGCCTGCGCGGCCATCGCTGCCACCAGCGCCTTGTTGACCGCCCCGCCCAGCACCATCAGCGCGGTGTCGCGGGTTTCGCGGTCCGTGATGCGCAGCCCGCCCACAAACTCGCTCTGCTTGCCTAATTGCTTCAGGGTCCGCGTCAGCTGCACGCCGCCGCCGTGCACCACCGCGACCTGGTTGCCTGCGCGCTGCAGCTCGGCGATGGCGCGGGCGCACGAGCGCAGCAGCGCCGGGTCTTCGAGCGTCGCGCCTCCGAGCTTCACGATGTACTTCATGGGCACGCCTCCGCTTTCTTGAACAGCCTCACAGCAGACCTTCTGTTTCCGTCCAGCCGCACATCAGGTTCCAGTTCTGCACCGCCTGGCTTGCGGCTCCTTTGAGCAGGTTATCGAGGCAGGCGACCAGGATCGCGCGCCGGCCGTCTTTGGCGAGCGAAACGCCGATATCGCAGAAGTTGGTGCGCTCGACTGCATTGATCTGCGGCAGCTCGGACGCAGGCAGCAGCCGGATCATTCGGCGCCCTCGGTAGAACTCATGAAAGCAGGCCAGCAGCGCGTCCAGGGTCGTTTTTTCGCGCAAACGCACGTAGATCGTCGACAGGATGCCGCGCGGGATCGGCAGCAGGTGCGGCGTAAAGGTGATCTGCTCGTCGGTAAGCGCAAGCTGCTCCCGCAGCTCGCCCGCGTGGCGATGGCCCCACAAGCCGTAGGCGGAGAGACTGTTAGCCGCATACATGAAGTGCGTCGTCGCCGACGGCTCGCGGCCCGCGCCGGAGACCCCGGACTTCGCGTCGCAGATGATGCCGTGGTCGAGGTCCACGGACCCCCCTGCCACCAGCGGTTTGAGCGCGACGATAACGGACGTTGCATAGCAGCCGGGGTTTGCGACAAGGCGCGCACTCTCGTATCGCTCGGGCAAGCGCTCGCGGTACAGCTCCGGCAGCCCGTACACGGCTTCAGCCTGCAGGGCGGCGGCCGTGGGCGAGGCATTGTCGGCAAAGCCGTACACGGCGCGGTTTGCGTCGTCAGACAGCCGCCAGGCCCCGCTTAGATCTATGACGCGAAAACCTCGCGCCAGCGCTTCGGGCACCCATGCCCGCGACTGCTCGTGCGGGGTGGAGAGAAAGACCGTGTCGACGCCGCGTTCTTGTAGCAGCTCCCAGGAAAACGGGTGCACCTGCAGCGCGTCCTCGCTCGCCAGCCCGCGCAGGGCAGGGTGAACCGCGGCAAGCGAGGCGGCCTCGCGCCCGCAGAATACCGGCGGCACGCCCGCAAGGCGTGGGTGCGCGAGCAGCAGCCGTGCCAGCTCCTGCCCGGCATAGCCGCGCGCCCCGATCACCGCTGTCTGTTCCTGATTCCGCATCGCTCCCTTTTGCGGCTTTCACCGCATCTGTCTGTTACCCGATCAGGGTCCGCAGCTGCTCGCACAAGCTGCCCGCCCGCCGGTTATCCGGGCACACAATCAGCACGGTATTGTCGCCGGCTACGGTGCCGACCACCTCGGGCAGCTCCGCGTAGTCAAGCGCCGCAGCGACCGGCGACGCACTGCCCATGACTGTGATGAGGACAAGGAGATTTTGCGCCTGCTTGACGCGCAAGCCGAAGCTCGCAAGCAGCTCCCCAAGCGCGGGCAGCTCGTCCTCGTCGTCCTCCTCCACGCTGCCACCGGCCGCGCCCTCCTGCGGAAGCGTGTAGCCGTCAGGGCCTTTCATCAGCTGCAGTTCGCGGATATCGCGGGAAAGTGTGGCCTGGGTGACACGGTAGCCGCGCCGCCCGAGCTTGCGCCGCAGCTCATCCTGGTTTTCAATTGCGGCCGCCTGCAGCAGGGTGCGGATCGCCGTGTGCCGCTCGGCCTTGTTTTCAGAAGCGGTCATGCGGGGGTTGATCTTCCATGCGGCAGACTCTGCAAAGCACCCGAGGACGCACTACCCGACGGCGCCTCGTACCGGGCGAAGCTGGGGCCGTCGAAGCCGCTGAAGAACGTCACTGCATAAAAATACGTCAACGGTGTATAAGTATGCAAGTAGCGGAAGCTGCCCGCGGAACGCGGCAGGCGCTGTCTGCACGGCACGGCTGATTTCGGCGGCCGGAGCCGTCCTGAAAAGAAGCTGCAACGCGGCTTTGTACTCCGCTCAACACAGGCCGCAGAAGGCCGAAACAGGCCGCTGCTGCCGGTCAAATAAGGACGTATAGTTGGCTATGGGCCGCCCAAATACAGACACACCAGAGCCGGCAACGGCTGTTTCCACGCCTAGCCAAGGTTTATACGACGCGCGCTTTGAGCACGAGAGCTGCGGCGTCGGCTTCGTCGCCACGCTCACCGGCCGCGCCTCGCACCGCATCCTGGAGCAGGCGCTCGAGGCGCTCGGCCGCCTGGCGCACCGGGGCGCAATCGCCGCCGACGGGCTGTCCAGCGACGGCATCGGCATCTGCACGGCGATCCCGCGTGAGCTGCTGCTTCGCTCGGCGGGCGTCACGCTTGAGCCCGAGCAGCCGCTGGCCGTTGGTTCTCTCTTTTTCCCGCAAAACGGCGCGGAGTCGCACTTCCACTGCGAGGACGCGCTCGCTGCGCAGGGCTTTGAGGTGCTTGCCTGGCGCAACGTGCCGACCCGGCCCGAGATCCTCGGCGAGATCGCCCGGTCCACCATGCCCGTCATCCGCCACGTGCTGCTCACCAGCCGTGACACCCGCGGCATGGAGCGCCGGCTGTACCTGGCGCGGAAAGATTTCGAGCGCCGGGGCGCGCCGGGCTACATCTGTTCGTTGTCGACCCGCACCATCATTTACAAGTCCATGTGTTCGGGCCGGCAGCTGCCGCACTTCTACGCGGACCTCGAAGACCCGCGCTACACCACGCCCTTTGCGGTCTTCCACCAGCGCTACGCCACCAACGTGGCACCATCCTGGGATCGCGCGCAGCCTTTGCGCACGCTCGCGCACAACGGCGAAATCAACACCGTGTGGGGCAACCGCGCCCGCATGGATGCGCGGGACGCCACCCTGCCCGACGAGCTGAAGCCGATCATCTCGCCGGACGGTTCAGACTCCACCTCGCTCGACGAGGTCGCCGAGCTGTTGTCGCACAATGGCCGCTCCATCGCCGAGTCGGTCCGGCTCATGCTGCCGCCGGCCCGCCGCGGCAAGCCTTCGGCCTTTTTCGCCTACAACGAGGACTCGATCGAGCACTGGGACGGCCCCGCCGCGGTTGTCTTCACCGACGGGCAGCTGGTTGGCGCCGCGCTGGACCGCGTCGGTCTGCGCCCCTGCCGCTTTTTTGTCACCGAAGACCAGCTGGTGGTTGTCGGCTCCGAAGCCGGCCTGGTGGACCTGGACCCGGAGCGCGTGGTGCACTCGGGCCGCCTCGGCCCGGGGCAGATGTTGTGCGTCGACCTGCAGGAACACAAGCTGTACGAAAACGACGAGATCCAGGACGTCTTCGACAGCCGCGCGCCCCAGTACGAGGCCCTGCTCAACGAGCACACCCTGAGCGCGAGCACGCCGGTCGCCGCACTCGCCGAGCCCGACCTGCTGCGGCTCCAGCTCGGCTTCGGCTACACGCGCGAAGACGTCAAGATGGTGCTTGCCCCGATGGTGGCCGAAGGCAAGGACGCCACCTGGTCGATGGGCGACGACACGCCGCTTGCGCCCATGGCCCGCGCGCCGCGCCCGGTGTACGCCTTTTTCCGGCAGCGCTTTGCCCAGGTCACCAATCCGCCCATCGACTCGCTGCGCGAGGGCATGGTGATCCAGCTGCACACGCGGCTGGGCCCGTGGCCGCACCTGCTCGACAACCACGCCCGCCTGCCGGGCCTCTCGCTGCCCACGCCGGTGCTCTCGCTCGGGCAAATGGAAGCGCTGCGCCAGCGGCAGCACACGCTCGGCGATGAACTGCCGCACGCCGTTCTGGACTGCCTGCTGCCGGCCGGCCAGACGCTGGAGGCGTGCGTAACCGAGCTCGCGCGAAAGGCGTGCGATCTGGTACGCGGCGGCGCGGCAGTGCTGCTGCTCTCAGACCGTGCTGCCGATGCCGACCACGCGCCGCTACCGATGGCGTTGGCGCTCGGCGCCGTGCACCACAAGCTGATCCGCGAGGGCATTCGCACGCGGGCCGGCCTCGCTGTCGAGGCGGGCGATGCGCGCGATGTCCACCACATCGCGGTGCTGCTGGGCATGGGCGCGGGCGCGGTCTGCCCATGGCTTGCGCTGCAAACGGCGCGCTTGGCCTCGCCCGAGAGCGGGGAAGCGAACCTGCTCAAGGCCTTCGACGCCGGCCTCGCGAAGATCATGTCGAAGATGGGCATTTCGGTGCTCGACAGCTACCGTGGGGCGCACCTGTTTGACTCGATCGGGCTGGATGCTTCGGTGATCGACCAATGTTTCTACGGCACACCCGCGCCGCTCGGCGGCGTCGGCTACCCGGAGCTGGAGGCGACGCTGCGCGCGAACTGGAGCAGCTACGCTGACGGAAACGCAGCCGCAGCGGTCGCCCAGACAACAGACGAGCCGGAGGGCGGCGACCTGGTGGCTGTCATCGCCGCCGCGCCCGCGTCCGCGCCGATTCCCGCGCCGGCCTTCACGCCCGCGAAAGACCTTCCGGATTTTGGCTGGATCCGCTTCCGTAAGGCCGAGCGCGCCGAACCGCATTCCTGGCAGCCGGCGACCGTGCGTTCGCTCCAGACCGTGACCGGCAGTGCGCGCGCGACCGCCACAGCTGCAGAGCCGGGCGCGGCGTGGGCGGCGTTTCTAACCCAGGCAGTGGAGAAAGAACCGGCGACGCTGCGCGACATGCTCGCTTTTCGCCCGGCCGGCGCGCCGCTCGCGCTCGACGTGGTCGAGCCCGCCTCGGCCATCTTTGCTCGATGCCTCGCAAGCGCGATGTCGCTCGGCTCGCTCAGCCCGGAGGCGCACCAGACGGTGACGGTCGCGATGAACCTGATCGGCGCGCGCTCCAACACGGGCGAGGGCGGGGAAGACCGCGCGGTCTACCAGGCCGACACAGAGCTGGAGCTGCTGGGGCAAAAGTACCCGGCGCGCCTGTTGAACAACAAGACCAAGCAGATCGCCTCCGGCCGCTTCGGCGTTACCGCCGAGTACCTGCGCAACGCAGAGGAGATCGAGATCAAGATGGCGCAGGGGGCCAAGCCCGGCGAAGGCGGCCAGCTGCCCGGGCACAAGGTTACGGGCCTGATCGCGCGGCTGCGCCACGCGCAGCCCGGTGTCACGCTGATCTCGCCCCCGCCGCACCATGACATCTACTCGATTGAGGATTTAGCCCAGCTGATCTACGACCTGAAGCGCGTCAACCCTGAGGCTTCGATCGGCGTCAAGCTCGTATCAGAGTACGGCGTGGGCACCGTGGCGGCCGGGGTGGCCAAGGCCTACGCCGACTACATCGTGATCGCGGGCAACTCGGGCGGCACCGGGGCATCGCCCTTGTCGAGCATCAAGCACACCGGCTCGCCGTGGGAGCTGGGCCTGGCGGAGGCGCAGCAAACTCTGCTCCGCAACGGTCTGCGCGGCCGCGTACGTCTGCGCGCCGACGGCGGCCTGCGGACGGCGACTGACCTGCTGGTGGCAGCGATGCTGGGCGCGGACGAGTTTGCCTTCGGCACCGCGGTACTGGTCGCCATCGGCTGCGATATGGCGCGGCAGTGCCACCTCAACACCTGCCCGGTCGGCATCGCGACGCAGCGTGAAGACCTTCGGGCCAAGTTCCGCGGCAAGCCGGAGCACATTGTCCGCTTTTTTGAGGAGCTTGCGGGCGACGTGCAGGCGCTGCTGGCCCGTCTGGGACTGCCCAGCGTCGAGGCCGCGATCGGCCGCACGGACCTGCTCGAGCAGGTGCGGCAGGTCGGCAAAATGGAGCTCCATCCCATGCTGGCCGCACCAGTCACCGGTGAGCGGCACTGGGCGGGCAAGCGCAATCAACGCCCCGAGTCCGCCGCCTCCCTTGATGACGCCTGGCTCGAGCCCGCGCTGGCTGCTTACGCGGCGGGAGAGCCGTTCCACTGGAAGGGCACGGTCAGCAACGGGGACCGGACGCTCGGCGCGCGCCTAGCAGGCGAGCTGGCGCTGCAGCAGGCTCGCCGCCAGCACGCGGGACTTTCCGGCGAGGTCGAGAAGCACCCCGACCTGCGTTTCGAGCTGACCGGTGTGGCCGGGCAAAGTTTTGGCGCGTTCGCGACCAGGGGCATGTCCCTGGTGCTGGAAGGCCTGGCCAACGACTTTGTCGGCAAGGGGCTGTGCGGCGGCGAGATCGTACTGCGCAGCCAGGGCAGGGCTGCGCGCGAGAGCGAGCTGCACGTGATCCTGGGCAACGTGGCCCTGTACGGGGGAACGAGCGGGGCGCTGTTTGCCGCGGGCCGTGCGGGTGAGCGCTTTGCGGTGCGCAACTCGGGCGTGCTCGCCGTGGTGGAGGGCGTGGGCGACCATGGCTGCGAGTACATGACCGGCGGCACGGTCGCGGTGCTGGGGCGCACCGGCATGAACTTTGGCGCGGGCATGACGGGCGGCACGGCCTGGGTTTTCGATGAGGACGGCTGCTTTGTCCAAGACCGCCGCTACCATCCGGCGTTCCTGCGTCCGGAGCCGTACGGCGAGCTCGATGGGGAAGCGCAGCGCGCGATCCGGGAGCTGGTGGAGCTGCATCGGGCGAAGACCGGCAGCACGCGCGCGGGTGCCATGCTCGCCGACTGGGATGCGCATGCGGCCAAACTGCTGCGGCTCACGCCGCTGCCGCAGGCCTGAGACGGAATCAGACAGCGTAGGTAGAGCGATTACGCTGCCCTGGAGGGTGGGTGAGACGTTCGACCAAAAGTGGCGTCATCCTGAGCGCAGCGAAGGACCTGCTGTTCGAAGTGAAGCATCATCGTGAGAAGCGAAGAGGCGAAAGACCTGCTTTTCCCGCGGAACTGGCTTACAAGCAGGTCTTTCACTTTGTTCAGGATGACGCCTTGTGCCGTTCCTTCCTGAGCCTCACACACCCGATCAGGTCGACGCCTCTTGTATCGAGCTGCTCACACCGTCTCAGCGCAAGTCTTTGTAAGCTGCCAACGCGCGCCGAAGCGGCTAGCCGGGATTTTGGCGGCCGCACGATGCCGTCCCATCGCACGACTCAGGCGGCTTGTTTTTACACGCTCCATGCCGCTCGATTAGAGTGCAAGGTATGGCTAGCCAGCAATCTCCGGCCTATCGAAACGTCAACGACATCTTTTTCGCCGTCAGCGACTCCGGCTCCGCGGATGTGGTGCGTGTGCAGCGGAAAGATAACAGCTGGGAAATCCTCTCAGCGGCTGAGTTTTACGGGCGAGTGCGGGCGCTTGCCGGGGCGCTTGAGCAGCTCGGCCTTCGCAAAGGCGACCGCGTCGCGCTCATCAGCGAAAACCGGTGGGAGTGGGCGGCCTCTGATTTCGCCACGCTCTCGCTTGGCATCGTCAACGTCCCCATGTTCCCCACGCTCCAGGCGCCGCAGATTGCTGAGCTGCTTGAGCATTCCGGCGCTCGCGTGGCAATCGTGTCCACGGCGGCACAACTCAAGAAGCTGAAGGCGCTGAAAGCCGGAACGGCGCTCGAGTACATCATCGCGATGGACGATGACGCGGCCGGAGAGGACGCGCTTGCGCTTTCGACGCTGATCGAAGCGCGTGATACTGCGCGCGACCCCGACTTCGACGCGCGCGCGAAAGCCATCGAGCCGGACGACCTTGCGTCGATCATCTACACCTCCGGCACCACCGGCGAGCCCAAGGGCGTTATGCTGACGCACGGCAACCTGGCCAGTAACGTGAACTTTTCGCTCCGTGAGTTCTCGTTTACGGGTCCCCAGCGCACCGTCTCTTTTCTGCCGCTGTCGCACGTCACCGCCCGCCACGCAGACTACGCGCTTTATTCGCTCGGCTTCTCGATTGCGTACTGCCCGTCCATGGAGAAGCTGATGGGCGCGCTAAAAACCGTGAAGCCCACCCTGATCGTCTCCGTACCCCGCGTCTTCGAGAAGGTGCGGCAGGAGGTGGAGCGGCGCTCGCGCGCTTCCCAAGTCAAGAGCACGGTGGTCGCCTGGGCTCTGGGAGTCGGGAAGCGGAACGAGCCGGCGATCCTGGCCGGGCGGACACCGGGGTCACCGGTCTGGAAGCTCGCGGACCGGCTCTTCTTCTCAAAGGTGCGCGAGGTTTTCGGCGGCGAGGTGCGCTACTACATCGCCGGCGGCGCCCCGCTGGGCGGCGATACCGCGCACTGGTTTGCGCAGGCCGGCATCCGCATTCTTGAGGGCTACGGGCTGACCGAAACCTCGCCGGTCATTGGCGTTAACACGCCGGCCGCCTACCGGCTCGGCTCGATCGGCAAGCCGCTGCCAAATCTTGAAGTAAAGATCGCTGCCGATGGCGAGCTGCTGGTGAAAGGGCCCAGCGTTTTCTCCGGCTACTGGGATGGGCCGGAGCTGACCCGGCAGGCGTTTGACGAGGAAGGCTGGTTCCGTACCGGCGACATCGCGAAGCTTGATAAGGACGGTTTTCTCGCGATCACGGACCGAAAAAAAGAGCTGATCAAGACCTCCGCCGGCAAGTTCGTTGCGCCCCAGCCGATCGAGGGCAAGCTGAAGGCAGACTTGTTTGTGAGCCACGCCGCCCTGGTCGGGGATCGGCAGAAGTATGTGGCAGCCCTGATTGCACCAAACTTTGATGCGCTGGAACCCTGGGCCAGGGAGCAGAACATTCCGAGCGGAACCCGCGCGGAGCTGGTCAAGCACCCGAAAGTCCTCGCCCGCTTCAAGCAAACCATTAAGGAGGTCAACCGTTCGCTGGCCGACTATGAGCTCCTGAAAGGGTTTGCGCTGGTGGCGGACGAATGGGCTATCGACAGCGGCGAGCTGACGCCCTCGCTCAAGCTGAAGCGCCGGGTGCTGGCGGAACGGTATCGGGAAGAGATTGCGGCCCTCTTTCGGTAGCACGTTCGCTGGAGCGTATTTGGAGACGCTAGGTAAACCCCTCATTACCAAAGTGTTCCCGAGTGCCGGTTCGGGGCGGCCGCTCCTCGTCGACACGCGCGCTTGCACAACTTTTGGTTGAAAGGGTGCTGAAAAGCAGCTATAAGCCAGAGGAGCAAGGGGGAGGCAGCATGCAAAACGGTGCCGTACGCGTCGAAAAGGTTGCTTCCAGTCAGGGACCGGAAAACACCGCACGCGAGGTGATGGATATCCGCCAGGCCTCTGCCTACCTTGGCATCAGCGCGGACAGCCTGTACCGCTACGCGTCCGAGGGCACTATTCCTGCATTCCGCCTTGGCAATCGGCGGCGTTTCAAGAAGTCTCGGCTGGACAGCTGGATGGATGAGCAGAGCGGTGGCGCGGGCAAGGTTCGCGCGGTGCGCACCTCAGGTAAAAAGCCAGTTAGAGCTATGCGCTAGAGCGCAGGGCAGGCTTTACCGCCCTCTGGTGCTTTCTCCAAGGCGCTCTTCCAGAAGCTGCTTCCCTAAGGATCGTGGACAAACGCTTGAGCCTCGATCGTCGAGGATGCCGAGAACCCGCGTCTCCGGAGAGACAGCAGGTTCTCGAGCGCCGATCCAAGCCATTCCGCCAGCCACCTCGTACAGCTGCGCTCGGCCCAGCTACAGGCTCCGTGAGATCACTCTCGAAGATCACTCTAGCGGTGGTCGTCGTGCCCTCCGCCGCCATGCTCCTCATGGCCGCCACCATTGCCGTGAGCCTGCTGTGGTGCACTGTGCTGCTGTTGCGGCGGCCGGGCGGCCTGCGGAGCACTCCCCTGCTGAGAACTACCCTGCGGCCGTTGGCTGTACTGCTGCTGCGGCCGAGCACTGCCTCCCTGCTGCGGGTTGAACTGCGCCTGCTGCTGCGGACGTGCCTGGCCGGCGTTTTGCTGCGGCTGGCTCCCAGGCCGGCTGTAGGCGTTGGCTCCCGGCGTTGGCTGCGCCCCGTGATACGCCGTACTCGCGCCATTGTTGTAGCTGCCCCCGTAGGCGCTGCCGCGATTGACGGTATTCCCGCCATTGTTATAGGTGTTGCCACCGCGATTGACGGTGTTTCCCCCGTTGTTAAAGGTGCTGCCGCTGCGGTTGTAGTTCGTATTGCCGCCGTTGTTATAGGTGTTGCCGCCGCGGTTCACCGTCACATTGTTGATCGTTGTGTGATTGCCCACGTTGCCGAAGCGAGCGGCCTGCTGCTGGTTAAAGGCGCGCGCTTCCGGCGCCCGATCATACCGCCCGTAGTTGCCGTGGTTCACGACCGTAACGCTGTTCGAGATATAGGTGTTGTGGTTGAAAACGACCGTCCGCGAGCCCCAGTTTGGCGCCCAGCTGTGGAAGCCCCAGGAGAAGTGCGTGAACGCGCCAATCGCCAGACCTACGCCAAAGCCGATCGCAAGACCTGCCCCGAACACAACGCCCGCCGGAGGGCCGCCGTAGTAGTAGTGCCCGTACGCCGGGATCGGCGCGCCATACACCACCCACGGGTTGTAGTAGGGCACATACACGACCGCCGGGTTGATCGGGGCGATCACGATGTCGCCGGGCGCGTAGTTTACGGCGAGCTGCTGGGTCGGCCGCAGTGAGCCGGCAGCATAGGCGCGCTGCCGCATCGCCTGCACGGCGCCGAGCACATCCTGCGGCTGGTTGTAGTATGCGTTGCCCAGCTGCGTCGTCCAGTCAATGTTGCGGTTCAGCGTTTCAACGACCTGCGGAAAGGCGACAAGCGCTTTGACGCTGGGATCCCAGGGCTGCGTGTTGGCGAGCTCGGCAAGCTGCTCCGGCGGGTAGCTGCTGTTTTGGTACAGGAACTGCTGCGCACTGGCCACCTGGGCCGGGTAGGTCGCTGCTGCCAGCACCTGGGCCACCAGCGAATCCGGGTAGAGCGCGATGGGGGCGACCAGCTGGTCAAGCTGATCGGGACCCTGCGGCTGGTATCCGGACAGGGGCGCGCCGTAGCCGGCATCCGGCGGCGGGGGCGGTGCACCGTAGTCCTGCCCCAAAGCCGCAGTCAGGCTGGCCGGCAACATGGACGCGGCCAGAACACCTGCGATGACCTGCCGTGCCGCGCTTCGCGAAACGGGATCGTTTCCCCCGAAGCTTGGTGCCGACTGCATTTCCTGAGCGTTGTGAAGTGAAATGCGACCCCTGCGCTGCATGCTCTTCCCTGTATATGTCTCGTCGTGCATCGCTTGTCCTCCTGCATGGGTGCTGCTGTTCCTAAGTCAAGGCGGCCGCTGCGCGCCTCATACCGTTATTCGGCTATGGAAACACGAGGTTTCCCCGATAGTTCCGAAAGCGGGGACGATCTTTCGGAGTTGACCCATGGTCACCCGCGAGCATCGTGCATCGTTGTTCTTATCGGCTCTCTGGACAGGTTGCGTGCCTTGAAAAAAGACCGCAGGATAAACAAAAGTAATCTCCGGCATTCCGGAGGCCCCATGGCCTTAAAGCCTTGATAACAGGTTCTTATACGCGGGATTTGTAAAGAAGGTGTGCCCTAGTTTTTTCTTGCTTTGATGACGAAAGTACCCCTAAGTTGGCGCATGGATACGAGAACAACCACCATGCCCGCCCTCGGACGATTTGCTACGGCGCTCCTGGCCTCCTCTTTTCACGCGTGTGACCGGTACGCCTGTCATGGACATAGGTGGCGAGCCGTTGCGCTCTTGCTCGTGTGCGCGCCGGGCTCAGTCGTGGTAGCGCAGACCTTCCGCGGCAGCATCGCAGGCACGGTGACGGACTCGAGCGGAGCGGTTGTCCCAAATGTCGAGATCATCGCAGTCGAAACCGCGACAGCCAGTGAGCACAAAACGGTCAGCTCCGGCGCCGGCGACTACAGCTTCGCCGACCTGCCGCTGGGTGCCTACACTGTCACTGCGATGGGCCCGGGCTTCGGCACCATCAAGGTGGATAAGGTGCCGGTATCGGCGGGCGTTGTGTACTCCCTTCCATTAACCATGAAAGTGGCCCAGGCCGCCGAGACCGTAGAGGTCTCCGCCGCCGGCCTGTCCCTCGATACCACCTCGACGACGCAGACCACAGTACTGCCGACGACGACCGTCCAGAACACGCCGATGAACGGGCGCGACTTCACGCAGCTCATCTCGGTATCGCCGGGCTTCTCCGGCTACTCGGCCGGCGGTTCCGGCTCGGTGAACGGCACGCGCGCCAACCAGGTGAACTGGCAGATTGACGGCTCCGACAATAACGACCTTTGGCACAACATCCCGGCGGTCAATCAGGGCGGCGTGGAGGGCATCGCCGGCGTAACGCTTCCGCTGGACTCGATTGATCAGTTCTCCGAGCAGACAGAGTCCAATGCGGAGACAGGCCGGAACCCGGGCGGCACGGTCAACGTCGTCACCAAGTCGGGGACCAATCAGATTCACGGCTCGGTGTACTACTTCAATCGCAATGAATTTTTCGCCGCAAATTCACCCTTCGCGACGCCGGACCCGGTCTCCGGCAAGATCATCAAGAACAAGCTGCGCAACGAGCAGTATGGCGCGTCGGTCGGCGGCCCTGTCTTCCGGGACCGCCTATTTTATTTCGCCAATTACGAGAAGCAGCAGTTCATCATCGAGAGTCCGGCGTCGACCACTGAGCCGTCCCTTGCCTACCAGAACCAGGCTCTGGCGGTGTTGAAGCAGTTTGGTGTCGCTCCCAACCCGGTACAACTCAACGTGCTCAACACGTTGTTTCCGGCATTTGCAACCAGCGGTCCGGCAGCCCCAAACAACTACAACAATGCTTCGCCGATCACCGGCTACAGCTATAACGGCGTCGTGAAAGTGGATTGGCAGATTAACGAGAGAAACCGATTGTCCGGACGCGGCTACGGAGGCCAGGGCAGCCAGGTTGCTCCGGTAGGCACCCAGATCCCGTACTACTTCGAGGAAGGGCCGATCCATGTGTACAACTACTCGGCGGTACTGAACTCGACACTGAGCGCGCGCGCGACAAACCAGCTGCTCGTCGGCGTGAACTATTTCAACCAGGTGTTTTATGACCAGAACCACAGCTTTAACCTGCCCGCGCTAGGTTTGAATACCGGTGTGGCAGGCGGGCTGACTGGCACGCCCGCCTTGACCATCAGCGGCTTCGACGACCTGTCGAACGCAACGCCGCCGTCGGGCCGCAACGACATCACCGGCCTGATCACCGACAGCTTTGCGATCGTCGCCGGCAAACACGATTTCCGCTTCGGCGGAGAGTACCGCAACGCGCAGGTTGACGAGTTCTACCAGCGCAAGCAGCGCGGCCAGTTCTCGTACCAGGGCTCGCAGGGGCCCTGGGCTGATCCGGAAAGTGTCAAGAACCTGGGGGCGGCTACCAATTGCGAAACGGCTACCGGGACCACGAATGCCGGGCGCACGCCCCTGTTTACGGACACGCCGACTCTGGCCCTGGCGGACTATCTTGCCGGCTGCACTTACTCTGACAGCATTGTGCGCGGAAACACCAAGCGGCAGGTGTTTGTGAATACTTACTCGCTGTTCGCGCAGGATGCCTGGCAGCTTACCCCGACTTTCAATCTGAATTACGGCGTACGCTACGACTATCTCGGCCCGCTGCACGATAGCTCGCAGGATCTATCAGTCTTCCGTCCAAATATCGCAAATCTTCCGGTGCCCGGCATCGCCTTCCAGGGCAACCAGATCAGCAGCCTGTACCCAGCCGCGCATGACGATGCCAGCCCGCGCATCGGCTTCTCCTGGCAGCCCTCGCTTGCATCGAGGACCGTGGTGCGCGCTGGATTTGGCGTGTTTTTCGACGAGCCGAACCTTAATCCGTTCCTCGATAACCGGCCGCCGAATAACGGCGCATCCGGAGCTGAAAGTAATCCAGCCGGCCCTAATCCCGCTGCCAATATCGGGCAAAACTTCCAGGTCATCCCAACCAACGGTGCCGCGCTGTTTCCCGCAACGGCAGCCTTTTCGCCCACGCAGAGTTACAACTTGTTCTCTGTGAACCCGAACTTCCGCAGCGACTACGATTACAACTTCAACGTGAATATCGAGCAGAAGCTGGGCCCTAATCTGCTTGCAACCTTCGGCTACGTCGGCTCCGAAGGCCGCAAACTGCTGGTTATTCTCGACAGCAATCAGGCCGCCGTGGGCAGTACGGGGATCTGCCCGGCCGGTACGCCGGTCGGCGGCACCTGCACCGGTGCGCAGAGCACCTTCGCGCAGAATGCAACACGGCCTTACGGGGCGCAGTTCCCGTTCTACGGCGTGATTAATACAGTCACGTCTGCCGGGACCTCGAATTACAATTCGTTTCAGACGACAATCCGTTCCACGAACCTGCACGGGCTCACGTCGCAGTTCGCTTACACCTGGGCGCATGGCCTTGACGAGCTAAGCCAGTACCGGAACCAGTCGCCGGAAAACTCGTTTAACCTGAAGGGAAATTACAGCAACTCCGATTATGATGTTCGCAATACCTTTGTGGCTTACTTGAACTACGCCGTACCGTCCTTGGGTGGTCCGCACTGGCTCGGCGCAGGCTGGCAGCTTAACAGTTTGCTTACCTTTCGCGGAGGCACACCTTACACGGTATACACAGGCACAGACTCAAGCGGCACGGGTGAAAACGAGGACCGCGTAAACATGGTTGGATCGCTGATCGCCGGCCCTCGCAAGATCGTGAACAACGGCGGCAGTCTCAGCTGGTTTGTCAACAATCCAAGCAGCCCCACCTTCACCGTACCCGTAAACGCGTACGGCAACGCCGCGCGCAACTCGCTCTACGGACCGGGCTACGAGGACGTTGACTTCTCCATTTTCAAGGACGGCCATGTAACGGAACGAATCGCGGCGCAGTTCCGGGTCGAGATGTTTAACTTACTCAACCACACCAACCTGGCACCGCCAGACTCTACCTTCAGCGATTCCAGCTTCGGCACAATCAAGACCACAATCGGCAACTACAACGGCGCACCGGGCATTGGGCCGGGCGAGCCGTTCAACACGCAGTTGGCACTTAAGATTATCTTCTAACTCATAAGTGCCGGGCGCGGCGAGTGCGTCGCGCCCCTTGTTATCTGCAGCTTGGCAGCAGTTATTTAGAGGAGCAGGGAAGTATGGGTTTTACTCGTCGTGATTTTCTGGCGCGCGTCGGCATGGCCGGCGGCGTCAACGCAGCATTTCTCAGCATGCACGCGCTTGGCCTTATGCCGTCCTCGGAGGCTTCCGCGCCGCTTGCGCTGCCGGCCGGCTCCGGCGCCGGGGTCAAGGTCGTCATCCTCGGCGGCGGCATCGCCGGCCTGGTCGCAGCTTACGAGCTGCGCGCCGCAGGCTACTCCTGTACGGTGCTGGAGGCGCGCGCGCGCCCCGGCGGCCGCAACTACACCGTGCGCGGCGGTGACACGGTCATCCTTGACGACTTTGCCGCGCAGACCAGCTCCTGGGACCCTGGCCACTACCAGAATGTCGGCCCGGCGCGGCTGCCTTCCATCCACACCACTATCCTCGGCTACTGCCGCAAGCTCGGCGTGGAGCTTCAGGTCGAGGTCAATACCAGCCGCTCCTCCTTTCTGCAGAACGACAAGGCCAACGGCGGCAAGCCGATGGTGCAGCGCGAGGTTGCCAATGACACGCGCGGCCACGTCAGCGAGCTGCTGATGAAGTGCATGAGCTCCGGCGGGCTCGACGCCGATTTCTCGAAGGACGACCGCGACCGCATGCTCGCGTTCCTGCGCATCTACGGCCCGCTCGACGAAGCGGGCAAGTACAACGGCAGCGACCGCGCCGGCTACCTGAAGCCAGCCGGCGCCGGCGAGGATGCGGGCGTACTGAGCCAGCCGATCGACATGCACACCCTGCTGGCCGAGGACTTTTGGCAGGGCATCCTCTTTGAGGAAGCCTTCGACATGCAGGCGACCATGATGCAGCCGGTCGGCGGCATGGACCGCATTCCCTATGCCTTTGCCAAGTCGCTTGGCGACCTCGTGCAGTACAACGCCCCGGTCACCGAGATCCGCAAAACCGCAAGCGGCGTCCGCATCGGCTATACCAAGGACGGCAGCCCGCAGCAGATGGAGGCGCAGTACTGCATCTGCGCCATGCCGCTGACCATCCTGCGCAAGATCCCCAATGACTTTTCCGCACCCTACAAAAAAGTCATCGACGAGTGCAGCTACGCGCACGCCTACAAGGTGGCTTGGGAGAGCCGACGCTTCTGGGAGCAGGATTACAACATTTACGGCGGCCTCGAGTTTGTTACCGAGGGCTGCAGCCCCATCTGGTTCCCATCGGCTGGCATCCTGTCTGAGCGCGGCATCCTTGTCAGCGGCTACACCGACGAGCGCAGCTCTGACTTCGGCAAGCTTACGCTTGAGCAAAAGTTCGCCGAAAGCCGCAAATCCATAGACCGCCTCCATCCCGGCCATGGCAAGGAGCTCGAAAAGCCTATCTACGTCGGCTGGGGTTACGTGCCCCACAACCAAGGCTCGTGGATCGCTGCTTACGGTCCCGGGCAGGAGCGCGCTCCTGGTGCCGGTGTGAACCGCACCGGCCAGCCTTCGCATCCCGCAGCCGCCAAAACCAAGACAAACCCCGGCTACGAGACCCTCATCCAGCCCGATGGTCCTATTTACTTTGCCGGCGACCACTGCAGCCACATCGTGGGCTGGCAGGAGGGCGCGGCGCTTAGTTCCCTGCGCGCGGTCGGCTTGATTGCGGATAGTACCAAGGCGGCGCAGCTTGCAAGCCGTCCGCTCACTCGTGCGTAAACTCTGTTTCGTTGAGGAAGGACGTGTTTCGGAATGATTGGCTCCTGGCAAAGAACGATGATTCTCGTGGGGTGTCTTGCGGCAGCAGCGGCGGCCGCGCCCGCACAGGTAGTAGTCAAGCACCTGCAACCAAACGAGAAAAGCCCCATCGCAAACGGGGTGTGGGCCGGGGACACGCTGTACCTGAGCGGCCAGCTTGCCTCACCCGTAACCCCGGCCGACCCGGCGAAGGGGACTGCGGCCGTGTACGGCGACACGCAGACACAGGCTCTGTCGGCGCTGGGCAAGATTCAGGCGCTCCTGAAAGAGCAGGGACTCGACATGAAGGACGTGGTGAAGATGTCGGTGTTTCTCGCGGGCGACCCGGCAAAGGGCGGCAAGCTTGATTTCGAGGGCTTGCAAACGAGCTACAAGCAGTTCTTCGGCACCACCGACCAGCCGAACAAGCCGGCCCGCAGCGCCTTCCAGGTGGCCGCGCTGGCTGCGCCATGGGCGCTTGTCGAGATTGAGGTAATCGCCGTTCGCTCGAAGTGAGGGGTGGCGGGGCAGCGCGGTGTTCTGCGCTTTGCCAGTGGCTTCTATGAACGGCTCAAGCGTAAGCCCTTGAGTTCGCCTGCCCCGGCAGGCGAACCCGCTTGTGCACCACACTTCCTATATCTTCTATGGAAGTGATGGATCATCCAGGACGATTGAGGGCGCTGCGGGCCCGGCTCAAGCAGAGCGGGGCCGGTGCCTTGCTTCTCACGCACGGGCCGGACATCCGCTACCTGTGCGGGTTTACCGGCTCAAACGCCGTGCTGCTGCTGCTGCCGCGTCGGACCATCCTGCTGACTGACGGCCGCTACACCACGCAGGCCCGCGAAGAAACAAACGGCTCGGGCGCGGGGGTCATCATCGCAAAACAGCTGCTTGCCAAGGCCGTTGCCCTGCTGACGGCCGCCGGGGTCCCCGGCGTTGCCTACGACGCCCAGCACACCCCGGTCGCCGCGCTGGAGCGCATGGAGGCAAGCCTGCCGGAGAGCACCGGGAAGGCGGCGCGCCGCCGTTTCTTCCAGCCGCTCGCCGCCTCGCCCGTCGCCCAGTTGCGTGAGCTAAAAGACGCCGCCGAGCTCGAGAGGATCGAGGAAGCAGCGCTGCTGGGCTGCAAAATCTTCGAGGCAGCGCTGCCCCACCTGGCCGCCGGCGTGCCTGAGCGCGAGATTGCGGCCGAGCTTGAGTACGCGGCGCGCCGCGGCGGCGCGGATGCGATGTCGTTTGAAACCATCGTTGCCTCCGGGGAGCGCTCCGCCCTGCCGCACGGCCACGCGAGCGCGGCCCGGCTGCCGCGGCGCGGGTTCGTCACCCTCGACTTCGGTGTTATGCTCAGGGGTTACTGCTCAGACATGACACGGACCGTGTACCTGGGCAAGCCGACGCGGGAAGAGCGGGCAGCCTATGCGGCGGTTCTTCAAGCAGAGGAAGCCGGCATTGCCGCGGTCCGGCCGGGCGTTGCCGCGTCGCAAATCGACCGGGCGGCGCGCGGTGTGCTGCGGCGCGAAGGATTGGGGAAGTACTTTACGCACTCGACCGGGCATGGCTTGGGACTCGAGATACACGAGGGGCCGCGCCTGGGTGCAAAGGTGCCGGATCTGCTGGCAAAGGGTATGGTCGTGACCGTTGAACCGGGCGTCTACCTGCCCGGGCGGTTCGGCATACGGATCGAAGATATGGTCGTTGTGGAGGAGAGCGGTGCGCGTGTGTTGACGCCGACTCCCAAGCAGCTGCTGACGCTGTAAGAAGCGAAGAAAGACAGAGTGGATGAACCCGGAAGAGATAGCAGCGCTCAAGGAGCTGATCGAGTTCCTTGAAGCAAAAAAGGTTGGCGAGTTTCGGCTGGAACGCGGCGAGCTGAAGGTAGAGCTGAAGTTTGAAAGCGCGATGGCGGCGGCGGCGCAGGCCGGTGCATCCGGGGGACTCGCGCTTGACCCTCTCATGCTGGCGCGGCTGCTTGGCGGCGGCCATTCCGCGGCTCCGGCACCCGCCTCGGCCGTAACAGCTTCAACCGTGCCCACAGTGGACGCTTCGCCGGCCGCGGAAGAGGCGCTCCACACCGTCAAATCGCCGATCGTTGGCACCTTTTACGAGTCGCCCTCGCCGGGCTCGCCCGCATTTCTCAAGATCGGCGACGTCGTCGAACTCGGCCAGCCCATGTGCATCGTGGAAGCGATGAAGCTGATGAACGAGATCGAGTCCGACGTGGCCGGCGAGGTCGTGAAACAGCTGGTACAGAACGGCCAGCCGGTGGAGTACGGCCAGCCGTTGTTTGCTGTGCGTGTTCGGTAAGCCGCTTTCGCTCGCAACCACGCGAAGCCCGCAGCGTTGCCCGGTTCCTGCCGGACTGGAAAGAAGCAATCTCTATGTTTCGTAAAGTGTTAATCGCCAACCGGGGCGAGATCGCCCTGCGCGTCATTTGCGCGTGCAAGGAGCTGGGCATCCGCACGGTCGCGGTGTACTCCGAGGCCGACCGCAACTCGCTTCACGTGCGCTTCGCCGATGAGGCGATCTGCATCGGGCCGCCGCGCTCGTCGGAAAGCTACCTGCACGTGCCGGCCGTGATCGCCGCGGCCGAAATCGCCGATGTCGACGCGATCCACCCGGGATACGGGCTATTGAGCGAGAACGCCAATTTCGCCGAAGTGTGCCGCGAGTCGAACATCAAGTTCATCGGGCCGCCGCCCGAGGTCACGCGCATGATGGGCGAAAAGTCGATGGCGCGGCAGACCATGAAAAAAGCGAAGGTACCGATCCTGCCGGGCTCGGACGGCATCCTCCTCGACGACCGCGAGGCCGCGGAATGGGCCAAGACCATCGGCTATCCGGTCATCCTGAAGGCAGTGGCAGGCGGCGGCGGCCGCGGCATGCGCATCGTTCGCGCTGCCAGTGAGCTGCCGGCGCTGTACGCGGCCGCCCACACCGAAGCCGCAAACGCGTTCGGCAACGGCGACCTGTACATGGAAAAATTCATTGAGCGGCCGCGCCACATCGAGTTCCAGGTGATGGCTGATGAGCATGGCAACGTGCTGTCGCTCGGCGAACGCGAGTGCTCCATCCAGCGCCGCCACCAGAAGCTGATTGAAGAAGCGCCGTCGCTGCAGGTGACCGAAAAGCTGCGCGCGGAAATTGGGAAGACGATCCGCAAGTCGCTGGTCGATGTGGGCTACCAGAACGCCGGCACCATCGAGTTTCTGATGGATGAGGACGGCAAGCTGTACTTCATCGAGATGAACACCCGCATCCAGGTGGAGCACCCGGTCACGGAAATGGTGACCGGCGTGGACCTGGTGAAGGCGCAGCTGCGGGTGGCCGCCGGGGAGAAGCTTTCGGCGATCCTGCCGGACTCGATTCCGATCCGCGGACACGCAATCGAATGCCGCATTAATGCGGAGCATCCGGAGAAATTCACGCCTTCGGCCGGCAGGATTACCGCGTTCAACCTGCCCGGCGGCAACGGTGTACGCGTGGATACAGCACAGTACGCTGAGGGCGTGGTGCCGCCCTACTATGACTCGCTGATTGCCAAATTGATCGTGCACGGCAAAGACCGGCCAGAAGCGATCGCGCGTATGGAGCGGGCGCTCGAGATGTTTGTGGTCGAGGGCATCCATACGACGGTGCCGCTGCACCGCAAGATCTTTATGGATGCGGAGTTTCGCCGCGGCGAGTTCGACACCAAGTTTATGGAGCGCTTCTTCGACCGCGAGAAAGAGCGCCGCGCTGAAAGCGGCCACCTGCCCGCGCTCGGCGAGTAGCCCTCAACGCACCATCGCGCAGTCTTAAACGATCAAGGCGGAGAACAGGCGAAGTCCTGTAGCAGGCAAGCAAAAACAGGCAGAAATTACTTTGGTACTGTAAGCAGCGCAGCTATACTCCCTGCCATGCGCCGCTCCTCGCTCGTCGGCCTGCTGATTTCGTTCCTGTTTCTCACGTCCGGTCCGGCGCAGCCGCAAAGCTCGCCGTCACCGGGTCTGAAGCGCTGGCCCAATCGCTATGAGGGCTTGGTCGACCGACCCAACGCTAAGGCCGATTATGAGATACGCGGCTTTTTCGGTTTCCGGAACACAGACAACGCCCTCAAAGACGGCAGTTTGCGCGTGATGTACTACCTGCCCGCGGGCGCCTCGATTGAGTCGTTCAAGGTGGAAGAACTCACGAGTGAGACGCAGTACGAGATGACGCCGCTCGACAGCAAGATTGCCCGCGCGCCGGGCATGTGGAACAGCTTTTCCGGATGGCCGGTCAGTGACGTGCTCGTGCCCAGCCATGTCGACCTCGATAACCTCGGCGTGGTGGTTCACATGCGCAGCAGCGCGCAGCCTGACCTGCTCGCACCGGTGCTGCTGTATTCAACCAGCACCTCTCCATCGGCGATTAGCGAGTACCGGCTCTACCTGGTAAGCCGCCGGGCGCTCCGCACCGTCAAGTGCACTGTTGCCGCCGCTGGCGCCGTCCGTGAGTGCCTCACGAAGCCCAGCCTGCGGGCGATCAACAGCGGCATGCCGGTTGCCTTTGCGCTCAGCGCGAAAGATCTGCCCACCGGACCGGTGCCGGTGGTTGTCCGGATCGAGGGCGAGTACGCAAACGACGCCGGTGGAGATGGCCTGGACGCGGAAGTTCATTTTGTCCACGCGGGGCTGCATCCCTGATGGCCGGGGAACGCGCAGCCGGCGGACGTTTGGCTGGGAGGCGATTTACGCTGCGCCGCGAACGGCGGTCCAGGCGTTCCATGTGGCGGCATTTTCCTGCTAAGACCGTTTTTGTGCTGATTGCCGTCGCGGTTTTGGCAGGAGCCATATGGCTGGCTTTTTTCAGAGACTGGCCTACCTCGTTTACTGCTCGGGTCCACACCACCGCGGTCCGGTTTACAACAGCAAGCAGCGAAGCCGGAGAGGATGGAACGGGTCTCTTCGCTCCATCCAACGGCTCTCTCGACATCGCTGTTCGCGGCTGCATTGGGCTTGACCCGCTCAGCGAGCAGGCCTCCACGTCCATTCCATGCAGCGAGCACACTTTGCAACTCGAGAATGTGCGTTTGTCTTCCCTGGTGCTCGACCCGCAAACCGTCGTCACGCTGACGATCTTCGACGGTGGTGTGCGCATGCAGCTGGAGTTGCCGGCGAACCGCTCAGAGTCTCACTGTGTCGTGTCTGCCGGACCGCAAAGCCAAGTCCTTGGTTCCGCGATGGAGACACACGGCGAGAATGGCCTCGCGTTGGCCAGGGGCGAGTGGCTCCTGCGTCCGGGCCAGAATGGCCTGGTACTAAGTTTTGTCGAAGGCGGCGGCATTGAGTCCCTGCCGGACGAGCAAAGCATCGGCCTTTCCGCAAACAGCGATGTGTATCTGGAGCAGCGCGATGAGTCGGCTTTGATCGGCACTGAGAACACCCTCGACATTCCACTTGCGGACGAGAAAAAAGTTGCTCTGGGCGAAGGCCGACTGCACCTGGTGCGCGTACGGAATGGAAGCATCCAGCGCCTCCAGTGGGTTCGCGCCAAGAACGGTCCAGCGTCGATGAACCTGGTGATATCTGGTAAGTCGAGAGCCATTCAGGTCTTCGGCGAGTACTCAAGGGAATCAACGAACTATGCGATCAGCTTGTTTGACAGCATTAACAAAGGACGGCATACGCAGTCTTTGATCGCAGCTGCGACCACACTGGCAGTGATCGCGACCGTGCTGGGCGGCTTGGCTGCATGCGGGTCCTGGTGGATTGATCGGCAGAGACTTAGTCATGAAAAGAAGCACTGGAACGAACAAGAGCGCGTTTGAAGTGGGACCAGACACTCGCGGGAGGAAGGCGGCCATGAAAGTCACAGGGTTAAAGCATCGTGTTTTCGGATGGTGTGTCGCCGGCGCTCTCGCGGGTACGCTCGTTTGGCCGGGCTTGCTCCTCGCGCAGACGCCCGACTTCGCCACCCTCGGCAAGTGCGTGGTCAGCATCCGCGTCGAGCGCAGCAAGCAGAGGCCGCCGGAGGAGGCTGCCAAGGAAACAGGCACGGGCATCCTGATCCAGGTGAGTCCCGGCGTGCTGCGGATCCTGACCGCGCAGCACGTTGTTCACGACGCGGCCACCATCCAGATTGGCTTCAGCTCGGATCGCGCGCTTACTCTGCCGGCCCAGGCGCTGCCCGACAGCAGCGACGCGCTGGACCTGGCTGTGCTGGAAGCGCATCCGACGGCGACTTTTCACCTGCCGGCCGGCCTCCACCCGCTGGCCTGGGCCGCGAACGCCGAGCTCAAAGCGTCCGAGCATGTCTGGACATTGAACGGCGACGGCGAACCGGTGCCTAACAACATCGTGCGGCTGAGCCACAGCGGCAACGCCCAGCAGTTTGAGTACACGCAGGTTTCGGTCGGCGAGGGCTACTCCGGCGCGCCCGTGTTCAACGACAGCGGCCAGCTGATCGGCATCCACGACGAGGAAACCTCGCGCAGCGACTACAAACTCTCGGTCGCGGTCAAGATGCAATCCGCGATGGAGACTCTGGATGCTCTCGGATACGCAACCGCGCCGATGAACGTTCTGACGCAAAGCCGTCCCGGTACGCCCGGCCTCGCGCCGCGGCCGCAGAACACGTTCGCGGCCTCCGCAGTGCCGTCCCAGCCGGCAACGCAAAGCGGAGCGGCGAAAACGGTCCAGGTCTGGCGCAACACAACCAACAATCAGCTCTACGTATTCCGTGACGACGGCGCGCATATGTACATCACCCGCAAAGACGGTGCCGTGATCGGCGATCTCGCGTTGACGCAGGATAAAAAGGGAGGAACCAAGTATGTCGGCACCAGCAGCCTGAGCAACTGCTCGGGCGGCGGCTACACCGAGATCGACGTTCCGTCTGCGACGCGCATCGATGGGCGGGCAGAACAGAAAAGCACCAACGGGCAGTGCATGGGGGCAAATAATTTACCTATCCACTGGAACCTGGGCGGCTTCAGCCTGCGGCAGATGGCGCCCCTCGCCTTCATCCCGGAGCCGTAGAGCGGGAGTCATAAGATGTTGATCGCCCGCGCCGCCAGCAGTGCGATGGTGATGAGCGAGATACTCGCCTGCACCATCATCAACACCTTGGCCCAGCGTGAAAGCACCGGCACATCGGTCGGTGAAAACGCGGTGCTGGTGTTGAAGGCAAGAAACAGGTAATCCACAAAGCCGGGCGTCCAAGCCTCATAGATCGAAGGTTCGTGCATCGGCGTGTCCCTGCCCGGCGGGATGGTCATTTGCGGAAACAGAAACGCGCCTTCCGCGTGCCGGTCGCGCAGCTCCCGCGCGTGCGGGCCGCCTGCATCGAGCCGCCAGTACCAGGAGGCAAACACCAGCACATTGCTGAGCCACAGGGCGCCGGCGACCAGCAGCAGCTGCTTGGGCGTGAGTGTATGGCCGGGCAGCGAGCGGACCAGCACGGCGAGCGACCACACCAGCGCCAGCGTCACCAGGGTGTTGGCGGCAAAGCCGAGCAGCTGGTTGAGGCGGTGCTGCCCGCGCCGCCGCGCCAGCACTGCCGGTATCGTCACCAGAACTACAGTGGCGAGCAGCAGCCAGTCCGGCCCGAACGAGAGCTCGGGCGGCAGGGCCAGCTCGAGCCCGCCCACTGCAAACAAGGCCAGGATCGCCGGCCAGCGCGGCTCCTCGCTCGCAGAGCTTACGGCGACTGCTGCATGGCTGTGAGTCAGCGTCTTTCGGGGCATACGCTCCATAGTAGGGGGAGAGCCCTGCCGGCCGCAGCGAGACAGCCGGGACTGAGAAGGAGAAAGCGCAGCGGATTGTCTCTGGCTGCAGCGAGTCTTGCCTTGTCGCGGGTATGCACTTGAGTCATGCTGCTTGCATGCGTATCCCATGTGCTCTGCTCACCACCGCCCTTCTCGCGCAAGCCTCGTCGCCCGCGCAAACCACAGGTCTCCCCGGCTCGGCACAGGTGGTGCAACAGACTTTCGGCAAGGGCGCACAGGTCTACGGATGCCAGGCCTCGGGCGGCGCGCCGGCCTGGGTGTTTCTGGCTCCGGCAGCCATCCTGTATGAGCTTCCGCCTAACAGCCCGAACGGGCCCGAGCAGGTAGCCACGCACAGCGCGGGCCCGGTATGGCAGGCGAATGACGGCAGCGGCCTGGTCGGCACCACGCTCCAGAGCACACCGTCTGCGACGCCGGAAAGCATCCCGCAGCTGCTGCTCTCCACGCAGCACTTCGGCACGGCCAACGGCGTCTTCTCGACCGTCAGCTACATCACCCGCACCGCGACGACCGGTGGAACCGCACCCGCAGCCGGGTGCGACAGCACGCACATCGGCACCACGGCCAGCGTTCCGTACACGGCAATCTACACCTTCTACTCCGTCACCAAGTAGGGCCACTTTGCGGCTTGGGTCGGTGTGCTCTTCTTGGCGGCAGAAACGGCACTACAGTGAGAACTATGCCGTTCGCTCTCTCGCCGCTTTACCCCATTCTGGATGCGAGCTTCTTCCCGTCTGCGGACGCATCGCGTGCTGCCTGGCTGCGGCAAACGGTGCAGACGCTGGCTGAGGCCGGCGTGACGCTGCTGCAGCTGCGAGCCAAGCAGGCGGCTCCTGAGCGGATCCTTCGCGACGCGGAAGCGGCGAAGTCCGCTGCGCCCCCCGGTATGCGGCTGATCCTGAACGATCACGTAGAGCTGGTGCGCGCCTGCGGCTTTGACGGCGTACACCTCGGCCAGGGCGACACCTCGGTCGAGGCGGCCCGCCGGCAGCTGGGGCCGGCAGCCGTCATCGGCCTGTCGACGCACACGATCGACCAGGTGCGTCAGGGCAGCGCAACCGACGCTAACTATCTTGCCATTGGCCCCGTGTTCGCGACCGAAAGTAAAGCGGACGCGGAAGCGCCGGTCGGCGTAAATGGCGTGCGGGCGGCGCGTGTCGAGACCACGAAGCCGCTGGTCGCGATCGGCGGCATCACGCTCGCGACCGCGGCGGATGTGCATGCGGCCGGCGCCGATTCGATTGCGCTGATCAGCGCGCTGTTTCGCGGGGGCGCCGGCGGCGAACAGCCTCCCGGCGAGATCGCCCGAGACTTTCTGCTGGTTTTCCGGTAGAACAGGCTACAACGTGACCACGCGCCCTTCCCCGGCTCCACCCACAACTGAAGCTGCCGCGCTACGAGCGCCTGCAGGGGAGCCTCTGGTTCAAGGCCTCGGCCTGTTCTCGGCGACCGCGATTGTCATGGGCTCGATGATCGGCTCAGGCATTTTCATCGTTTCAGCCGACATCGCCCGGCTCACCGGCTCGCCCGCACTCCTGATCGGCGCGTGGCTCATCACCGCGGTGATGACGATCATCGGCGCGCTCTCCTACGGTGAGCTGGCCGCGATGATGCCCCGCGCCGGCGGCCAGTACGTGTACCTGCGCGAGGCCCTCGGGCCCATGTGGGGCTTTCTTTACGGCTGGACGCTGTTTCTCGTCATCCAGACCGGCACTATCGCCGCGGTCGGCGTGGCGTTCGGCAAGTTTCTCGGTGTGTTTTTTCCTTCAGTCTCGTCCACACACTGGCTCCTGCATCTGGGGCACGTGCCGGCGGTTGCGCTGGGCCCGGTCACGCTCGGCAACATGGAGCTCGGCATCAACACGGCCAACCTTGCCGGCATCCTCATCGTCGTCCTGCTCACCATCGTGAACGTGTTCGGGGTGCGGCTGGGCGCGCTGGTGCAGAACATCTTTACGACTGCGAAAACGCTCGCGCTTCTGGCGCTGGTCGTCTTCGGCGTACTGCTCGGGCGCAATCACGCGGCGATCGCGGCCAACTTTTCGAACGGTAACTTCTGGTCCGGCGCGGGCCTGCATACGCTCCACCCGATCGCCGCGGCAGGCGGCGGCGGCGTCATCCTGGTCGGCATCGTCACCATGCTTGCGGTCGTGCAGACGGGCTCGCTGTTTTCAGCCGACGCCTGGAACAACGTGACCTTTACGGCGGGCGAGGTGCGCAACCCAAGCCGCAACCTGCCGCTGTCCCTCATCCTCGGCACCGGCATTGTGCTCGCGCTATATCTGCTGTCGAACTTTGTGTACCTGTTTGCACTGCCGCTCTCGGGCGATCCGCAGGGGGCGACCGGCCTGGCGCGCGGCATCCAGTACGCGAGTGAAGATCGCGTGGCGACTGCTGTACTCGAGCAGATTTTTTATTCCGCGGGCGCGTACCTGATGGCCGGGGCGATCCTCATCTCGACCTTCGGCTGCGCAAACGGACTGATCCTCGCCGGCTCGCGGGTCTACTACGCTATGAGCCGCGACGGCCTGTTCTTCAAGGCCACCGGCCGTCTGCATCCGCGCTATAAAACGCCGGTCGCCTCGCTGATTCTGCAGGCGGTGTGGACGTGCTTCCTGTGCGTTTCCGGCTCCTACGGGCAGTTGCTCGACTACATCATCTGCGCGGAGCTGGTGTTCTACATACTCACCATCGCCAGCCTGTTTGTGCTGCGGGTGCGCCGGCCCGACGCCGTGCGGCCTTACCGGGCGCTCGGCTACCCCGTGCTGCCGGCTGTATATATCGCCATGGCGGTTACAATTTGCTACGCGCTGCTGCGCTACAAGCCGCAGTACACCTGGCCTGGTTTGTTCCTCGTCCTGCTGGGCGTGCCCGTATACCTGTTCTGGTCGCGGACCGCAGCCCGGCAAAGCGCTGTCACGTAGAGTTCACCCCCAAAGAAGAGGCCGCGCATGGCGAATCTACTAGCAACCAAACCATTGTCCGTGCTCACGAGCGAGGCCGGCGAACAAGGCGAGCACACCCTTACCCGCTCACTCGGCGCGCTCAACCTGATCACGCTCGGCATCGGCGCGATTATCGGCACGGGCATTTTCGTGCTCATCGGCCAGGCTGCGGCCATCAATGCGGGGCCGGCGATTGCGCTTTCGTTTGTGGTTGCCGGCATCACGTGCGCCTTTGCAGGGCTCTGCTATGCGGAGTTCGCCTCCATCATCCCGATCGCCGGCTCTGCCTACACCTACGGCTACGCCACGCTGGGCGAGTTTGTGGCCTGGATCATCGGCTGGGACCTGGTGCTCGAATACGCCTTTGGCGCGGCAACCGTTGCCTCCGGCTGGTCCGGCTACTTTATGAGCATGCTGCAGCAGCTCGGCTTTACGCCGTCTCCTGCGCTTGCCCGCTTTACCGCTATCTACGGTGAGAATATCTACCTGTTGCATGGCCGGTGGCTGCCGCTTACCGCGCTGCCTCCCGGCACCGGCACCGCGGGCCTCCAGCACGCTACCGGGCTGTTCAACCTGGTCGCATTCCTGATCATCACTGTCGTCACGTCGGTCCTGGTCATCGGCATCAAGGAGTCGGCGAACCTCAACTCGTTTATCGTGATCGTCAAGCTCGGCATTGTGGGTGTTTTTATCGTGCTTGGCGGGCTGTTCCTGCTGCACCATCCGCAGTTCACGGCGCGCAACTGGCACCCGTTTATCCCACCGAACGCGGGCTCGGGTCACTACGGCATCTCCGGCATCGCGGCAGGCGCGGCCTCGGTGTTCTTCGCTTACATCGGATTCGACGCGGTATCCACCGCAGCGCAGGAAGCGAAAAACCCGAGCCGTGACATGCCGATCGGCATCCTCGGGTCGCTGGTGGTGTGCACCATTCTTTACATCATCGTGTCGCTCATCCTCACCGGCCTGGTTGACTACCGCACCCTCAACGTCGCTGAACCGGTGGCGGTCGGCATCGACGTCACCGGCGTCGCCTGGGGTTCGCTGCTGGTCAAGGTCGGCGCGGTGTTCGGCCTGTTCACCGTCATGCTGGTGATGCTGCTCGGCCAGTCCCGCATTTTCTATTCCATGTCCAAGGATGGGCTGCTGCCCAAGTGGGCTTCCGCGATCCATCCGCGTTTTCGTACGCCTTGGCTGTCTACGATCGTCGTCGGCACCATCGTTGCCTTCCTGCCGGCGCTGCTGCCCATCGACAAGCTGTCGAAGCTCGTCAATATGGGTACCCTGCTCGCCTTTACGATCGTTTCGGCCGGCGTGTGGATCCTTCGTGTTCGCCAGCCGGATCTGCCGCGGCCGTTCAAAACGCCGCTGGTGCCGCTGGTGCCGATCCTGAGCATCCTCAGCGCGTTTTACCTGATGTACAACCTGCCCTTGCTTACCTGGGAGGTGGTCGGCATCTGGCTGGTCGTCGGCCTGGCTATTTACTTCACCTACTCGGTCAAGCACAGCAAGGTGCAGCAGCTGCCGCAGGAGCGTACGGACGGCCACAGCTAAGTCGATGCGTCCGGCAGTAACTAGCAAGTAACCACAAAGAAGTTACGCTAAGTGCCGACGCGACGAAGCATACGTTATAGCCAGCTTTTTATATTCGCGGGAGCTATGCGAATCACTTTACAACGTGAATACGACTTAGCAGACGTGTGTATCAGGATGTAACACTTACGGGCATCTCTGGAGGGAGTGCACCAATCGCGTCCGCGCGTGAGGTCGCCAGCGTCACGGCCATGATCACCATCATGGCCACGATCTCCCGGAGGCTTTCCCAGTGCCAAAGAAACTCGTTACGTCCCCGCTCTGCCCCACCGAGAAAATTACAGAAGAACAGCTCGCGACCGATCTCGCGGTACTCGAACTCGACAAGTCTGTTCAAACGCTCAACCGGCGCTCCTTCTTCTCCAGCCTTACCGCGCTCGGTGCCGCCACCGCGGCTGCCGGCCTCATGGCCTACACGCCGTCCGCAAAAGCCCAGAATGTCACCCCTTCCGGCCCGTCTATCCTGGACGTTCTAAACTTCGCGCTGAACCTGGAGTATCTGGAAGCCAATCTGTACATCTCCGTGACTGGCAGCGCTCCGCTGACTGCCTATCTGGGCGCGGGCGCACCTGTGACGGGTCTGCCGGGCCTCCTAAGCCTGGATCCGCAAACGCTGGCGACCTTCCAGAACCTGGTGTCGGATGAAACGCGCCACATCACTCTGCTCCGCGAGCTGATCTTCCAGCTCGGCTCGACGCCGATCAATCAGCCTGCCATCGATTACTCGCTCGGCGGCAAGGTATCGATTACCACGCAGGCGCAGCTGCTTGCGGTCACGCGGCAGTTCACCACCGTAGGCACCAGCGCTTACGCGGGCGGCGCACAGTACCTGGTCTCGAACCCGCTCATCCTGACAGGCGCGGCTGAAATCCTTGGTGCAGAGTCGCAGCACCTGGGCGGCATCAACTATCTGTGCGCACTGCAGGGCGTTAAGTCACCTGCTGTCGATGCGACGGATGTACCGCCGGTACCGCCCAACACCTTCTTTACGCTCACGCCAACGACGTCTTTCGCTGTCGCGACCGATCAGGTCATCGCCGGCCCGGCACTCGGCCCGGTGCGGACGCCGCAGCAGATACTTGGCATCGTGTACGGGATTTCAACGGCTGCCACGACCGTGCCGCCGACCGGCATCACCTCGGGCGGCTTCTTCCCGAAGGGTGTCAACGGCGTCGTTCACTCGACCTAATCGTCAGGTGCCCCAGCGCGGACGCCTCACTGCAGGCGCTCGAAGCCCTCACGCAATCGGACTCATGCGACGGAGATAGAAACACATGTTGAACCACACAGAAGAAACGCAGCAAAACGCAACAGAACAGGCCGGCCTCCTGGGCGGTGTGCTGTCCCAAGGCTTGAACCGGCGCAAATTTCTGCAGGCTGCCGGCATTACCGCCGGTGCCGCCGGCACACTTGGCCTGGCAGGCTGCACCGGCATTGTCGGTGTCGACCCCACCCCCGGGCCGGCGCCGTCCATTGCCGACATCCTTAACTTTGCGTTGAACCTCGAGTACTTCGAGGCCTCCTACTACCTGTACGTCACCACGGGAAGCGGGCTCCAGGCCGCCGATATGGGTCCTAACCCTGGCACGGTTACAGGCGGTGTGAAGGTGACCTTTACCGACCCCAATGTTGCCGCGCTCGCGCAGCAGCTTGCCGCGGACGAACAGGCGCACGTGCGCTTCCTTCGCGCGGGCCTGCAGGCCTTTGGCATTACACCGGTGTCCATGCCGTCGCTGAACCTGGCGGCAGGCGGTACACCGACCGGCGACAGCAGCTTCCTGGCAGCGGCCCGGCAGTTTGAGACCGTCGGCACCAGCGCCTACGAGGGCGGCGTTGGCTTCCTAGCGTTCAGTGTAGCGGCGGTAAACTATGCTGCGCTGATCCACATTGCAGAAGGCGAACACGAGGCAGTGCTGCGCCAGTTCTGCATCGCGAAGGGCATTGATTCGCCGGCGGTCGACCAGTTTGATCGGGCTCCGGTGCTCAACGGCCAGTCCGTTTTCAATACCAGCCCGATCACCGGCCTGAATACGGCGCGCAATGCTTCGGAGGTGCTGCAGGTTCTGTACGCGGCTCCGGGCAAGACGGGCGTCTCGAGCGGCGGGTTCTTCCCGAATGGCTTGAACGGCAACGTCAAAACGACCTAGCCTGCACGAGGAGCAGAGAAAAAGCCCGGCGCAAGCCGGGCTTTTTCTCTGGATCCTTACCGCCGCGCTTACGCGTTGGCAGTCTGGCAGAACTCCTGAAACGCCCGCTGCAGCTCGCCGCCGATGGCCTGCGCGTTGTTAGCCTCGATCGCGTAGCGCTGCATCAGGTACACCAGTTCGCCATCGCGCAAAATGGCGATCGCGGGCGAGGTGGGTGGGTTCGCACCAAAGTAGCCGCGCGCCTTCTCGGTCGCGTCGCGGTCCTGCCCGGCAAACACGGTGACCGCATGGTCCGGCTTGACCGTTCCCTGCAGGGCGAGGCGGACGCCGGGGCGCATCTTGCCGGCGGCGCAGCCGCAGATCGAGTTCACGACGACCATCGTGGTGCCCGGGCGAGCCAGGGCCGCATCGACCTCGTCGCTGGTCCGTGCTTCTTCAATGCCGACCCGGGTCAGCTCTTCGCGCATCGGGATGACCATAATCTCTGGGTACATACGTGTCTCCTCTCGAGAGAGGGCCTGCGCTCACATGGCCGCGGCCGCACCTCTATTGTAACCGCCGCGGCCTGCTCGTCCCATCCCTGCTTACCCATATACAAGAACCTGGCCTGCGCCCGGCCAGGCGTTTATACCTGTTGTTCCGTCGGAGGTGGAAAGCGGCAGATTCTGTATGCCGGTACTGGACTCGCCCGACCGAGCGAGCCATTCTCAGTCCATGTACACCCGCCTGAGAGTCGTGGCAGCCCTGATGTTGTTTACTGCCCTTGTTCTTCCTGCTCAAACTACCTGGCAGCCGTCGCCCGGGCACGCGCAGATTGCGATCTGGCCCGGAGCCGTACCGGATGCTCGCCCCATGACCGGGCCGGAGACGGTGAAGACCACCGGAGCTGACGAGCTTGTTGCCGGGCGGCCCTGGACGTACATCGAGAATGTCGCGCAGCCGACAATGACCGTGTACGCGCCACAGGGGAAAAACACCGGGGCCGCGGTGATTGTGTTTCCAGGCGGCGGGTACGAGATCCTCGCCATCGACCTTGAAGGGACCGAGGTGTGCGACTGGCTCGTGTCGAAAGGAGTGACCTGCGTTCTGTTGAAGTACCGTGTGCCGGCGCCCCGGTCCGATCCGTACTGGGGAGCCTACCCGCAGTCACCGATCGCGCTTGAAGACGCGCAGAGAACCATCAGCCTCCTGCGCTCACGCGCTGCCGAGTGGCACATTGACCCGCACAGGATCGGCGTTCTCGGCTTCTCGGCCGGCGGCCACCTGGCAGTCGCGGCAAGCGTCCACTTCAATAAGCGCCTGTACGTGCCGGTCGACGCCGCAGACAAGCAGAGCTGCCGCCCGGACTTTGCAGTCGCCTTGTACCCGGGCCATTTGTCCAGGCATGCCGGAACGCTGGCGCTCAATCCTGACATCGCCGGCAGGATCACCGCGGAGACGCCGCCCACATTCCTGCTGCAGAACGAGGACGATCACGTCGACACCATCTGGGACGCCGTGAGCTACTACGCTGCGCTCCTCAACGCCAAAGTCCCGGTGGAGTTCCATTCGTACGCCGAGGGCGGCCACGCGTTCGGGCTACGCAGAACCAAATACCCGGCGACGGCATGGCCCAACTTGGTTGAGACCTGGCTCCATACCATCGGGGTGATTTCAAATTGAGTCCTTGAAAGAGGATTCTGCCCAGTACGTAGAGTGGTTCCTGGCCCGCGCGCCCGAAGGGGCAGCCGCTGTACCCTGAAGACGCATGGCGACCACCCTCCCTTCGCAACCCACCCATTCGGCGTCGGCTTTCGTTGCTGAAGAGCATGTGCCGCTGGCACCCTTGACCACCTTCGGCATCGGCGGAGCGGCGCGCTGGTTTGCGTCCATCGCGGATGAGCAGCAGCTCCAGGCCGCCTGGGCCTGGGCCGCGGAACAGTGCCTGCCGGTCTTCGTTCTGGGCGGCGGAAGCAACGTGCTGGTCGCGGACGCGGGCTTCGCGGGGTTGGTCCTCAGGATCGCCTTCCTTGGCGTGGCGGAAGAGGATCGCGGAGCGAAGCGGCTGTTTACCGTGGCTGCGGGCGAGGACTGGGACGCACTGGTGACGCGCACCGTCGGGCGTGATTGTGCCGGTATGGAGTGTCTCGCGGGCATCCCGGGTACGGTCGGCGGCACCCCGGTGCAGAACGTCGGCGCTTATGGGCAGGAGGTCGCCGACACCATCACCGAAGTTCGCTGCTTCGACCGCGCCACCGGGGAGTTTTTGGTCTTTCCCGCGGAGGCCTGCGGTTTTGCGTACCGCCGAAGCCGCTTCAACAGCGCCCCGGACCGCGGCCGCTACATTGTGACGGCCGTGCAGTTCGCGCTCACGCCCGGGGGGGCGCCATCGCTCGCTTATGCGGACCTCGCACGCGCGTTTGCCGGCCGAGCGGAGCAACCGAACCTTGCCGAGGTTGCCGAGACGGTTCGTGGCATCCGGCGCGCAAAGGGTATGGTGATCTACCCCGGACCGCTCGCGGAACGCGACCCGGATACGCGCAGCGCAGGCTCGTTTTTCAAAAACCCGGTAGTCCCAACCACCTTGTACGAAGCCATTGCAGGCTCGGTCGCGCCCGAGTCTGCGCCGAGCTACCCCGCACCGCCGGCCCCGGACGGGAGTGCGCAGCGCAAGCTGCCGGCCGCCTGGCTGCTGGAGCAGGCCGGCTTCCCGAAAGGGTTTGCGCTCGGCGGGGCGGCGGTTTCCTCCAAGCACACGCTGGCGCTGACGAACCGGAGCGGGCGCGCCACGGCCGCCGAAATCCTGCAGCTGCAGGACGCGCTCGCCGCCGGTGTGTTCCGGCGCTTTGGCGTGGTGCTGGAGCGGGAGCCGCTCTTTATCGGTTCTCCAGAGGACGTTCCAGAGAACGCTCCTCCGGCTGCTCCAGCAAACGCAGCTGGTTGAGCGCAAGCGCCCGCTCACTCAGGAGCATCGCTGCGGGCGAGCCTGTTCCGACAACCTGACCGGCGTCCATGCGGACCACGACCTCAGAATGGGTCCAAACCTCGCCGGCATCGTGCGACACGAGCAGGGTAGCGATGCGGCGCGCTTGCAGGTACGGCTCCAGAGCCTGCCATATCGCAGTCTTCGCCAGGGCATCGAGTGCACTGAACGGCTCATCGAGCAAAAGCAGCTTCGGCTCGGGCGCGAGCGCGCGGGCCAGCGCGACCCTCTGCTGCTCTCCTCCGGAGAGCCGGGCAGGGTGCCTGTCGGCCAGCGCCTTGATGCCGAACAGGGCCGAAAGCTCCCCAACGCGCTTTGCCTGCACGTCGCGCGGCAGGCCGCGGATCCCGAACAGCAGGTTTTCCGCCACAGACAGGTGCGGGAACAGCGCCGGACTTTGCGAGACGAAGCCGATCTCGCGCGCGCCGGGTGCCAGCAGCAGCGCCTGCCGACTGTCCGTGAGCACCCGGCCGTCCAGCGCCACTGTGCCGCTGTCCGGCCGGACCAGCCCGGCCAGCACCCCCAGCAGCGTGCTTTTGCCCGCGCCTGAGGGGCCGAACAATGCGAGCCGGTCGCTCTGCGCCGTGAAGGCCGCCCGCAAACAGAGCGAGCCCGCCTGATGCGTGACATCGACCGAGAGCGTTCGGCTCACCGGGCTTGCGCCATACGGACCGCGCGATTGGTGAAGCTGTACAGCCCCGTAAGCGCCAGCACGGAGGCCGCAAGCAGCAGCAGGGCAGTGCGGTTTGCGGCGGCATACTGGAAGCTTTGCACCTGGTCGAGCAGCGCGATGGACAGCGTGCGGGTGCTGCCCGGGATGTCGCCGCCGATCATAAGGACCACGCCGAATTCGCCGACCGTGTGCGCAAAGGCCAGCAGCCCGCTCGCCAGCAGCGCCTGCCTTGAAAGCGGCAGCACCACGCGTGTGAGCGTGCCCACGCGGCCGGCGCCCAGCAACTGCGCGGCCTCCAGCAGCTCGTGCGGAACCCGCGCAAAGCCGGTGACCAGGGGCTGCAAAGCGAACGGCAGGCTGTACACCAGTGAGCCCAGCAGGAGGCCCTCAAACGAGAAAGCCAAAGGGTGCCCGAGCAGCGCGGCGCAGCCTCGTCCAAAGGCGGTCCTGGGCCCCAGCAGCACCAGCAGGTAGTAGCCCAGCACGGTAGGCGGCAGCACCAGGGGTACCATCGCGGTGGCTTCAACGATCGAACGCCAGCGGGAGGTGCCCAGCACCAGCCAGCCCGCCAGCGGGACCGCAATGCACAGCAGCAGCAGGGCGGTCAGCGCGGAAAGGCGCAGGGTCAGCAGCAGCGCTTGGGTGTCGATCATTCCCGGCGCCCTCCACTAGCGCGGCGGCTGCAGCCCGCGCTGCGCCAGGAACTCGCGGATTGCTGGTGTGGCGACAAACTGGAGCAGCCGCTCCGCGTCTGCCGGGTCGGCCGCGTGCTTCAACACGACTGCGCCTTGCACGATTGGCGGGTACGCCGAATCCGGCACGGGGACGTACGTGCCGTCAGCTTGCAGAGTCGACGTGCTGGCCCCGGTCAGCGACAGAAAGCCCACTTCGGCATTGCCGGAGTCGGCAAATTGCGCGGCTTCAGCAATGTTGGACGCAACGCGCAGTTTAGGCGCGAGCGGCGCCGACAGCTGCATGGACGCGATGGCAGCCTGTGCCGCGCGGCCGTACGGCGCGTGCTCGGGGTTCGCGATGGCGACGGACTTCAGCGCGGGGTCGCGGAGCACGGCAAGGGTGAGCGGCTTGCCCGCGAGCACCGGCGCGTCGCGCCGCGCCCACAACACCAGGGTCCCGCGCGCGTAGGCGACCGGCTTTGTTTCCGTGGCCAGCGACGCATCCACAACGCGCTGCGGAAAGCCCAGGTCCGCGGCGAAAAACAGGTCGAATGGAGCGCCGTTCAGGATTTGCTGCGTCAGGGTCGCCGAGCTTTGGTACGCAGCCTCGGCGTGGACGCCCGTTGCCTGCTCAAAGCGCTGGAGCACCTCGGGCAAAACCGGCTCAAGGTCTGCCGCGGCCGCCACGCGCAGCACTTTTCCGTGGGAGGCAGCCGTCTGCGCGCGCAACGCCGGCGGCGCGTTGATAAAGAGCAGCAATCCACACAGGATTGCCGCACGTTTGAGCAAGGCCGCAGCTTTCATAGTCGGAGCACCATGACTTCTGTGGCCTTTACCAGCGCAGCCACTGTTTCTCCTACCACCAGTCGCAGCTCGCGCGCGGCGTCGGCGGTGATGATGGAGGTCAGGACCTGTCCGCCGATGGAAATCTTGACCTGCGCCAGAAGGCCGTCCAGCTTAAGCTCGATCACCCTGCCGACCAACTGGTTTCGCCCCGAAATGGTGCGCATCATCTCGCGCTTCGGGGTCTCCGGGCTTCTGGCCTTGTGCAATAAAGCATCCAGCTCGCCTTCGTCAATGCGGTAGTGGCCGCCCGGCGTCCGCGTCGCCTTGATTTTGTCGTGGTAGAGCCACTGCTTCATCGTTGGGTACGAGATGCCAAGGCGAAGTGCGGCTTCGCGCGGTGTCAGCAGGGCAGCCATGTGCGAAATTATACGATTTTTCGGTGCAGCTGCGCGATTCCTGATGAGGAGTGTCGGCACCTTCCGTATTCCTGACTCTGCGCGGTTACTCCGGCGTCACTGGAACGCGCTTGGCCGCGGGGGAGCCGGTGGCGCGATGCTAGGCTTATGGGGTATGAGTGCGATGATCGAGAGCGCTACAATCCTCGGCGATCGGCTTGGTTCGCCGGCCACGCACGAGCTGCTTTGTACCGGCTGCGGAACGGCGGCGGCGCCAGGCTCCCTGAAGGGCGATCTGCGCTGCCTCGAGTGCGGCGACCTGTTCGCGGTGCGCTATCCTTCGTGGTCGACGGGGGCCCAGTTCGGAGCCGAGAGCAGCGTGGCGCTGCGCGATCGCTGGCGGGCGCGACGGCTTTCCACCGCGGCGATCGATCAAAGCGGCGTCTGGCGTTTCCGCGACCTGCTGCCCATCGTCAGCGATACGTCCAAAATTGTCACCCTGCGCGAAGGGAATACACCCCTGTTCCACCTGCGGAACAATGCGCACAAGCTGCGGCACGAGCGTTTGTACGGCAAGCACCAGGGCATGAACCCTACGGGCTCTTTCAAGGACACCGGCATGACCGCCGCGCTTTCCGTGGCGCATGAGGAAGGATATGCGTGGGTGGCGTGCGCCTCCACCGGCAACACCTCGGCCGCCATGGCGGCCTACGCCGCTCGCGCGGGCATGCGCTCGCTCGTTTTGATTCCGGAAGGCAAGATCGCGTGGGGCAAGCTGTCGCAGGCTATGGACTACGGCGCGCATACGGTGCAGCTGCGGACCGACTTCGACGGCTGTGTGCGGGTGCTGGCTGAGGTTGTGCGGCGCGCTCCCGTGTTTCTGCTCAACTCGGTCAACCCGTACCGGCTGGAAGGGCAAAAGACCCCCGCGTTTGAACTGGCCGAGGCGATGAACTGGGATGTCCCGGACCACGTCATCGTCCCCGGGGGCAATCTCGCCAATGTATCGGCGCTGGGCAAGGGCTTCGAGGAACTGCTGCAGGTCGGGCTGACCACGCGGCTGCCCCGTCTGTCCGTCATCCAGGCCGAGGGTGCGAGCCCTTTGTACAACCTGCTGCACGGCGCGTCCGGAGACAAGGTGCTTTCGCCCGTGCGCGCGAACACCCGCGCGAGCGCCATCCAGATTGGCAATCCTGCGTCATGGCGCAAGGCGCTGCGCATTCTGGAGCTCACCGGAGGCTTTTGCGAGAAGGTCTCCGAGGCGGAGATCGCGCTGGCGAAGGCGGAGATCGGGCTTGAAGGCATCGGCTGCGAACCTGCTTCGGCGGTCACCCTGGCGGGCTTTAAAAAGCTGCAGGCCGCGGGCCATATCGGTTCGAATGAGGCCGTGGTGCTTTTCCTGACCGGGCACACGCTCAAGGACTCCGACTACACAATCCAGTACCACCGAGGCGAGCTGCTGCCGCCTGATGAGATAGGGCCGCACGGGCAAGCGCTCGCCGGAACGCAGCGGAACTCGATTTTGCTCGACGCGAACGCCGACGCGGTGCTGCGCGTCCTGGATCAGGGATCAAGGCCTTAGGAATGAAGGATTTGGGCATGAAGAACTCGGGTAGAAAGCCAGGCGGCGCGTCGGCGTGAGTGCGCGCCCCGGCCCGCTTCGCCTGCGCTTGCCGGCAACCTCTGCAAACCTTGGGCCGGGCTTCGACGCGGCGGCCCTGGCGCTCGCGCTCCATCTGGAGATCGAAGCGCACGCTGCCGATGAGTTCGCCATTACCGCCGCAGGGCGCCATGTAGAGGTTTGCTCCGCTGCGGAAGGCAATCTGCTGGTGGACAGCTATTGCACGCTGTGGGCGGCGTACTGCTCCAGCCCGCCGCAGCCGCTTGCGCTCCATATTCGCAACGGCATCCCGATGGGCATGGGCTGTGGCTCGTCTGCTGCGGCGCGCCTGGCCGCCGTCGCGCTTGTGTCGCATTTTGGGGCACTCGGGTGGGACCAGCACCGCATGCTTGCCGAGGCGACCGCTTTGGAACATCATCCGGACAATGTAGCGGCATGCGCTCTCGGCGGCTTCACCGTGTCGGGATATGGTGCCGCTGCTCCAGACTTAAACCCTCCAGGCGCGGCGCCTTCGGTTCTTGCGGTCTCGCTCGCTCCTGCGCCGGGTTGGTACGCCTTGCTCGTGCTGCCGGCAGCGGGGCTTGCGACCACGGTCTCCCGCGCCGTGCTTCCCGGGCAATGCGAGCGCGCGGTTGTCGTTCAAAACCTGCAGAATCTTGCCTTGCTGGTGGCGGCGTTTGCTCGCGGAGACGCTGCTCTGCTGGCGAGCGGCACCCGGGACGGGCTGCACCAGCCTTACCGGAGCGAGATGTGTCCGCTCCTGGGGCGCCTGCTTCCACTCGCCGGCACAGACGATATGTTGAGCGTGACCCTCAGCGGTGCAGGCTCGGGGGTGCTGCTGCTGCTGCGGAGTGAAGCCGCGCTGCCAAGGGCTAAGGAGCTTGTGACGGCGAGAGCGTTGGGAGATGGACAGCAGGAGCCTCTGCCGATTGCGGAGCTCCTGCCGTGCGCGCTTGAGCCCACGCCCGCGAAGCTGACTGCGTAAAAAGAACCCTTGTCAACGCCGTTGTACACCATTTGTTACCTAAGTTTTCTTTACACGCGCGCGCCGCGGACCTATGTTCGAGCGGTGGGCAGCTCTGGGGGAGGGCTGCTCCTGCGCCCGTGGCTACTTGAGCACGGGCGCTTTCGCTTTTAGCCTCGGCGGCCTGAAACCGTGCCGCGACGAAGGGTCTGCGACGAACCGGGATAGTGCGGCATCTAGTACATGAGCGAAACAGCCGCGAGCAGGGTACGCCATGCAGGCTGGTGCGAAGCAGATAAGGGAGAGCGACATGGCCGGGAAATCGGTTCAGGAAGTAAACGACAGCAGCTTTGAGAAGGAAGTGCTTCAGTCGCAGCAGCCAGTGCTGGTGGATTTTTGGGCGGCATGGTGCGGGCCCTGTAAGGCGCTGGCGCCAGTTGTTGAAGAGGTTGCGCAGGAGTTCAGCGGCCAGCTCAAGGTCATGAAGATGGACGTGGACCGCAACTCGGCTACGGCCATGCGCTACAAGATAAGCGGCATTCCCGCGCTGCTTCTGTTCAAGGACGGCAAGCTGGCTGATCAGATCGTCGGCTACGTGCCGAAGGACACCATTGCGAAGACCGTCACCAAGCACGTGACGGCGTAAGCTGCAGGTGCGTCTGAAAAGCCCGGGTGAAGCCCGGGCTTTTCTGTGTCAGGCGTAGCGGCGCAGTACACCCAGAACGCGCCCCTGGACTTCTACCTGCCCGGCCGGAACGAAAATCGGCTCCATCTCGGCGTTCGACGGCTGCAGGCGCACGACATTGCCCTCGACATAGAAGCGCTTCAGCGTCGTCTCCGAGCCGCGCACCAGCGCCACAATGATTTCGCCGTCGCGTGCAGCGCGCGTCCGTTCCACCAGCACGTAGTCGCCGTGCACGATGTGTTCGTCCCGCATGGAGTCGCCGCTGACCTCAAGCGCAAACACTTCCTTGTTCCCGATGATGTCGGCAAGCGAAATGCTTTCGCTGGTCTGCACGGCTTCGACCGGCAGGCCGGCTACGATGCGGCCCATGAG